>JBKPLP010000084.1:0-19063 GCA_046731735.1 Acidobacteriota bacterium
ACGAAGTTCACCTGCGATCCGGTCTCCATGTTCTGCCAGATTGCTTCCGGGATCGATGGGGCGAACGAGAATGTGACCTTCTGCGCCGTATCGGAATGGTTCAGCGCGATGATCACGATCGCACCGGACGATTCGAGAACGCGCGCCTCGACGAGCCCGGACGCACCGTCGATCCGGACTTCGGGCGCGACGCCCGCGAATGCGATCAACCGCTGCAGCAGTTCGCCGGTCGCACGTACCTTCTCTGGCTCCTGCTCGAACGCGGCGGACGGGAAGGTCCCGATCAGGATCGCGCGGCCGTCGCCGTAGCGCGACAGCGTCATCGCGGCGTCGCCGCCGGCGAAGCGCGCGAGCACGCGCGTGTCAGCACCGGTGACTTCCAGATGTTCCGCGAATGCGGTGCCGTTGAACGTCCGGTTCGCAAGCGGCGCGAGCGCACCGTCGAGGTCGCGTTCGGTCGTGAATGTGATCGGCTCGCCGGAGCGCAGTTCGCGTTCGCGGGCGCCGAATACTTCGTCGAGCCCGGCGCCGGGAATGCGCAGGTTCGCGAACCCGCGCTCGTCGTTCCACGCCGGGCGCGCCTCGCTGATGAGCGTGCCGCCCCCCTTCACATACGCCTTCAGCGCATCCGCGACGGGGCGCTGCAGCATGACCGGATAACTGAGATAGACGACCGCATAATCGGCGGCGCGCCCCGCGATCACTTCGTCGGGATGGATGAAATCAACCTGCAGATTCTGCTCGAACAGCGCCCGATAGATCCCCAGCATCGAGTTGCGAACGACGAGCCCCGGCGCCACGGTATTGCCCCCCGCCATGTACGACAGGCGGTTGTAGAGAATTGCGACCCGTGACGCATGCGGCCGCACCAGCGCGAACAGCGCGCTGTTCCGTCCAACGACGCCGGCGAACTCGCCGGCGACTCTCGCGCGGTCCGTCATGCGTCCGTCGAGATCGATCATCCCGTAGCCGTTCGATTCGTATCCCGAGTTCATCGGATACCACGCGTAGTAGCTGATCGCGCTGACGCCGCGCGAAATCGCCGCCCAGCCCCACAAGCGCAGATCGCGGCCGGTGACCGGCGTGGCGACGCGCACGCCGGTCGCACCCTGACCCGCCTGCAGCTCGCCCATCCACCACCCCTTGTCCCGGGCCGCCGATCGAATGCCGTCGAGCGCCGACGCCAGGCGCACCGCGGACCAGGGTGCCGTGGCCGACGCGTGCTTCGGATAAATCGAGGTGCCGTAGTGATCGACCGACTGCGCCATCCACCAATCGTCCGGGTTGCCGTATCCCGACAACGGGCTCAGCATGATCGCAGGCGCATCCGAATGGCTCGACACCGGACGAGCACCGCGCGGCGCCGACGCATCGGCCTTGAGCTTCAGATCTTCCTGCAGCTTCGCGGCGACGAACGTCTTCCAGTCGATGAAGTCGGTGTACGACAAGATGGTCCCGAATCGCGGCGCCTCGACTTCGTTCCAGTCCGCAAACGTGCGATACCACGCCGCGTTCAGGCCGTCGAGCGTGCGATAGCGCATTTTCAGCCACTCACGGAATCGCGCCTGAGTGTGCGGACAGTAGCAGAACTCGACGGGGGCGTTGAACCAGACCCAGTTGACGATGTGCGGTTCGCTCCAGACGTCGACGGCGTAGAAGGACGGATGGCGGGCGGCGGCGGTCGAGACCGCGCTGATGAACGCGGTCATGTCGGCGCGGACGCCCGCATGATCGAGGCAATAGCCCGGAGACGCCTGTGATCCGATGCGCGCCCCCTGATCGGTGATGAAACTCGAGTCGGGATAGCGCTTCCCCAGCCACTCGGGTGCGGCATCCGTGTAGATCTGAATGATGACGCGTATCCCGATGCCGTCCGCGAGCGACAACAGCTGCTCGAGCGCGTCCAATCGATACGCGCCGCGGACCGGCTCGGCGCTCGCCCAGTCCACCCATGTCTTGATGCTGTTGAAGCCGAGCGACTTGATCGCCTGAAGATCGCGCCCCCATGCGTCGCGCTCCGCCGCGGGGTGGCGCGACACCATGGGCGCGCGGGATGTGCCGCCGCCGTACCACACACCCACCGGCACGAACGGCTCCGGGGAACGCTGCGGCGCCGGCATGAGCACCGTGAGCAACAGCGCCGCTAGGAGGGGCAGACGCACGCCGCAATCTTATCCCGATGCGGCTAGTGATCTGTCACTAGGCGACGGCTCCTGCCTCCCGCGCCCGCCGGTGCCGGACTCCGGCGGCAATCGCCGCGCCGGCGGCGATGAACGGCAGCGCCCGCGTGAAGTCCGACATCACCGCCTTCGTGTACAGGCTCGATCGCATCACATGACCCTCGTAGGGGCCGCTTGCAGCGCCGTCGCGCGATGGCCCATACAGACTGTCCTGCGTACGCACCGCCCCGCTCTTGTCCTTCTGCTGATCGAACAGCGACCGCTCCATATACACGTCCATCGTCCGCGGCGCGACGCGGCCGATGACGCTGAGCACACGGCCGCCGCCGCCCACGGTCACCTCGCGGAACCGGCGTTCCGCGCAGCGCAGGATCGCGTCCGCGACGACCTCGGGCGCGTAGACCGGCGGCGGAAGCGTCGGCGCTTCAGGCATGTAGTTCCTGGCGTGCTCCACGAACGGCGTGTTGATCGAGGCGGGCTTCACCGTCGTGACCGTGATCGGAAGCCCGTCGTGCTCGAGTTCCATACGGAGCGCGTCGGTGTAACCGATCACCGCGTGCTTGGATGCCGAATACATTCCCTGGAGCGGAATCGCGCGATCCGACACGACGCTGCCGATGTTGATGATCGTGCCGCCATGACGGCTGAAATGGCGAACGGCGGTGCGGCACCCATTCACCACCCCCCAGAAGTTCACGTCGAACAACCGGCGCTTGTCCTCCATCGGCACTTCGGTCAGCTTGCCGTAAATGGAGATCCCTGCGTTGTTCACCCACGTGTCGAAGCCGCCGAACTCGCGGAGCGCTACATCGGCGATGCGATCGACGTCCTGCGGAACGGCAACGTCGGCGACCACGTGCGTCGCGCGACCGCCGCGCATGTTGATTTCCTCGGTCGCCGCGCGCAGATCTTTTTCATTGCGCGAGGCGAGCACCACCCGCGCGTCGCGCTCGGCCGCCATGCGCGCCGTAGCCAGGCCGATGCCGCTCGACGCGCCCGTGATCACGATGACCTGATCGCGTAACCTCTTCGGTTTCCAGGCCCGACTCATCAGTCGCATCTGCTCCTCCTTGAACCGCCCGGGCAGTGCAATGGCTGCGCCAGCAGGAAAAACTCAGAGGTCACGCGCAGACGGTGAAACGAGCACGGTCGGACTCGTCGCCCGCGCTACGCGCGCTGGAGTGACCGTCACGATCGAAGACACACCCAACCCTCAGCGCGTGCCGCCGTGGCGGTGAAGGTTCCGGACGCCGGATGTACAATCGCGCGTTGTCTCCCGATACACTCGTCACGCTCGAAGACATCCGCGCGGCGGCGCACCGCGTCGCACCTATCGCGCGGGTGACGCCGCTCATGGATGTGTCCACCGCCGCAGAGCGTCAGCTCGCGCTGAAGTGTGAAAGCCTGCAGCCCGGTGGCGCGTTCAAGATCCGCGGCGCCTACAACATGGTCGCGCAGCTCACCGCCGACCAGCGCCGGCGTGGCGTGATCACCTATTCCTCCGGCAACCACGGCCAGGCGATGGCCCTCGCCGCGCGCGAACTGGGCGCGCCCGCCGTCGTCGTCATGCCCAAGACGGCGCCGCGGATCAAGGTCGAAGGCGCGCGTTCGTTCGGCGCCGAAGTGATCTTCGAGGGAACGACGTCGGTCGAACGGCGCGCCCGCGCGGAGCACGAAGCGGCCGCGCGCGGCTTGACGATGGTGCCGCCGTTCGACCACGCATGGATCATCGCGGGGCAGGGCACGGCTGGACTCGAGATTCTGGAGCAGATGCCGGACGTCGGCGCGGTGCTGGTCCCGATCGGCGGCGGCGGACTGATCGCCGGTGTTGCCGCGGCCATCAAGCTCACGCGCCCCTCGGTCAAGGTGATCGGGGTGGAACCGGAAGGCGCGGCGGCGATGAAAGCTTCGATCGAGGCCGGCC
The DNA here is from genome assembly GCA_046731735.1 of Acidobacteriota bacterium. Taxonomy (GTDB): domain Bacteria; phylum Acidobacteriota; class Vicinamibacteria; order Vicinamibacterales; family 2-12-FULL-66-21; genus JALZOC01. The sequence continues at coordinate 4,105 of JBKPLP010000084.1, forward strand.
ATCCGGTCACGCTGGACAAGACCGAAACGATCGCCGATGGCCTCATGCCGGTACGCCCGGGCGATCTCACGTTCGCGCACGTGCGTCAATTCGTCGACCGCATAGTCACGGTCACCGACCTGCAGATCATCGACGCCGTGCTGTGGTTGTTTGCGAACGCCAAAATCGTGGCCGAGCCATCCGGCGCCGCCACCGTCGCCGCCGCGCTGACCGCGAAGCCGCGTCTGCCGGGACCAGTGGTCGCGATCGTCAGCGGCGGCAACATCGGATTGGACAAGCTCGAAGAGCTGCGCCAGGTTGCGCGCTGAACCGGCGAACCTATGCCCATTGAACTGTTCGAGATGGAGCGGATGCAGTCGACGTGGGAGAACCTCGTCGAGTACGACCTGAGCGAGAGCGGCGTCCGTCCCTTGACCCTGCGCGAGCTCGTCGACATGGGCTTCGACCTGGACGAGTTCCTCGATCAACCGCTCGGATACAGCCAGTCGAACGGGACCGTCGAGCTTCGCGAGCGCATCGCGGCGATCTATCCGGGAGCGCGGATCGAGCAGATCGAGGTCACCAACGGCACCTCGGAGGCGAACTATCTCGTCGCGCTCAGCCAGCTTGGCGCGGGCGAAAGTTTCGCGATGGAGCTGCCAAACTACATGCAGATGCCGGGGGTGGCGCGCAGCCTCGGCGCGTCAGTCCGAACGTTTCGTCTGACTGGGGCCGAGGGTTGGGCACCTGACTGGGAAGAATTCGAGCGCGCGGTGACCCCCGGCACGCGGCTTCTCTACCTGTCGAATCCCAACAATCCGACTGGGTCAGTGCTTTCAGACGAAGCGATGCGGCGCATTGTCGCGCGTTGTGAGGAGAGCGGCACCTGGCTGCTCTCCGACGAGGTGTATCTCGGCGCGGAAATCGATCGCCCGCGGACGAAGAGCTTCTGGGGAATGAGCGATCGGGTGATCGTCACCAGCGGGTTGTCGAAGGCCTATGGCATTCCGGGCGTGCGTATCGGGTGGATTGTGGCGCCCGACGACCTCGCCGAGCGCTGCTGGGCGCAGCACGACTACCTCACCATCGGCCCGAACAAGATGTCGGATCGGATCGCGCGCGTCGCCGTCGAGAGGGAGAATCGCGAGCGCTGTTACGCGCGAACGCGCGAGATTCTCAAACACAATCTCCCGATCGCGCGCGAGTGGATCGACAGCTTTGCCGGCCGGGTCAGCTGGCGCGAGCCAGAAGCTGGCGCCATTGCGCTCGTCAAATACGATTCATCGGTTCCCAGCCTCGGGCTCGCCGAACGTATCCGAATCCGGCAGAACACATTGATTGTCCCCGGCTCCCATGTGGGACTGGAGGGCTATCTCAGGATCTGGATCGGAGGGCGGGAGGAGTTCCTGCGAGAGGGGCTCCGCCGCATCGGGGTCGAATTGAGACAGGTTGTTTCCGGTTAACCGACGGGCCACCCGAACGTAATAGCTGTGCAAGGAGCCATCTTTCATCCATGCCCCACACAGCTTTTCGAGGATTTCTCGCAATTTTAGCCGCGACGGCGGTTTTTTCGATCGCGGCGCCGGCCGCCGCCCAACGGGCTGCGGCACCCCCCCTGACGCAAGGGGCCGCCGCCCCGGCTCCCGCGGCTCCGATCCGCGATGAGCAGAACGCCGAACAGACCCGGCAGCGGCTCTACGAGCTGCTGGAGAACTACCCGCCCACGGTCGGGCGAGTCATGAAGCTCGATCCGTCGCTTCTCAACAATCCCAACTACCTGGCCACATATCCGGGACTGGCCGGTTTTCTATCGCAGCACCCCGAGGTCGCGCACAATCCTGACTTCTTCCTCGAGCGTGTCCGGATCGATCGCTTCAGTTTCGTCGACGATCCCCAATTCCGTGCGCGCCAGGAGTTCCGCAACCTGCTGGGAAATATCGCCGGCTTCACCGCGTTCCTCGTCGGCGTCGGGGTCGTGGTCTGGTTCATCCGCCTGATCGTGACCCAGCGACGCTGGAACCGGATGTCGAAGGTGCAATTCGACACCCACGCGAAGCTGCTCGATCGCTTCACGTCGAACGAGGATCTGCTCGCGTATGTGCAGACGCCGGCGGGGCGCCGCTTCCTCGAGGCCACGCCGATGCCAATCCAGGAGCAGCCGAGGGCCATCGGGGCGCCGCTTTCGCGAATCCTGTGGTCGGTCCAGGCCGGCGTCGTGCTCGCGGCGGGCGGGCTGGGCCTGCTTTACGTCAGTTCGCGTTTTACCGACGAACCGGCGCAGTTCTTCATGGTCGTCGGCGTCATCACGATTGCGCTGGGCATCGGGTTTATGATGTCGGCGGTCGCAGCTTACGTGCTGTCCCGGAGGTTGGGCCTGATGGAATCGCAGCCACCCGCCAATGCGTGACGTCACGATTGCCGATATCGAACGGCTCCGCGCCGAAGCCGACGGCGCCGACGCAGTGTTCGAGATGGACGAGGACACCTTCCGCGCGCTCTACGACCGCACGTCGCGCGCGCTGTGGGCCTATCTGTCGCGCCTGACCGGTAATCCCGACGCCGCCGACGATCTGCTGCAGGAAACCTACTATCGCTTCCTTCGGGCGCAGGGTCGCTACGAGAGCGAAGCGCATCGGCGCAACTCGCTCTTCCGCATTGCCACCAACCTTGCCCGCGATGGCTGGCGGCGCGGCGCTCATGCCCGGCTGGTGCCGCTGCCGGACGCCGCGCAGGGCGAACTGCGCGCCCAGGTCGACGTCGCCGGAGATGCTCAACGCCGGACCGACCTCGCGCGCGCGATGCTGCAGCTGACCCCACGCGAGCGCGCGATGTTGTGGCTGGCGTATGCCCACGGATCGTCGCACCGCGATATCGCCAGCACCGTCGGCGTCAAGGCCGCGAGCGTGAAGCTGCTGCTGTTCCGCGCGCGCCGCAAGCTGGCGGTCGTCATTCGCAACGGCAATGGAACGGCGGGGCGCCATGAGGATTGAGTGCGAACGCGAGCAGGACGTGCTCGACGCGCTCGCCGCGCGGCGCTGGCCGGCGCGATGCGACACGGAATTGCGCGCCCATGTGGCCGCGTGTCCGGTGTGCACCGATCTCGTCGAAGTCGCCGGCGCCCTGCTCGACGATCACGACGTCACCGATCGCGACGCCCGCATCCCCTCCTCCGGCGTCGTCTGGTGGCGTGCCCAGCTGCGCGCGCGCGCCGAAGACGCGCGCGCCGCAGCCCGGCCGATCGCGTTCGTTCAGGGCGTCGCCGCATCGGTTGCGCTGTGGCTGCTGATCACGCTGCTACGCGCCGTTCCAAGTGCGACGGTCGCTTCGTGGAAGGGCTGGCTGCTTGGATTCGTTCCGCACCTGAGCGTGCCGGTGCCGAATCTCGTGGACGTGACCGCGGCGATTCCCGTCAGCGTACTGCTGGTGGTCGGCGCCGCGCTGCTGCTCGCGCCGCTGGCGATCTACCTGGCAGTCGCTGAGGATTAGGAACCCGCTTCACTGATCAGTGATTGACGATCACGGATTGCAGCACCTGCCCGGGGCGTGCCGATGTCTGCTCCCCCTTGCGGACCACGACCACGCCGTTGACCAGGACGTACGGCACGCCGATAGGGTAGGCATGCGGCTTCTCGAATGTAGCAGCGTCAGACACCGTCGCACGATCGAAGACGGTCACGTCAGCCGCATATCCTTCCTTCAGCAATCCGCGTTGCGTGAATTTGAAATGCTCCGCCGGCAGTGACGTCATTTTCCGGATCGCCTCCTCCAGGCTGATGACGTGGCGTTTGCGGACGTATTCGCCGAGCACGCGGACGGTGTTGCCGTAGCCGCGGGGATGCGGTACCCCCTCGCCGGGCGTGAGCACTGAGCTGTCCGAGGCGATGCCGACCTGCGGGTGTTTCATGATCCGGTCGACGTCTTCACCGGACATCAAGTGATAGACCATCGAGGCGCCGCCATGGAGCATGATCTGACGCGCCGCTTCTATCTGGGCGTCGAGCGACTCCGAGCCAAGCTGCTTCATCGCTACCTGCTTCAGCGACAGGCCGTTCAGTGAAGGATCCGCGGCGTGCGAGGCGACGACGGAGAAGGCGAGATCCGGAAAGCCGCGCGCGGCGAGCTGCGCGCGCATTTCCGACTTGATCTTGTCCCATGTGAACGCATCGGTCAGGCGCGCGGCGAGTGCCTGTTGATCCCCTTCGAGCACCCATGACGGAAAGCGGATGCCGAGCGTCGAACTCGCCGCGGTGTACGAGTACTGGTCCGCCTTGACGTCGATCCCGCGCTTGCGTGCCGCATCGATCAGCGACAACGCGCTCCCGCTCGCGCCCCAGCGGCTCGGGCTGTCGACCTTGAGATGCGAGATCTCGACCCGGCACATCGCCTGCTCCCCGATCCGAATTGTTTCCGCGACTGCGGCCTCGAGGCGGTTTCCCTCGTCGCGCATGTGCGACGCGTACAGCCCGCCGGCGTTCGCCGCCACGCGCGCCAGTTCCGCGATCTCCGGCGTCTGCGCATACGTGCCGGGCACGTACTCGAGTCCCGTCGAGAATCCGACGGCGCCGTCCGCCATCGCCTTCCACACCAGCGACTTCATTTTTGCGAGCTCCGCAACCGTCGGCTCGCGGTTCGCGTTACCCATCGCCGCCCGGCGCACGGTGTTGTGGCCGATGAGCGTCGCGAAATTGATCGCGGTGCCGGTCTGCTTGACGGTGGTCAGCGCTTCGCCGACGTCGAGCGCCGACCCGCCGCAGTTCCCCGCCACGACCGACGTCACCCCCATCCGGACGAAGTTCTCGGCTCCAGGTGTCCGGGCGATGCCGTCCGAGTGCGTGTGGACGTCGATGAAACCGGGCGCTACGACGAGTCCGCTGGCGTCGATCGTCTCCGTTGCCGTGGCGCCTGAGAGCCGCCCGACGGCGACAATGCGGCCATCTTTGATGGCCAAATCGCCCGCACGCGCGCCGGCACCGGAGCCGTCGACAATCGTGCCGCGCGTGATCAGGATGTCATAGGCAGGAGTCTGGGCCTGGATCGCGGGAAGGCCGCCCAGAAAGAGCGAACCAGCAGAACAAAGGGCTGCGGTACAGCACGCGGCCGCGCGAACGAGCCTCATGCGCGGCAGTATATCGGGATCCGCCTCCCGCTTATCCGATTGCCGACCCTAACCCATCGTCTGCGCGAGGGGCGCGGAAGCGAGGACGAGCGACGCGTGCCGCGCCGACGACGAAGTCGGCGTGGGCGTCGACGTCGCTGCGGTGGACGGTGATGACGTCGGGCTTCTTGATCAGCGTCTCGCCGTCGTGCAGCGAGAGTTCGACGCGGTATTTTCCAGGCTTCACCTTGAACGTGAATCCCCCCGCGTTGTTGGTCACCGTGTGCTGGCGCTCGCCGGTCTCGACGTTCACGACTTCGACATCGCGCGCGTCGACGGCGCTCGTGCCCTCCGGCCCGCGAACGGTGCCGCTGATAGTGCCGTCAGCCGTCAATGGTTTAGGGCTGAGGTCAACGACCGGGCCGCCGTGGCAGGCGGCCAGCGCGACGATTGCGGCAGCGGCCGCGATGAGCCAGAACGCCGCGTGGCGGTGCGCGTGGTGGAAGCTCGTTGCCCTCACATCTTCCTCGCGACGGAAAATTGCAATCGCGGGGCCACCACGCGCACCCCGTCCTTAAATCGCGTTTTCGGTCGAAAGCGGCGTCGGAGCGGGGGTGTTCCGGAATATTACGGTCCCGCGATCCGAAGCTGCCGCCCTGCTGGCGGCGGTCCGCTGCCGCGACCACCACCACGCACCGAAACCAATCACACCTGCCAGAATTCCATAGGTCCGTCTGGTCACGAGGTCCTCCCTGTCTCATTCCCGCTCAGCAACAGCAGTGCCACGCGGCTCGGCGTTTCACCGCAACAAAAAGATGACCGCGCTGCCGGCGCCGTCATCGAAACGGCCGAGCTGCGCCAGCTGAGGGCTGGAAATTGCCTGCGTCAAAACCTCCGCGCTTCGGTCCGGTGGGTACAGGGACGTGTGCACGACGACGTAGCGCGTTCCGCGGCCGCGGAGAAGCGTGACGGCGTTCTCATCCGGAAAGTGCCGCAGGTTTCCGATCAACGCGAGATAGGACTGCGGGTAGTAGCCGCTGTATCCGTTGAGCAGCGGCATCCAATGAAACGTCGACATGTACGCATACCGCGCCTCTTGGCCTGGCAGCGAATCCGGCAGCGGCATCGGAAACTCGGCGATGACGCCGCGCGGCTGTTTTGCCAGCCACGCATAAAGCGGCGGCGGTTCGTTCGGATACGCGACGAGCCGCAGCGGTGCGACCCAGTACTCGAGGAGCAGCACTGCAGCGATCGCGACGGTGAGCCCATGAAACCAACGCTTTGCGAGCGTCGCCTCGAGTGCGGCATGTCCGTAGGCGGCGAGTACGGCCAGAAAGAACAGGACAAAGACGCCGAGCCGCGCCGGTGCCCGGAGCGCCGTGAACAGTGGAACGTAGTCGTAGAGAAAGGTGAAAGAGTAGCCGCGAAGGCCGAGGGACATCTCGAACGCCGCGACCGCCGCAAGAAGGTAGACGATGGCGTTGTTGGTCGGAGGCCGCAGAAGCAGCCCGACGAGCGCAAGCAGAAGTGCGACCACGCCCGGAAAAAGCCGCCGTTCAGGACGCCCGGACGCTGCCGACCGGGCGCCATAAAGAAGGTTGGTGTCCGTGGCGACGAGATAACTCGACGGGCGCGCGCCGAACTCGAGTACTTGCGCGGCCGACCTGCTTCCGACCTCCTGCCGCGTCCTCGCGTACGGCAGCACATACGGCGCGAGAATCACCGCTCCGACGAAGGCCCCGGCAACGAGTTGGCGGACCTGTCTCTTCAACGCCTGACCTCGCGCGCTGCACAGGAGCAATACCGCCGACAGCCCGAGCAACGTGACGAGGAAGATCCCGTAGTAGATGCTCGACAGAAACTGCAGCGCGCAGAACAGTCCGACGAGTGCGCCGTCGCGCAGTCGATGCGTATCGAACGCGCGATGCAAGGCCCAGAACGCCCAGGGCATCCACACCGTCCACTGCAGTTCCATGTGCATGTAATGCTCGAACCGGTAGGGCGCGAACGCGAAGATGATTCCGGCGGTGAGGCCCGCGGCAGGACTCCGAGTCAACCCGCTCGCCAGCACGAAGATGCCCGTCGCGGACAGGACGATCCCGCTGAGCAGCAGCAGGTTGTGCACGAGAACGGGCGGAACCCGGGCCCAGAGCAGCGGCGCGGCGATCGCCGCTTCGACAGGCATCGCGTCCGAGAACGTCAGCGCCCGCGGCTCCGGATAGAAAATGTTGCCGTCGAAGACCTGTGCAGGAGAAGAGGCGAGCGCATGCGCCACCCAGGCGAAGCGCCACATGTTGAAGTACACGTCCTGATGTTCCACCGCCGCCGTGCCGAGCCGCGGCACCTGCGGCCACGTCATGACGATCGTCAGCGCCGCAAAGAACGCGGCGCTCTTCACGAATCGCGCCACCTCACGACTCCTTCAGGTCGATGCCAATCATCTGCATCAACCTGAGGGCGTTGCGCGAGGTGGCAATGCCGTCGCGGAGCCGGTAATCGAACTGCATTCGACCCTGCGCGTCCACGATCTCAGTGAAGTGCACGAGCACCGCCGCCGATTGCAGCGGTTCTTCGCCCGCGAGCGACAAATCGTGCGTCGTCATCGCGCCGATGGCGCCCGCGTCGAGCAGATGACGCGCGACCGCACGCACGGCAATATTGCGCTCCGCGCTGTTGGTGCCCTGCAGGATTTCATCGAGGAGATAGAACAACACGCGGTGTGACCGCGGATGCTCGGCGGCGTCCACGACACCTTTGAGACGAGCCAGGGCGGCCATGAAGTAGGACAGACCGAGCTCGAGCGAGTCCTGCACGCGGATGCTCGTCTGTAGATCCGACAACGGAAATCGCAGCCGCTTTGCACAGGCGCAGCCGCCCGCCTCCGCGATCACGAGATTCAGTCCGACCGCACGGAGCAACGTGCTCTTGCCGGACATATTCGAACCCGTCACCAGCAGCAGTGTCCCGGGCGGGCCGACCTGCACGTCGTTCTCCACCCGGCGGTCATCGGCAATCAGCAGATGTCCGAGCCCCTGCGCCGCAAACACGGGATCCGGATTGATCTCCGGTACGCACCAGTCAGGGTTGTCGTGACGGACCACCGCCAGCGCGGACAACGCGTCCAGCTCGCCAACCGCCGTCATCCACGCGCGGACGTGGGAGCCTGCCGCTGCCCGCCATCGCTCGAGCGCATACAGCACGTGAAAGTCCCACAGCGTGAATGCCTGTATCAGGAAGTGGAGAATCGCGGCGCCATGACGCAGCGCCGCGAAGCCCAGAATGCGGGTCAGCTGCGCCATGCACGCGGGAGCCAGCTTGCCATGGGCCGAGAGCCGCTCGTGAACGTCACGCAGTAGCGCACTGCTGAAATCCGGAGTGGTGACGTGAGTGAACAACGCCGCGTACCGAGCGATCGCCTGCTGTCCGGTACCCGCGTGTTCGAACTCCCGCTGAATGGTGTTCCCCATCGCGAAAGAAAAGACGAGACCGGCGACGAGCGGAATCAGCCAGAACGCCGAGTCGGTTACGCCCGCGAGGAAGAGCGCAAACAGGATCCAGATCGAGATCGTCAGCAGGCACACGGCGAAATAAACCGGCGTGTAGAAAATTGTCGCGTGCCATCCGGCGCGCCATCGCCGCGGCGCGAAACTCCACGAGAGCTCCGGAGACTCCGCCCAAGTCAGAAACGAGTCGATTTCAATCTGCCTGGCGTCACGGGCGAGCAACCCATGGGCCGCGAACTGCTCGCGCCATTCGACGAGCGGCGCGAGCTCTCCGACCGCCGCCTGTCGCGACAGGATGACGGCGGCGTCGGCGCCCTGGAGCAGCCAGTGGGCGAGCGCCAGCGTGCCGTAAGGCGTGGCCTTGGGACCGAGCCACTGAAACAGCGAAGCGCGGCCGAAGAGGTCGAGGTCGAGCGCGTAAGGATGATGGGTGACATCGACGGACGCCGGAGCGTCTCCGGCAGGCAGATCGTCCCAGCGCCGTTCGATGCGCGCGGTGCCGTAGACGTTGATGGTGTGCAAGGCATCGTGCCAGGCGGCACGCGCTTCGACGCGCGCGTGCCAGCCCACGAGTACCGCGAAGATGACGAACAAGACGGCGGCGATGGAAAGCTTCAACGGGTCCGCGTGCCGGCCGGCGATCGTCCAGACGAGAAAGCCAGCCGCGACGAGAAAGCTGGCGAGCCGGAACGATGAAATCCGTGCCGACCGGCGCCGCTCCTCGTCGCGGCGCGCCGCGTGTGTTTGCGCGCGTGCCTGGTACAACGTCGTCACGCGCGCGCCTTCCGCGCGTTGATATTCAGCCGCCAGTAGTCGAGCGTCAGCGGCGGATCGTCTTTCAGGGCCTGCCCGGTCACCCGCTGCATGAATCCATCCCGATCCGCTTCGGCCAGTCGGTCGAGTTGATGCCGCAAGCAGACCGCCGCGACGAACTCGGCGTATCGGTCCGGCCGTTCAAACGGCACTGGCGCCATCACCAGCGAGACGTCGATATCCGTGAACCCGGCGCGGCGCAGCCGCCTTTCCGTGTCGGCGACATTTTCGAAGTGGCAGGGCTCCGTCCATGACGTGAAGAAGTCCGAGTAGCGCGGCGAGTCCATCAGCTGCCGTGCCCGCCCGTACAGACGCTCGAGGTTTCCTGCACCCCCGGCCTGCGCGATAAGCCGCCCGCCGTGCCGCAACGCGCCGAACACGCTGGCAAACAGCCGATCGTGATCCGGGATCCAGTGAAACGTCGCGGTGCTGAACACCGCGTCGAACACATCGACGAACGGCAGCGCGCTGCCGTCCCCGCGGACGTACATGCCGGCGCCATGCTTCGCTGCCTCCCGCAGCATCGCCGCCGATCGATCGAGCCCGACGACGACGATTCCCGGCTGTGCGGCGATTTCAGACGTCAAACGTCCTGTGCCACAGCCAATATCGAGAATGCGCTCGCCCGGAGCCGGCACGAGCCGCGCCGCGACCGCGCGGCCCCACGCCAGCTGGGGATCGGAGATGCGATGGTATTTGGCTGCGTCCCAGTCCGTCATCGATTCAATGTACAGTCGCGTCCACACCGACAGGAGAGATGTATGCGTGTGCGGGTGCTCGTCATTCTTGCCGCGATTACGTCAGGCGCACAAGGCGGTTCGGTTCTCGCGCAGCAGGCGGCGACAGCCGTTCGGCTGTCCGAACTGACCTGGGAGCAGGCGTCCAGCGTCCTTCGCCCCGACGCCGTCGTCGTGATTCCGCTGGGCGCCGGAGCGGTGGAGCACGGACCGCACCTGAAACTCGGCACCGACGCAATTCTCGCAGACTATCTCACCCGCCGCACCGCCGGTGCATCCGACGTGGTCGTGGCCCCGCCGCTCGCCTATCATTTCTACCCATCATTCCTCGAGTATCCCGGATCGACGTCGCTCGCGCAGGACACCGCGGCCGCGATGACGGCTGACGTCGCCGCAAACCTGGGGCGATATGGCCCGAGACGCTTTTATGTGCTGAACACCAGCGCGTCGGCCTCACGTGTTCTCGCGGTGGCCGCGCGAGCCCTGGCATTGCAGGGGATTCTCCTCAGGTATACCGACATCAGCGCGGAGCTGGAACGGGCGGCGGCGCCGGTCAGGCAACAGGAAGGAGGGGCGCACGCCGACGAAATCGAGACATCGATGATGCTCTACATCGATCCCGGCTCAGTCGATATGCGGCGCGCCGTGAAAGAGTTCAGCCCGGCGACGGGATCGCTGGTGCTTACGCGCCGCCGTGGTGCGCCCGGCACGCTGTCCGAGACCGGCGTGTGGGGTGATCCCACGCTCGCCACCCCCAACAAGGGCCGCGTCGTCGTCGAGGCGCTGCTCTCCGCGATCCTCGGCGACATCGAGAGGCTTCGGCGTGCAACGCCGCCGACCCCGTCGTCGGCTTCACCGACGGCGCCCTCTCCTGCGGTCGCGGTCACGCCGCCGCAACTGCCGGCAGGGCCGCGCGGTTGCACGCCTGGCGATGAACGGGTCATCCGCGCGCTCGCGGACGCGTTCACGCTGCATTGGTCGAACGCCGACGCGGAAAACCTCTCGCTGATGTGGGGCCGCGAGGGCGACATCATCCACCCGGACGGCCTCATCGAGCGCGGAAGAGAGGTGATTCGCGCCAACCGCACCGCGCTGTTCGCGCGGCCGGAGTATCGCGGTTCGAAGCACCCGTTGACCATCGGAGGCATTCGGTGTCTGAATGCGGAGATCGCCGTAGCTGATGGCAGATGGGAGCTGCGCGGGCTGAGCGACGAAAAAGGGAAGGCGCTGCCAAACTTCGAGGGACAGTTTACGATCGTGGTGAAACGCGGGCCCGAGGGGTGGCTCATCGAAGCCTATCGATATACGCAGAAGCCCGCGGCCGCGCCGATGCCGACGGTCCTGAAGCGTCCCGGGTTTCCTGGAGGTGAATGAAGCGTGCGGATCCCGACTGCAGGCGCGTTGGTCCTCGTGGTGGCGGGCGTCGCCTGCCACACCGACGTCCGTCCCCCATCCGTTTCACCCGCCGCGGCCGCCTACGACGTGATCATTCGCGGCGGCATTGTCTACGACGGCGCGGGTGGGCCAGGCGTTCGCGCCGATGTCGCGATTCGCGGCGATCGCATCGCCATGGTCGGCGATCTCTCGCAGTCGGCGGCGCCGATCACCGTTGACGCCAGCAATCTGGCGGTCGCGCCCGGGTTCATCAACATGCTTTCGTGGTCGACCGATTCGCTGCTCGTCGACGGCCGCTCGCAAGGCGAGCTGCGCGAGGGCGTGACGACGCAGATCATGGGTGAAGGCAGCTCGATGGGGCCGCTCACGGCGGACATGAAGAAGCGCGCGATCGAGCAAATGGGCGATCTCAAGTACGACATCACGTGGACGACGTTGTCTGAGTACCTCCGCGAGCTCGAGCGGCGAGGTGTATCGCAGAACGTCGCGTCGTTCGTCGGCGCGACGACGATTCGTGAGCATGTCATCGGCCTCGAAGACAAGAAACCCACGGCGGCGCAGCTCGACCAGATGCGTGCGCTCGTCAAGCAGGAGATGGAGGCCGGCGCGCTGGGCATCGGATCGTCCCTCATCTACGCGCCCGCATTCTATGCGTCCACCGACGAGCTGATCGAGCTGTGCAAGGTTGCGGCGCGGTATCGCGGCAAATACATCTCGCACATGCGGAGCGAGGGCAACCAGCTGATCGAAGCGGTCGACGAACTGATTAGAATCAGCCGCGCGGCGCACATTCCGGCGGAGATCTATCACCTCAAGGCCGCCGGGACGGCGAATTGGCCGAAGATGGAGCAGGTGATCGCGAAGGTCGAAGCGGCGCGCCGTGAGGGACTGAAGATTACCGCGGACATGTACACGTATACGGCGGGGGCAACCGGTCTGGATGCCTCGATGCCGCCGTGGGTGCTCGACGGCGGGTACGACGCAGCCTACAAGCGGCTGTCGGATCCTGAGACCCGGAAAAAGATCGCCGCGGCCGTTCGCACGCCGAGCAACGACTGGGAAAACCTTTATCTCGCTGCCGGATCTGCCGATCGCGTGCTGCTCGTGGAATTCAAGTCGGACACGCTGAAGCTGCTGACCGGAAAAACGCTTGCGGAAGCGGCTCGTCTTCGCGGCGAGGATCCGGTCGACACGATCATGAACCTCGTGCTCGAAGACCATTCGCGGGTCGGCACCGTGTACTTCATGATGTCCGAGGACAACGTCCGTAAACAGATTGCGCTGCCCTGGGTATCGTTCGGTTCAGACGCGGCATCGATGGCGCCGGAGCCTCCCTTTACCAAATCGTCGGCCCACCCGCGCGCCTACGGAAATTTCGCGCGCGTGCTCGGGAAATATGTTCGCGACGAGAAGGCGCTGACGCTCGAGGACGCCATCCGCAAGCTGAGCGGCCTGCCGGCCACGAACCTGGAGCTGGATCACCGCGGCTTCCTCAAGCCCGGCATGTTCGCCGACGTGGTCGTGTTCGATCCGGCCACGATCGCCGATCGCGCAACGTTCGAAAATCCCCATCAGTACGCGGTTGGTGTGCGTCACGTCTTCGTCAACGGCAAGCAGGTGCTGAAGGACGGCGACCACACCGGCGTCAAACCCGGCCGCGCGCTGTGGGGACCAGGTAAGGCGCGCTAGCAATCGTATGGCGCGGCTGCACCTGTTCGAGCTCGAGGACCAGGCATGGTTCCCCGCGACGATTCGCGACCTGGCGACGGATTACCTGCATTTCATGCAGAACGCCGGCGCCCTGCATCGCGGGCTGCTCCCGTTCGTGGAGGAGGCGATGCAGGCGGCTCGCACCACCCACATCGTCGATTTGTGTTCGGGAGGATCGGGGCCCATCCCCGCGATCGTCCGCGACCTGCAAAAGAAAGGCGTGCCCGTCACAGCGACGTTGACCGACCTGTATCCGAACGTTCCGGCGCTGGAACGTGTCGCCGCCGCTTCACGGGGTGCGATCGACTTCGTCGCGCGCCCGGTCGATGCGCGCGCGGTACCGAAGGATCTTCGCGGGCTGCGGACGCTGTTCAACGGCTTCCATCATTTCCGCCCTGCCGACGCCCAGTCGATCCTCCGCGACGCCGCAACCGCCGGGCAGCCCATCGCCGTCTTCGAGATGTCGCGCCGATCGGTGTCGATGATTCTCTGGATCTTCCTCGTGCCGCTGTTCGTGCTGCTGGCCACACCGTTCATGAGGCCGTTCAAATGGAAACGGTTGTTCTGGACGTATGTGATCCCGCTCGTCCCGCTGACCTGTTTCTGGGATGGCCTCGTGTCCCAGCTCCGCGCGTATTCGATTCCGGAGCTGCGTGCCATGGCCGCCGCAGCAGGGCCGATGACGTGGCGGGCTGACGATCCGCGTCTCTACCGGACAGGCGCGCGGATAACCTACCTGCTCGGTTGGCCACAGTGACAACGCTCGTGCTCGCCGGAGCGATTGCCGTCATCGCCGGCGGCATCGCAGCGGTCGCCGGCTTCGGCATCGGCAGCCTTCTCACCCCTGCCGTGCTTCCGCTTCTCGGCACCAGGCTCGCGGTCGTGACCGTCGCCGTCCCGCATGCCGCGGGCACCGCGCTGCGTCTGTGGCGCCTGCGGGATGCCATCGATTGGAAGCTTCTGCGCGGGTTCGGCGTGGCCAGCGCCGCAGGAGGGCTGGCCGGCGCGATCGCGCATGGCTGGCTCTCGGGCGCATCGCTGACGCGCCTGTTCGCCGGTCTTCTGATCCTATCGGGCCTCGCAGCGCTGTTCGGCTGGACGAAGCGCGTGCACCTGTCCGCGGGTCCTGCGCTCCTCGCTGGCGGACTCGCCGGACTGTTTGGCGGACTCGTCGGCAACCAGGGAAGTATCAGGTCGGCCGCGCTGCTCGCCTTTCGCCTTCCGCCGCGCGCATTCGTTGCCACCGCAACCGCAACTGCAATGATCGTCGATGCCGCACGTCTGCCGGTGTATCTGTCCCAGTCCGGCGCGGTGCTCGGAGATAATTCGGTCCTCATCATGACGATGACTGCCGGCGTGATCGCCGGTACGCTTGTCGGAGACCCGATATTGAGGACCATTCCCGAGCGTTGGTTCTCGCGCGTCGTCGGCGTGCTGCTGCTCGCCCTCGGCGTGTATATGCTGACGAACGCGTCGGGAGGCGGCGGCGCGTAATTGCCGTACCTCGCCGTCGGCAGGTGGCGGCCCGTAAAGGGCCGCCTACGTCATCGGCTGGCGGCCCGTAAAGGGCCGCCCTACGTCATCGGCAGGCGGCCCGTAAAGGGCCGCCCTACACAAGTAGGCCGGGCCTTCAGGCCCGGCATTGATTGATGAAGCAATGACTGAAGAACTCTGGTCCAACGTCGAACGCTACATCTCCGACAGGATCGTACACCCTGACGGCGCGC
>JBKPLP010000085.1:0-23140 GCA_046731735.1 Acidobacteriota bacterium
CGCAAGGCCCGGAATGGATGGATCGAAGCCATCCGCACATTGTATCGCGCGGAGGACACAGAGGGATCTCGCGCGGAGGACGCAGAGGGCGCAGAGAACCGCGTCCACCGACACGCGCTGCGCGCGTGGGAGAACACGCGAGCCGCACATACACAACAGCTGCACAGCCTCGGTGCTGTTGTGCATGTGTGGGTCGCGTGTTCTCCCCATGCCGGCCGACGGCCGGCGTCGGTGGTCGCGGTTCTGCGAATTCCGCGATCTCTGCGATCTCTGCGATCTCTGCGCGAGATCGTCTCTCCGCGCGAGATCGTCTCAGCGCGACGACGCTGCGATCGCGTCGGGCTTGTTGCGCGGCGTGCCGGCGACGAGTGTCTCCATCGCGCGCAGCGTGTCGTCGCGGTAGGAATGGAAGGCGGCGAGCTGCGCCGCAGGAATCGGCTCGCCGGGCGGCAGCTTCCGATGTTCGGTCATCGGATTCACGAACACGCCGTTCTTCTTCAGCCGGTAATCGAGATGCGGCCCGGTCGCGGTGCCGGTCGCGCCGACCTTCCCGATCAGCTGCCCTTGAGTAACGCGCGCGCCCGACCGCACACCTTTCGCGATCGACGACAAATGGAGGTAGTAGGTCTCGAACCCGTTGGCGTGCCGCAGGCGCACCATATTGCCACCGCCGCCGCTCCAGCCGGCGGATACCACCACCCCGTGGGCAACGGCCACCACCGGAGCGCCGATCGGCGCCGCATAGTCCACGCCGAGGTGCGGGCGATAGGTGCGGAAGACCGGGTGGAGTCGGGTGCGTGAGAAGCCCGACGTGACCCTGGGCTCGAAGCGCAGCGGGGTGCGCAGGAAGAACCGCTTCAGCGAACGGCCATCCTCGTCGTAATAGCCGGAACGGCCGGTTGCCGGATCGGTCCAGCGGATCGCGCGAAGGTCGCGCCCGTCGGTGAAGAACCGCGCGCCGGCGACGGCCCCGTAACCGGAGAACTGTCCGTCGTGGCTGGTTTTTTCGACCAGGACTTCGACGTGATCGCCGCGCTGCAGATCGCTCTCGAAGTCGATCTGGCCGCCGAAGATCTCGGCGAGCGCCAGCGCCAGCTGCACGGTTTCGCCGGTTTCCTCAATTGCCGCGATCATCGACGGATGATCGGCATCGATCTCCGCGCGGACCGAAACCAGCGCGGTTTCCTTGTCGTACGGGACGACCGCCGCATCGAGCACCGCCGGATGCTCCCTGCTGCGCGACACGATTCGGAGAAAGCGGTCCGCGTCGATCTGGTATTCGAACTCACGCAACATGCCATCGAGCGAGCGGACGAGGCGGTAGGGGCGATCGGTGCGAAGTTGACGAGGATCGAAGACCGATCGCGCGGCCTGAATTGCGGCGTCGATCACCGGACCGACCAGCTGCTGATCCCGCAGCAGGACGTCGAGCGTCGCATGGCGCGGTACACGCGCCTCGATGGTCACGGTTTCGGGCCGCAGGTTGATGTCGGGGATGCCGGGGCGAGGCGGCGGAGGCGGCGCCGCATCTCGTGCGCACGCCGCGGACGCGGCCACCAGCGCCGCACTCAGGAACCGCCGCCACATCTGCATTGAGCCGGCAGTGTAGCAGCCGTTACGGCCGTCGTCTATCGACCGTGATCTGGATGACTTTGCGGAACTTCACCGGCATGCCGTTGACCGTTGCCGGCTTGTAGCGCCAGTCTCGCGCCGAGGAGAGGAGCAGCGGATCGTAGATGGGGTGTACCGACATGCGAATCGTCATCGACATCACCCGTCCCTGTTCGTCGATGACGATCTCCAGCAGACCGCGATCGCGCGCGACGGGTGCGATGTTGAGCGGCACCCGAGGCACATCCTGTCGCAGCGCGACCGGCGGCACCACGCCAGCATCCTCAGCCGACCAGATTTTTTCGGCCTTTGGCGGCGCTGGTCCGGCGACCGGCGCAGGTAGCGGCGGATCCGCTTTCTTGGGTTCTGGGGGCGGCGCTGCTGCGGCCGTCGCGAGATCGAGAAACCCCTTGGCCAGCGTCCGCATATCCGCCTGTTTGCCGTTCATCTGCGGGTCTTCGAGCAGGGTGATCAATTCCCTGAACTGGGTCTGGGCCGAATCGTACTCCTTGCGATCGTACGCCGCCTTCGCCGCCGCGTAACGGTTTGCCGTGATTTGCGGAAGCAGCCGCTGGCGCACTTCGCTGAACGCCGTGCGGACCCGCGGCGATGCGTCAGTTTCGCCCGGCATGAACAACGGATCCGCCGTGACGACCGCCGCGATGGCGCTCTCCGCTTCGCTGCCGCGCCCGAGCGCCAGGAGACACAGCGAGCGGTACTGTTCAATCGATTTCCGATCCGCAATGGTGTTGTCCGACGGCAACCCGTTCAGCACCGCGAGCGCCTCGTCATAACGCGCCGAGGCATACAGATCGCGCGCCGCCGTCAGCGGGTTGTCGCGGCCGTCGCGCAGCTGGGCCCGCGCCGGAAGGGCCAGCGAAATGATCATCGATGCGGTGAGGAGAATTCGCATCTTCATACCCGCTTCCTGACTATTTCATGTCGACGCTGAGCCGGACGGGGGCGCTCAGCGTTACCGAGACCGAGTGACGCTTCTCGCCGAATTGCGGATGCCTGAACACGATTTCATGCGGACCGATCGCCACCGCGAGGTTGCCGATCGGCGTGTCGCCCACACGCTTTCCGTCGATCCAGACTTCCGCCCACGGAGCGGCGTTGAGGTTGATCACTCCCTGCGGCAGATCGACCGAGATCGACACGACCTTGCCGGGTGGGACCTGTACGACGCGTGTCGAGTGATAGCCAAGCGCATCGTTGGCGAGGTCGAGCTCGTGACGCCCGGCCGCCATCATCACGCGGTCGGCATCGCTCGATCCCAGCAGCCGACCCTGCTCGCGAATATCCATGCTGAAGGGGGCTTTGACCGCGACCCAGCCGGACACCGGCCCGCTGGCAGTGGCGGCGCCCATCGGCACCACGAGCGATGCCGTCCCGCCCGCCTGCACCGTGACACTGTGCTTCGCAGTCGCGCCCTCCGCCTGGAGCTCGACGCGATGCTCACCAGGCGCGAGATCGCTGATCGTCACCGGCGCGACGCCGCGCTCGGTCCCGTCCACGATGACCTTCGCACCGGCCGGCTCCGATTGCACTGCGAGCTGACCCGTCACCGGCGCTTCGGCGAACTCGAGGTACTGGGACGCCTCCGCTCCGGCGGTGATCGTAATTGGAATCACGCGCGGCACGCCGCGGCCGCGCAGTTCGAGGATGTGCGACCCGGGCGATAGCGAGACGCGGGCCGGCGTCAGGCCATGCTCGACTCCGTCGACGAAGACCGGCACGCCGGCCGGGTTGGACTGCACGCTCAGCGTGCCCAACGCCGGCGCTGCCGGCGGT
Source organism: Acidobacteriota bacterium (assembly GCA_046731735.1). Taxonomy (GTDB): domain Bacteria; phylum Acidobacteriota; class Vicinamibacteria; order Vicinamibacterales; family 2-12-FULL-66-21; genus JALZOC01. Next base: position 3,406 of record JBKPLP010000085.1, read on the forward strand.
TTGCCGCCGGCGAGTTTCATCGACACGATGCCCGCAACGCCGAGCACGGCGACGACGGCGATGATCGCCGCGACCTTTCGGAATGACGGCTTGACTGACAGCGCGCCGTGCTTCGTCGTCGCCGCCGGAGCGAATGGCGTGTCGGCGTGGAACAGCGGTTTCGCCGCCCCGCCGGCCGACTGCGCTATCGGCAGCGGGTCCGGACCAAGGAGCTCCGTCAGATCACGCGGCGCGGGCTTCGGCGCCTCTGGCTCGGCCCACGCCGGCTTCACAGGTTCAGCCGCGAAGAACTCCGGTTTGGGCGGCTCCGGAGCTGCGTACGATGGCTTCGGCACTTCGGGCGGCGTGTAGACCGGCTTCGCCGGCTCATCGTAGTGCGCGGTGGCCGTCTGTTGCGCGCTCTCCTCGTAACGGGGCCACACCGGTTCTTCGAACTCTGCCGGCTCGGGATCGTACTGGAACGGCGGCGGCGCTTCCTCCGTCGCATCGGCCCTCTCTTGGTACCCGTGCGAGGGGGGCTCGTCGTAGCGGCTCCGGTCCGTTGACAGCGTGAACGGTTGATCCTCTTCCGACAGCGAGTCGAGCGCGGCCGACAGGTCCTGCACCGGTCGCGGCGCGACCGACGACGGATCGGGCCGCGCGGAAGAATCGGCCGCGGGTGAGGCTGGCCCAGGCGGCTCGAGCAGCGACCCGATGTAGCGCGAGAGAAACGTCTCGAGCGCCACCGGCGCGGCGACATACATCCCCTCGTCCGAAACCACTTCGTCGAGCGCGGCCATGGCTTCCTGTGCCGACGCGAACGATCGCCGCGGATCCAGCTGCAGCGCGCGCGCCAGCCAGCTGCGCAGCGGCTGCGAGAGCGGCTGCTCGTCGCCGAGCGCGGAACGCTCGCGGGCGATATTCAGCAAGTCGGGAATCGCATGCGGGAACTCGTCGGCTTCGAGAGGACGACCGAGAATGAGCGCCAGCGCCACGAGGCCGACGCCGACGACGTCGCTGCGATGATCGAAGCGCGGCGCACCGGCCGACGCCGGCATCGCGACGCGGAACTCCTGCCACAGACGCTCGCGGCCGAATTGAAGCTGCTCGATCGCCGCGCCAAGCACGTGTTCGACGATGACGAGGCGGGCGTTGGGCGTGACGAGCAGGCGTTCCGGCGCCAGGAGGCCGTGCGCGACGTCGCGCGCGTTCTCGTGCAGCACCGCAACGGCGGGCACGAGCTGGCGAATGAGGCAGAGCGCCGCGTTGATATCGAGCTGGAGCTGCTTGTCCGCGGCCACGCGGAGGATATCCGAGAGGCGCGTTCCCTCCATGTGGTCCGACACCAGGGCCAGCGCGGCATGCGGCGCCATCGCGCGGTCGACCCGGCGCACCCGCACGTAGTACGCGTGGCGGAAGTTCGCGAGGCGCGCGGTGCGTTCCCGCAGGGCGAACTCGAACGACGGCACCGCGGTCAGCGCCGGCCTGAGCCGCAGGATTTGCAGCAGTTCGCCGGTCGCGCCGTCAGCTGCGACGACGCGCTCTCCGAGCCCGTCGGAGAAGAGTGGCGCTTCTGGATGATCAGTCGCAGCAAGACTGGACATGGCGAAGGTGTGGTGTGCAACGGCAGGACCATGTATGCCAATTTTGAAAAATGCCGGCAAGTTGTTGAATCACATGGCCTCTGTGCCTCTTTAGCGCGTGTGCGCACCCCCTTCCCGTTTACAGGCTTGTCGCCCATTACGCGAAATTGTAAGAGCCGTGCGCTATTCTCGAACTCTCGATGAGAGGGCGCGCATTTTTGAGCATCGCGGCATTCTCCGTGCTCGCGATGGTCTGGACGCGCCCGCTGGTCTCTCACATTTCCTCGCGCCTTCCTCATGACCCGGGAGACCCGGTGTTCAATACCTGGCTCCTGTGGTGGAACGCCCACGCGGTTCCGTTCACGACCCGGTGGTGGAACCCGGCCGTGTTCCATCCAATGCGCGGCGCGCTCGCGCTCTCCGAACATCTCGCGGGCCTTGGCATCATCACGACGCCCGTGCAGCTTGCCGGGGCTAACGTCGTCGCCGCCTATAACGTCGCGTTCATCCTGTCGTTCGCGCTGTCCGCGTCGTTCGCGTTTCTGCTCACCCGTCACCTCTTGCGGCGTTCTGGCGCCGACGCGTTCTCCGTCGAGGCCGCCGCCGCCTGCGCGGCGCTCGCCTACGGCTTTGGGCCTTATCGTGCGGGGCAGCTCGCGCACCTGCAGGTGCTGACGTCGCAGTGGATGCCGCTCGCCCTGCTCGCGATGCACCGGTATCTGGACGAAGGAGCGAAACGCTGGCTAGGTGTGTTCGCGTTCGCGTGGGTTGTCCAGTCCCTGTCGAACGGCTACTACCTTCTCTTCTTCCCGGTTCTCATCCTGGCATGGCTGGCGTGGTTCGTGACGTCGAAGGACGCGCGCCGGGGACTGGGACTCGCCGCGTCGTGGATCGCGTCATCACTGCTGCTCGTGCCGCCGCTCGCCACATACGCCGGCATACAACGAGCCCTCGGAGTGAGCCGGACGCCGGAGGAGATGGCGCTCTTCAGCGCGAAGCCGGAGTCGTTCCTGCAAGTGCCGCCTCACCTCGCGCTCTGGCGCGCGGGTGCCGACGCTGCCACGACCGAGGAATACCTGTTTCCCGGGCTGACCCTTGTGCTGCTCGTCATCGCGGGGTGTACGGCGGCCGGATTGCCTGGGAGACAACATTCCCAATCCCCGTCGCGCTCGCCACTCGTCTTCTATACCGGCGCCGCGCTACTGATGTGGGCACTCGCGCTCGGGCCGGGAACGTGGTGGCACCCGTATAACGCGCTGGCGGCACTGCCCGGTTATGCCGCGCTGCGGGTGCCGGCGCGCTTTGCCATGCTGGCAACGTTGTGCGCCTCTGTCGCGGCGGGTCTCTCGGTCGCGCGCCTGATGCCGCGCAATCGCACTGCGGCGTATGCGTTCGCCGGTCTCGCCATCGCCGGGCTGTGTCTGGACGGCTGGCTGCGGCCGATGCCGCTCGCGCCGCCGCCCGGCCGCAGTGTGCTTCCCCACGTTACGGATGCGCTCGTCCTCGAGCTCCCCGCCGACGAAGGGATCGTCGACGTCGGCGCGATGTATCGGCAAATCGAGCACCGGTTGCCGATCGTCAACGGCTACAGCGGTCACACGCCGCCGCATTACCGAATCTTTACGATGGCGATCAGGCGCGGGGATCCGAGCGTGATCTCCGAGATTTCAGGGGGACGGCCGCTGATAGTCTCCGTGAACGACGCGCTCGATCGGGACGGCGCGATTCGCCGGCTCGTCCAGGGGTTGCCCGGAATCGAGGCACGCGGCGGATCCAGCGGCGGCGCAATCTTCGTTTTGCCGGCACGGCCGGTCAGACGCGTCGCTCCGGCGGGCGACGCATGGCCAGCCACCGTTGCGCGTGAAGACGACGCGGTTGTGCTCGATCTTGGTCAGCAACGAACGGTGCGCACGATTGGGTTCCCGGTCCGATGGCATTACGGTGAGCTCGCCACGCGTCTGACGATCGAGGCATCGATCGACCGCGCGCGCTGGTTCACTGCCTGGGAGGACTGGACCGGTGCTCCGACCCTGCGCGCGGCTCTCTCGGATCCAGTCGTCGTACCGGTTCGCGTGATGCTGCCGGATGTTCAGGCGCGCTATATCCGCGTCCGTCCGGCGCCACTCTGGCTGCAGCGGGAGATCGCCGCGTATGCTCCGCATTAGCGCATCGCGAGCAAGAGGATCGTGAATCCTTCGGGCACCTGGATCGTGCAGACGCGGTCTCCCGCGCATTCTTCAGCGGCAACGGTACGGCCGGTCAGCGCATCGACGAGAACGCCCCGAAGCTGACGGGTGGGCCGGAGCCGCAGCACCGCGGCCGGCCTCACGTCCCGAAGCACAACGACGAACCGGTCGGGAGAACCAATAGTCATTGCAGACACGCCCACAGCTTCCTGCACCGGCCCGGGCTTCGTCGCATCGAAGTCGAGACTCCGCCAGTCCCACGCCTCGTAGATCCTGCGAACGTGCGGCGCAGCGTCAACGGGCCACACCGCATCGATCCGTAACTTCCCCGCTGCCTCGCCAGGCGCGCGCGCAAACCGATAGCCATTCTTCGTTCGATTCGCGTAGCACAGCGTAGCGGCTGGCTGGCACGTCTCGGGAACCGGCGCCGGATAACAAGGGATCGGCCAGACGACAGCGTCGGACGTGGTCCCCAGCAGAACCTTTTCGCATCCAGGCGTGGCGGCTGGCACCCACAAATCGTCGAGATGCAGCTGGGTTTCACTGAACACCTCCGGCAGCGGGTTGTTCCACGACGGCAGACGTGTCCAGAGGAACGACGCGAGCGCGTTAGGCTCGCGCGAATTCTGTGGAACCGAAGGGCGGAACGCCGCGACGGAGATCGCGGCCGACGTGATCGCGGCGGCCCGGAGGAATCGCCGCCAACCTTCGTTGCGGACTTCCTGCATTCCCGCCAGCAGCGGCACCGCGAGCGGAATCAGCCAGATCGCATAGCGGCTCATGCCTGGCGTTCCCCCGTGATGGACGTTGGTCGTGCGCGCGAACGAGATCAAGAACACCGCCGCCGCGCCCGCGGCTACCGCTGTGTCGCGTCCCCGCCAGACCCCCGGAGCCGTTGCCGCGTTCGCGAAGAGCCGCCACACCAGCGCGGCGACAACGACAACCAGGAACACCGGGTAATTCCCAATCAGCCCGATGGCCGGATCCGTAATTACGGCGGCCACGCTCGCGAGGCCGGGCACGCCTCCTCGCGTCGCGCTCAGCAGCAGAGACGGGGTCTGGTGATGCACGAATGTGTAGATTGGATGAAGCAGTGCGAGGGCAAGCCCTAGGAGCGCACCGGTTGCGATCCGCCGATCGACCAATGCCGATCGATCACGCGACACGGACGCGAGCCATACGAACAGGAGCACAGCAGCGATCGGCGGATTCTGCGCCGCGGCAGCGCCGGCGGCGATCATCGACCACCAGGGCTTCTCCTCGATGAGCGCGAATGCGACAACCAGCAGCGAAAATGTGAAGACTTCCGTGTGCGCCTTATCGATCCACCAGATGATCGGGCTCGCGAACAGGAGCGCCGAGCCGGCGGCGCCGATTCGCGGAATTGCCGTCCAGAGAGCGAGGCCGATGAGAACGACGTTCAGCCCGGTGAACGCCAGCGTGGGAGGGAGATCGAGAAGTCGAGTCAACCAGACCCCAGGCGCCGCGAGGAGCGCGTAAAACCAGAAATGCTGGAAGTCCAGATTGCGGCGTGCGTCCGCGACCGTGGCATCCCGAATGTTCCACGAGGCAAGCGCCGGATCGAACCGGGCCATCTCCAGCCGGATCCCGTCGAGATCGGGCGGCCGCAGCGGCGGGCCATGCAGCGACGCGAAGTTCAGCGCCTGCGCGAGGTACTCTCGTCCGTCGCCGACGAGCCGCTGGGGCGAAGCGGCGATCAACGACACCGCAAGGGCACCGGCGAGGCAAAGCATGTAGGAACGGCGCACCGCTATCCCAGTGCGAAAGCGAGCAGGTAAAAGTGCGCGAGCACGATGAGCGCGGCGAGCAGCACGCCGGCGGCGGCACCCGCTCGCGGCGCGTGCTGGCACAGCCATGCCAGGCCGACGACCGTATAAAGGACGAAGGCCGGAAGCAGGAAAAGGAGATATTTCGTTTTCAAGCCCCAGTGCTGCTGCGAGATGAACCACCAGGTGTACGCAGCGACGGACACGAGGCACATCACCGCCACCGGATGAAACCGCCGCCGCCGAATCGTGACGACGAAGCCGGCGCCGGCCAGCGCTTCCGGGACGAAGCCGAGCAGCAGCACGGTGAAGGTGAGCACTGCCGGAATGCGTTTGCGCGGATACGGATGGCTCGGATCGCCGTGCCGTGTCGGCTCTGAAAAGAACGTCATGTCGCTCCACGCGAGCGCGTGAAGAGTGGTGGGAACGCTGCGATAGATTGGCAGATCGGTGAGCGCGCCTTTGCGCGCGCGAAAGCGTACCAGCTGGAGCAACTCCGTCATTCGAAGCGTCGTGAATTCGTACTGCCGACGAAAATCAGTGCGGCGCGCGAGGCTGAAGCCGTCAATCGCGGTGCCGTTGGCAAAGAGCGGCGTTCCGTAGCGCCGGTAGTTGTCGACGTACTTCCATCCGCTCAGCGCCAGGCAGGTGAGGATCATCACGGCGGCGTGCCTGAGGACCATCGTACGGCGCCGGGCGTGAATCGCGCGCAGGCCGAGAACGACACCGCCGGACACGAGGGCGACGAGCCCGGAGTATTTCGTCGCCGCGGCGAGCCCGGCAAGGGCGCCGAGCCGTACCGCCGACGGAATCGAGGCGTCGCCGCGTCCGAAATCCCGCGTGAGGTAATAGAGAAACGCGCTCAGCAGCGCCGACAACACGATGTCTGCTTCGGCTCCGTACGAGCTGATGAACAGACAGGGAAACGTGAGCAGCAGCGCGAGTCCGATCACGAGCGATGCGCCGCGGCAGCCGAACAGACGCAGGAGTCGGTACCCGTAGTAGATCGTCACCGCCGCGCAGACGGTGGCCAGGCCCGCAAGCCAGCGCAAGCCGCTGACATCCGCGTCAACGGTACCCGATCCAATCCATCGCCCCACCGTATAGGCGGGCCAGCCGAGCACGTAGTACAGCGGCGGGTGATAACACTGCCAGCAGTCCGAGGCCGTGGGCAGACGACCGTTGATGGCGAGGTGGCGCACGCCTTCGTAATAGAAGTCCCACACATACCCGAAGGGAACCGGCGAGAAGGCGATGAGCAATGCACGCAGGATGACCGCGACGGCCAGCAGGAGCAGCAGCAGCCGCGGCGCGTTGCCGTTCAGCCAGCGCACGACTGAGTGGGCGGGTCGTCGTGAGGCTGGGCTTTCGATCACGTTGCATCAATTATCATGGGCCGGTGCAGAGATTCATGCGACAGCTCGTCGCCGCCGCGCTTCTCGTCGCGATTTGCTGGACGCCGGCGGCCGCGCAGGGGTTCCGAAGTTCGATTCGCGGCACGGTCACGGATCCGTCCGGAAAACAACTGCCGGGCGTAGAGATTCGCGTGATGAACGAGCGCACGCGCGAGCTTCGCCGCGCCAGGACCGATCACCATGGCCGGTTCACGTTGGCCGAGGTGCCTCCTGGAGTGTACCGGCTGACGATCGAGCATCCGGGGTACGGACGTTACGTCGCGCGGACCGAGTTGGCGATGAACCAGGACTACTGGCTGGACATCCCGCTGCAAGCAGGCGACGCCATTCAGGCCGTCGATGTGGTGGCGCCGTTCCAGCCGTCGGACCATGACACGGGCGCGCTTCACACGTTGATCACCGATCGCGATCTCAACGAATGGCCGAACGACCCAGGGAACTTTCTCGAACTGGCGCTGCTCTCGCCCGACACCACCGCTGCGGCTCAAGGATCGCCGACATCACGCCATGGGCGGTTCGCGATGAATGCCGTCGGGGCGCGTGACGACTTCAACAACTTCGTGCTCGACGGCGTGTACAACCTCGATCCGTCATCGAACACGCCCGTCGTGAGGCCGCCGAGCGAGGCGATCGCGCAGTTCCAGATATTCACCTCGAACTACGACGCATCGTTCGGGCACAGCGCCGCCGCGCAGCTCAGCGCGGTCACGAAGTCGGGCACCAATACATTCGCCGGCGCGGTGTACGGATTCGTCCGCGGCACCGCGCTTGGCGGCCGCAATCACTTCGCGCCTGAGGACGGACCGGCGCCCGAGTACACGCGCGGGCAGGGAGGCGGAACAATTGGCGGACCGCTGGTGAAAGACCGCGCATTCTTCTTCGTCGATTACGAACGTACCCACCTCCGCGAGGGGGTGACGCGGGTCACCAACGTGCCGACGGTCGCCGAACGGAACGGCGACTTCTCGCAGTCGCTGCTCAACAAGCCGATCGACTACACGACCGGTCAGCGGTTCCCCGGGGACTCGATTCCTGCGGATCGCCTGTCGTTCTTTGGCCGCGCGGCTGCCGCGCTGTACCCGGTGCCGAATCGCACTACCCCACTGGCGAATTACGTCTCGTCGCCGGTTCTGCGGGATGACATCGATCAGGCCGACGCGCGCGTCGACCATGCGCTTGGAACCGGCGTGCGGCTCGGGGGGCGGTACAGCTTCACGGATCGACGGCTCTTCGAGCCGTTCGGAGTTGCCGGCGCGGCGCTCGTCACCGGATTCGGCACGAGCGTGGCGACGCGAGGCCAGAATCTCGGCGTCGCCCTCACGCACGCGTCGCGCTCCGGCTTCGTCAACGACGTGCGCGTCGGCTACGCGCGATCGTCCCAGCAGACGTCGCCGGAGAACGGTGGGGCACTGAGCCTGATGACCGTCGTGGGATATTCCTCGCTTGGTTCCGATGCGGAGCCGCGGGAGAGCACGGTCGACACGCTACAGATCTCGGACACGGCGACGTTCCCGCATGGTCATCACACCGTCCGGATCGGCGGCGAGTGGTTCGGTGTCGAGCGGCGTACCTCTGTGGAAGGACTATCGCCATACCCCCTCACGTTCGCCGCGCAGAATTTCACCGGCAATGCACTCGCCGACCTGCTGCTCGGCCTTCTCCCCGCGACCGGCCGTGCGGCAAACGGGTATCCAGCGACGCTGCAAACGAACAGCGGGGCGATCTTCGTACAGAACGATTGGCGTCCCGCGGCGACGCTGTCCGTAGCCGCGGGCGTGCGTTACGAGTACGCGACGCCAGCCGTCGATCCCGAGAACGTTGCCCAGCTGTATGACCCCGCGACGCGTGGGCTCGTTCAGGTCGGCACCGCGGGAATGCCGCGGGGCGGCTACGTCGGCGATACGAACAACGTCGCGCCGCGCGTCAGCTTCGCGTGGACGGTCGGCGCAGATCGCATGAACGTGATTCGCGGGGGCTACGGCGTCTCCTACAATCAGCCGACGCTCGCCTCATCCGGCCTGCTATATCCGAACCGGCCGAACGTGCTGGCGGAGCTGTTGCCTCCGCTGGGGCTGGTGTTCATTCCGCCGCCCGCCGTCGGGTATCAACACGATTTGCAGACGCCACGGTTGGACACCTGGAACGTCAACCTGCAGCACCAGCTCGGGCACAGCCGCTCGTTCGAGTTTGGCTACGTCGCGGCGCGCGGCCACAACCTGCTGGCGGGGCGCGACATCAATCAGCCGAAGGCCAGTCCGAATCGTCCGAACCCGCGTCCGAATCCGCTCTTCGCCGACATCACGATGCTCGAGTCGCGCGCGACGTCGGAGTACAACGCGTTCCACATTCGATTTCAGCAGCGGCCGGCCACCGGCACGTCCATGCTCCTGTCGTACACCGTGGGCAAGACGCGCGATGACGCCTCGGGGTTTCTCCCGACTGCGGGGGATCCCAACTTTCCGCAGAACAGCCTCGACCTGGCCGCCGAACGAGGCCGATCGTCGTTCGACGTCAGGCACCGGTTCTCGGGCGCGATCACGCGTCCGCTGCCGTTCAACAGCGGACAGCGGCTCGGCGGGCTCGGGATGGTCAGCCGGGCGCTCGCCGACTCGGACCTCGAGGCGGTCATGACCTTCGAGAGCGGACGTCCGTTCACGGTTGCGATCCTTCCCGGCATCGACAACAGCAATACCGGAAGCTCACGGTTCGGATTCGGCACGAACGATCGACCGAACGCGAGCGGCGACACCACGGTGTCGCGCGCGACGGAGTCCGAGTGGTTCAACACCGCGGCGTTTTCGCTGCCGCCCTTTGGCAGCTTCGGGAACAGCGGACGGAATACGCTGACCGGCCCGGGGTACAAAAGCATCAACGTCGCGATCGTGAAGCACGTCCGGCTCGGGACGCGCGATCGCGCGACAATCGATCTGCGTCTGGAGGCGTTCAACCTCCTGAGCACAGCCAACTACGAGCTGCCAGACGCCTTTTTCGGATCGCCGACGTTCGGTCGTATCCTCGCCGCCGGAAGCCCGCGCCGGGTGCAATTCGGCATCAAGGCCAGCTTCTAACCCTCGGGGCGGCTGCCGTTGATTGTGCGCATATGGTGACGATCATCGTCCGACCGTTTCTTTCAGCGCTTCGAACAGGATCTGAATCGCGGGGCCGACCGAATCCACCGGCAGAAACTCCGCGTCGCCGTGCATCGACATGACCGCGGCGGCGGGCACGACCACCGGAGTGAAGCCATAACTCTTCACGCCGCGCGGCCGGAAGCTGTTCGAGTCGGTGCCGTAGGGCACCACCATCGGCGTGACGATCGCGTCCGGATGCCGCCGTTTGACCGCCGCTTCGAGCGCGCGGTAGAACGTCGAATCCTGCGGCGTCACGATGGGATCCTCACCCTCGTACACGATCTCGATCTTCACCGCGGGATCGCCGAGCCGTCGCCGGATCTCGGACATCCATTGATCTTTGGACGTCCCGGGGAGCACCCGGCAGTCGATCGTCGCTTCCGCGACGGACGGAATCACATTCACCTTGGGCGGATCGCCGACGCCGGAGCGCAGGCTGGTGAGCGAGATCGTGGAGCGCTGAATCGCGTTATTGAACTTGTTGGCCGCGAATTCGCCGACGCGCGACTTCATCGTGTCGATGATCGCGAATGACGCTGAAGGCAGCGGCTCGTCGAGCAGATGCGCGAGCGCCCGCACGAGCCGGTCGTTCGGGTTTTGATCGTGCGGCTGCGATCCGTGCCCGGCCACGCCCTCGACCCGCAGCTTCAGCCAGAGGATCTTTTTCTCGGCGACCGAGATCCCGAACACCAGCTTCCCCGGCGCGAACAGATCGCGGCTGCCGAATCCTCCCTCGTCCAGGATGTACTCGGGTTCGATCTCGCCGTAGTGATGCTGCAGCATCCATTTCGCACCGAGCGCGCCGCCGACCTCCTCGTCCGGAACCGCCATCAGGATGACGTCGCGCGCGAGCGGAACGTTCTGCCGCTTCAAGGCAATGAACGACATCAGCTGGATGATGCCCAGCCCCTTCATGTCGATCGCGCCGCGTCCCCAGATCTGGCCATCGGCAATTTCGGCGCCGAACGGATCGTGCTGCCAGCGTGATGGATCGGTGGGAACGACGTCCATATGATGGAGCAGCAGCAGCGGCTTCGCGGCGCCGGCACCCTTCAACCGCGCGACCACGATCGCGCGCCCGGGACCGGACTCGTAGCGCTGCACGGGAATTCCCTCGCGTTTGAGCAGGTCGGTGAGGAAGTCCGCCGCCTTCGTGACGTCGCCGGGCGGATTCGAGGTGTTGATCCTGACGTAAGACTGGATCGCGCGCACCGCTTCCGCCTGCATCGCGTTCCAGTCGGGTGCGGGTTGAGCGGCGGCCGCGCAGGGAATCAATGCGCAGCCCACGGCCAATAGCCGAATCCATGTCACGGCCCGATCCTCCCTGATTGCGCATTGATAACGCGCGCGCCGAATGTTACAACGGCGCGCATGGACCAGAACGCCGTCGCAACGGGATTCCTGTGGTTCGTGGCTTTTCTCTTCTCCACCACGGTCCACGAAGCCATGCACGCGCTCGTGGCGCTGCGCGGCGGCGACCCTACTGCGTATCACGGCGGCCAGGTGTCGCTGTCCCCGATCCCCCACATCAGACGGGAACCGATCGGCATGCTGGTGGTTCCGTTATTGACGGCGCTGACCCAGGGCTGGGCGATCGGCTGGGCGTCGACGCCTTACGACACCCGGTGGGCGGTGCGGTATCCGAAGCGTGCGGCGCTCATGTCGGCGGCCGGGCCGGCGGGCAACCTGCTGATCGCGCTGGTCGCGTTCCTGCTGATCAAGGCCGGGCTCGCCAGCGGCCTGTTCTTTCCACCTGAGAGCGTGAACTTCGAGCGTCTCGTCACCGGCTCTGACAATGGCCGGACGTTCGCGGGCGAGCTGCTGTCGATCTTCCTCACCCTCAACGTGCTGCTCTGCGCGTTCAATCTGATTCCGCTGCCGCCCCTCGATGGCGCATCCGTCATCGGGCTCTTCGTACCCGAGCGCACGGCGATCCGGATCCGGGAGTTGAGCCACACACCGATGTTCCAGTTGATTGGACTGTTGATCGCCTGGCGATTCTTTCCGGTCATCGTCGGACCGTTGTTCAATCTGATTCTGGTGGCGGTTCACCCGACGTTGGGATACCGGTAGATTCACGGGACCCGGGACCCGGGACGCGGGATCCGGGATCCGGGATGCGATTCACGGATTCAGGGATTCCCGGATGGATTCGCGCTTCGGGATGAGGGATTGCGGATTAGGGATTGCGGATTAGGGATTAGGGATTTGACCGCCCGCACTCCGCGATCGTGGTGCGGAGAAACTGCGCACGTTCCTGCGCGACGGGCTGCCTCGGCAGTTCGTCGATGAGCCACGGCACCCGCCATGTCCAGTTGACGTCGTCGACAACGGCAGGGGTATTGATCCGATCGCGCCAGCCGAAGATGTCCTGGACCGGAATCAGGACAAGGTTCGAGCCCGCGCCGCAGAGCGCGCGCAGCAGCGCATCGCGCACGGTATCGCCGAACCCAGTCGTCGGATCGCAGCCGCTGTCGGCGAGCGAGGGAACCGCGGCAAGCGCGGCGCGCTCTTCGGCGGGCGCGGTGTCCCACCACTCCGCCAAAGTCTCGGTATCGTGCGTGCTCGAGGTCGCGAGCGAGACCGCTGGATACGCCGCGGGATCACGGAACGGCTCGCCCGGCTCCTCCCACGATCGCTCCCACCGCAGCACTTTGTAGCCTGGAACCCCGAGCCGCGCCATCGAGTCACGCACGAACTCCGGGACGCTGCCGAGATCTTCTGCCACGATGTAGGCGCCGTACTCGCCGAACCGGGTCAGCAGCCGTTCTCCCTGTTCGAGCTGCGACGGTTCATCCGATGGCAGGAACGCCGCGCAGCCGTCTCGCTCCCGCACGTAGGTTCGATAGAAGCCGACGAGATGATCGACGCGGAAGCCGTCGTACAGCTCGGTCGACCGCCGCGCGCGCTGGCGCAGCCACTCGAACTCGGGCGCCATCACGTCCCAGCGATAGACGGGAAGGCCCCAGTCCTGGCCGGTAGCCGAGAACGCGTCGGGCGGCGTGCCCACCGTCGCGTCGAGACGGAACTCCCGCTGCCGCGCCCACACGTCCGCACTGTCACCGCTGACGATGAAAGGGAAATCGCCGAAGATGGCGACGCCGTTGCAGTCGCGGCGTGCGCGCTGCCATTGCTCGTCGGCGACCCATTGCAACCAGGAGCGATAGAGGATCTCGCGCGCCAGGCGGCTGCGCGCCTGACTCAGGGCGTCAGGCCGCCGATCCCGGATCCCTTCACCCCACTCGCACCAATGACGTCCCTCGTGCTCGTGATGCAGCGCGCGATAGAGCGCGTAGTCGTCCAGCCACCAGCGCTCGCGGTCCATGAATTCGCGCAACGCCGACGCGCGTGCACTTTGCGTCCGCCACTCTCGCGTGTCGAATCGACCGAACGCCGATCTCAGCGCGCGCGATTTGACGTCACGAATCTGGCGGTAGGCGATGCGTGGCGACTCGCGCGCCTGGTCGAGCGCCAGGCGATCGGCATCCGACATCGCCAATTCGCCGCCGGCGGCGCGGAACTCTTCGATGGCCGCAACCGCAATGTAGATCGGGTCGATCGCCATGGCGCTGAGCGCGGAGTAGGGCGAGTGCTGTCCCTCCCCCATCTCGTTGACGGGGAGCAGCATCACGAAATCGAGCGCTGCCTGCCGAAGCCAGACGGCAAACCGCGGCAAATCCGTGATCTCGCCGATTCCCCAGCTGTCCTTCGATGGAATCGAAAAGAGCGGCACCAGAGCGCCGGTATGACGTCCGTGCCCGAACCGGGCTTCAGGCATGCGCCCGCTCCAGCACACGGCGCATCCCCTCATTGAATACCGACGGCTCCGGTAGAAGACTGCCGACGACGAATGCCTCATGCGGGAAGTCGAAGAAAAACCCCGGGTGGATGATCACGCCGTCCTCCTCGAGCAGATCGAGGACGAGCGCTTCCTCGCTGCGCGTCGACGGAACGCGGAGCACGATCGACCAGCCGGCCTCGCAGGGCAGCACGTCGATCGACGGATAGGATGCCGCGATCCGCCGGAGTGCCGCGTCATTCGTCTTGATCCGGTCGTGAATGGCGCCGCGCACCGAGGCTCCTTGTCGAATCAGCTGCGACGCGGCAACCTGCACCGGCGTCGAGACCGAGAGATACGTGTCGCAGATCAGATCGAGACGTTCGAGCGCGCCGCGGACGAGATGATCGGGGCCAAAGACGGCGATCCATCCAAGCTTCAACTGCGGCAACCCCACGGATTTCGACAAGCCGCCCAGCCTGAACGCGAGACACTCGAACGGCGTGGCGGAACTCGGTATCGGGGCGCTGATGGGATAGTCGGCGAATACTTCGTCGATCACCAGCGCGGCGTTCGCCGCGGCGCAGATTGCCCCCAGCCGTTGGACCTCAGCGGCACTCGCGACCGACCCGGTCGGATTGTTCGGGCTCACGGCAAGCACCACGCGCACATCCGGGTTCCATCGCTCGGCAATGGAACCGAAATCGATCGCCCAGCGGCCGTGATACTCGAGGCGGTAGGGGACGCATCTGACCCCATCGAGGCGCGTCAAATGGTCGAAGAGGGGATAGCTCGGCGTGGGCACGAGAACCGCATCCCCGGTCGGCGCGCAGAGGAGTTTGAACAGCACCGAGTAGGCTTCACTGGTGCTGGCCGTCAGGACGATCTGGTCCGGAGCCACCGTGATGTCGTGGCGGAGGTACTCGCGCGCGACGGCGGCGCGCGCGTCGGGCAATCCTGTTGAATGCGGATCGTACGAGAGCGCCGCCGGGTCGGACAGTGGGACGAGAAGTTCAGCCGGGTACTGAATCCCCGCGTGAGTGGGATTCGTCATCGTCAGATCGATCAGCGATCGGCCGCCGGCACGCGCGCGCCGTACCGCTTGCGTCAGCCGGTTCGGCTCCAGCTCCTCCGGCACACGGGACGAGAACATCAGATTGATAGACTATAGAACCGATCGAAAAACCGCTATCGGGACATGAGGGCTTGCATGCATTCAATCCGCACCATCGCCGCCGCGATTGCCATCGCGTTCACCGGCGCGATCACGCACGCACAGACCAGGCCGCAACCTGCGGCGCCGCAGCCGGCGCCCAAGCCGGCCGCGACGAAGCCGGCCGCCGCAGTGCGGCCCGCCGCGCTGATGGTTCCATTCACCCAGTTCACGCTGCCGAATGGCCTGCACGTGATCCTGCACGAGGATCACACGGTGCCGCTCGCCACGGTGAACGTCTGGTATCACGTCGGCTCCGCTCGTGAGAAGCCGGGACGCACCGGGTTCGCGCATCTGTTCGAGCACCTGATGTTCGAAGGGTCCGGACACGTCAAAGAAGGCGAGTTCGACATGCTGCTCGAAGCCGCCGGGGCCACCAACAACGGATCGACGGAGACCGACAGGACCAACTACTACATCGACCTGCCGTCGAACGCGCTGGAGCTCGCGCTGTTCCTCGAATCCGACCGGATGGGCTACCTGCTCGACGCGATGTCCCCGGCGCGCGTCAACGGCCAGCGCGATGTCGTCAAGAACGAGCGGCGCCAGAATTATGAAAACGAGCCATACGGGATGGCCCAGATTGAAATCGACAAGATGCTCTACCCCGAAGGCCACCCGTATCGCTGGCCGACGATCGGCTACATGGAAGATCTCACCGCCGCGAGCTACGAGGACGTCGTCGAGTTCTTCAAGAAGTACTACGAGCCGGCAAACGCGAGCCTGGTCATCGCCGGCGACATCGACCCGGCCAGGACGCGCGCGCTGGTCGAGAAGTGGTTCAGCGACGTCAAGGCGGGCGCCGGACCGGTGCCGCCGATCGATTACCCGCACGCGATGCTCACCGCGGTGCAGAAAAAGACGATGCCGGATCGCGTGCAGCTGCCGCGCCTCTACATCTCGTGGCTGACGCCGGCGTTCTACAGCCCCGGCGACGCGGAGCTCGACGTCGTCTCGCAGATTCTGGCCGGCGGCAAGAACTCACGGCTCTACAAACGGCTCGTATACGACCTCCAGATCGCGCAGGACGTCAGCGCCTTCCAGGCCTCGTCAGGCCTCGGATCGCAGTTTCAGGTTGTCGTCACCGCCCGCCCGCCGGCCAGCGGCACGACGCCGCAGGCAGTCATCGATCGCATCCGCGGCATCGTCGACGAGGAGCTCGCGAAGCTGCAGAAGGACGCCCCCGCGCCGCGCGAGTTCGAGCGCGCCGTCAATCAGATCGAAGCGTCGTTCCTGAACCGGATGGAGAGCGTCGGCGGCTTCAGTGGAAAGGGCAACCAGCTCAACGCGTATTACACCGCGACCGGGAACCCCGATTACTTCAATGAGGATCTCTCGCGATATCGATCGCTCAACGCGAACGACGTCCAGGCCGCAGCAGCCTTCTGGCTGCCGAAGGACCGCCGCGTGGAGCTCGTCGTCGAGCCGATGAAGGGCAACGAGCCCGGGAAGGATCAGAAATGAAGACGCGGGGCTCGGTTCTCCTGGCAATCCTGACGAGCGCGTCCGTCGCGCTCTTTGCCCAGCAGGCGCCCGACCGGTCCGTCGCGCCAAAACCCGGTCCGCCGCCGGCGCTGAAACTGCCCGCCATCCAGAAGCGCACCCTGTCCAACGGGCTGCCCGTGTGGATCGTCGAGCTCCACAAAGTGCCGGTCGCGCACGTGACGCTGGCGGTGAAAGCCGGCGCGGGATCGGATCCCCGCGGAAAGTACGGCATCGCGAATCTCACGGCCGAAATGCTCGACGAGGGTGCCGGCAGTCGCGACGCCCTGCAGCTTGCCGATGCGGTGGACTATCTCGGCGCGAATCTCTCGACGTCGAGCACGTCCGACGCGTCGTACGTCGATCTTCAGGTGCCGGTGGCGCGTCTCGGAGACGCGCTGCCGATCATGGCGGACGTGGCCCTGCGTCCGACGTTCCCGGAGGACGAACTGAAGCGCGTGCGCGAGGACCTGCTGACGTCGATCGTGCAGGCCGAAGACGATCCCGCCACGCTCGTTCAGTTTGCGTTCCCGCGCATCGTGTTCGGACCACAGCATCGATACGGGACCATGGCGTTCGGGACGTCCGCGACGCTGAAAGGTTTCACCGTCGCCGATCTCAAGCAGTTCCACGCGACGCACTACGTGCCTGCCGCCTCGCTGTTGATTGTCACGGGCGATGTCACCCCTGAGACTGCCCTCGCGCGGCTCGAGCCGGTGTTCGGCGCATGGAAAGGCGCGGCGGCTCAGACGACAGCGGTCCCCGCCGCTGCCCAGCTCACGTCGCGCCAGATCTACATCGTCGACAAGCCGGGCGCCGCGCAGTCGCAGATCCGTATCGGTTGGGTCGGCGTGCCACGATCGACGCCCGACTACTTCGCGCTCCGGGTGATGAACACGATTCTCGGCGAAGCGTTCACCTCGCGGCTCAATCAGAACCTGCGCGAAGAGCACGGATACGCCTACGGCGCGAGCTCGCGGTTCGATATGCGGGGATCGGCGGGCCCGTTTTACGCCGCGGCCGGTGTTCAGACCGACAAGACGTCGGAATCTCTGACTGAGTTCTTCAAGGAGCTCGACGGAATCAGGAAGGCGGTCCCTGCGGACGAAGTCGAGAAGGCGAAGAATTATCTCGCGCTGCTGATGCCGCGCAACTTCGAAACCACCGGTTCGCTGGCCAATTCGCTGGCGCAGATGTTCGTCTACAACCTGCCCGCCGACTATTACGCCACCTACACGCAGCGCGTCCGCGCCGTCACGCCTGCTGATGTGCAGCGGGTGGCGGAGAAGTACATCCAGCCCGACAAGTTCGCCATCGTGGTCGTCGGCGATCGCAAAGTGATCGAGCCCGCGATCAAGGCGTTGAACCTCGGCCCGATCAAGGCGGTTGAAATCGACGAGATCCTTCGATGACGCTGGCGTTGACGTTCGAGGAGCTGGTCCGCTACACGAACGGCGAGCGGGACAAATGGCGGGCGTGGTTCGTCGAGCACCCGGGAGCGGTCGATGCGCCGGTACAGCCCGGCGCGCGATTCGCCACCGTCGGCAAGCTGGTGGATCACATCTTTCTCGTGGAGCGGCGCCACCTGCAGCGGCTGCAGTCGCAGCCGGTCGTCGAGCAGACAGGACTCACCGGAAACAATGCCGCGCCACTCTTCGACTACGGGGCCTCGGTTCGGCGCGAGCTCGAGCAGTACGCCTCCGACCTGGACCTCGACCCCGACACGGTGCGGACCTTCGACATTCGAGGCGTGCAGATGCCACTGACCACGAGGAAGCTGTTGTTTCACATCCTGCTGCACGAGGCGCGGCATTGGGCGCAGATCGCGGCCGCGGTGCGGCTGGCGGGCTTCGAGCCGCCTGGCGATCACGATCTGCTGTTCAGCAGTGCGTTGAAGTAGCCGCCGTGCATTTCACCGGCGCACGCTCCAGCAACGAGACGTCTTCATCCATCAGATCGATCGGATGCATTCATGGCACGTCGATCGACAGCGGGACGACGACCGTTCCCCAGTGCAGGGCCAGTTCCGCGTGTGTGCCGTCCACGACCGGGAAGTAAAAGGCCAGCGTTTCCATGTGCGAGCCCTGGCGTGGGACGACCTGAACGCGCAAAACATCTTTGTCCGCCGGGTAGCGCGTATGAAACACCGGCTGCGCGCTGTTGAAGATCATCGTCCAGCGATCCTGCTCCGGCTCGGCCCAGACGGAATAGGTGCCGCGTGCCAGTGACTGGCCGTTGATCTTCACGTCGGTCGACACCTGGATCGTCGTGCAGTTGTCCGCGCCGGGACACCACACCCGGCCGTAAGGCACCAGCGAGCCGAAGATCGCCCGCCCGCGTGCAACCGGCCGGTTGTATTCGATCGTGATGGTGGTGTTGGCGATCTGCTGGCTGACCGAGCCGTGCTGGCTCGGCCGCGGCGCCTGCGCCCAGCCGCTCGAATGAAAGGCAAATGCGGTGAGGGTGGCGGCGGCGACCAGCCCAGCGATTGTGATCTTCATTGCAACCTCTTGCCTCGAACGAGCACCATGGCGTCACGGGCGTCGAAGGTGTGGGTATATGTCGGCCCGTTCGCTGCCTGCACGAAGTTCACCTGCGATCCGGTCTCCATGTTCTGCCAGATTGCTTCCGGGATCGATGGGGCGAACGAGAATGTGACCTTCTGCGCTGTATCGGAATGGTTCAGCGCGATGATCACGATCGCACCGGACGATTCGAGAACGCGCGCCTCGACGAGGCCGGACGCACCATCGATCCGGACTTCGGGCGCGACGCCCGCGAATGCGATCAACCGCTGCAGCAGTTCGCCGGTCGCACGCTCCTTCTCTGGTTGCTGCTCGAACGCGGCGGACGGGAACGTCCCGATCAGGATCGCGCGGCCGTCGCCATACCGCGACAGCGTCATCGCGGCGTCGCCGCCGGCGAAGCGCGCGAGTACGCGCGTGTCAGCACCGGTAACTTCCAGATGTTCCGCGAATGCGGTGCCGTTGAACGGCCGGTTCGCAAGCGGCGCGAGCGCACCGTCGAGGTCGCGTTCGGTCATGAATGTGATCGGCTCGCCGGAGCGCAGTTCGCGTTCGCGGGCGCCGAATACTTCGTCGAGCCCGGCGCCGGGAATGCGCAGGTTCGCGAACCCGCGCTCGTCGTTCCACGCCGGGCGCGCCTCGCTGATGAGCGTGCC
>JBKPLP010000086.1:0-4698 GCA_046731735.1 Acidobacteriota bacterium
CGACGACAAGCAGCGCGCGCCCGCGCGAGCGACGGAACAAGTTGAACCCCGGCGCGGACAGGCTCGTCTCGCGCGCCAACTCGCCACGCGCCTCGACATGCGATTGCCACAACGCCGGCGCGAGCCCGCACGCCAGCCCAGCGACGACGGAAACGCCGAGGGAAAACAGCAGTACCGTCCCGTCGATGCCGACTTCGTGGAGACGCGGCACGACGGACGACACGCCGAGGTCCTGCCGCGGCATGCCGGCGCCGAACACCCGAAGCCATCGCACCCCGCTCACCGCCAGCCAGATTCCCGCGAAACCGCCGACCAGCGTCAGCAGCATGCTCTCGGTCACGAGTTGTCGCACCACCCGGCTGCGGCCCGCACCGAGCGCCAGCCGAACCCAGATCTCGCGTTCGCGCCTGATGCCTCGCGCGAGGAGCAACCCGCCGACGTTGACGCACGCAATAAGCAGTACGAACCCGACCGCGCCGGACAGGATCACGAGAGGCGTTTTCGCGCCGGCGATCACCACATCATGCAGGGCGACGACGAAGAACCGCGTCGGGATCGGCTCCGAACGGAGGGTCCCAGCGTCCTTGGCCGCGCCCCCGCTCGGTGGAGGTGACGGTCCTGCACCTGGTCCTGGCGGAGGCGGCGGAGGGCCAGCACCTGGTCCGGGCGGAGGCGGCGGAGGGCCAGCACCGGGCCCTGGCGGAGGCGGCGGAGCGCCGGCACGGGATCCTGGCGGAGGCGGTGGTCCACCGATCGGCGACGACCCACCAGCGGAGCGGCCCTCCTCCCGCGCGAGCCGCATCAGGTCGTTGACCTCCGTGCTTGCTGTCAGGAACGAGGCGCCGGCGGTCAGGCGCCCGACGACCGTCGACCGTTGCCCGGGTCGCCAGACCAAGGGCGTCCAGAACTCCGCGTCGGCGTTCGGAAACTGAAAGCCGGGACGCATGACGCCGACAACCTCGTATTGAATGCCGTCGAGCACGATCGTCTTTCCAAGAATCGCAGCGTCTGCACCGAGACGGCGTTGCCACATGGAGTAACTGATGACCACGACCCGGTCAAGGCCGGCCGCCTCTTCCCGTGGCTCCAGCAGCCGGCCCATCAGCGGCGTCGCTTCGAGCATCGCCATGACCTGGGGCGATATCCGAACGCCGTTCAGATGGACGGCCTCCCCGCGTCCGCTCAGCGTCACAGCCTCCGGCCCGTAGGTACCCAGATTCGACAGCGTCCGAGAGCGGGACCGAAGGACCTCGAGATCTTGAAAGCTCACCGGAGCGGCGGACGTTTTCGATCCGCTCCCATCGCCTGGATCGAACTGGATGGCGATTCGGACGAACCGATCCGCACCGGGATACGGCAGCGAGCGGAGCAGCACGGCATGGACGACGCTGAAGATGGCGGTGTTGGCGCCGATGCCGAGCGCGAGGGTGCCGACGACGACCGCGGTGAACCCAGGCGCGCGCAGGAGCGCGCGCACCGCGAATCGGGTGTCCTGCCGGAGGTCGTTGAGCCACAGGAACGACCGCGCATCGCGATGCAGCTCCTTCGCCCGCGCCACTCCACCAAGGGCGCGTCGAGCCGCCAGGCGAGCGTCGGCATCGGTCAGCCCCCGACGCTTGTACTCGTCCTCGAGGACACCGAGGTGCGCCGCCAGCTCGCGTTCGAGCTCGGACTCGGCGCGGTGCGGTTGGAAGAAATTGACGAGACGAAGCAGGAATCGTCGAAAAGTAGCCATTGCTACGGCTCGTTGAGCAGAAGAGCGTCGACAAATCCGGCCAGGCGTCGCCACCGCTCAGTTTCCTTCGCGAGCGCGCGCGTGCCTGCCTTGGTGATGCTGTAGTACTTGGCCTCGCGATTGTTCTCGGTCCTGCGCCAACTGCCCTTGATCCAGCCGTTCTGCTCGAGGCGAACGAGCGCTGGATACAGCGTGCCCTGCTTCAGCGTGAGACGGGGCTTGGACACTTGTTCAAGACGGGCGGCGAGACTGTAGGCGTGCTGGGGCCCCATCGCCTCCAGCGCGCGCAATAGAATGAGATCCAAGGCGCCCTGTAAGAGCTCGACTTCGCTAGACATCCAAGTGAACCGCCGCGCGGACAATGCCATTGAATTACTAGGCTGTCAAGTGGAGTAACCGACCGCGGCGTAGCGGAGGTGTTCTCGCGTCCTTCTCGTCCTCGTAGGCCATCTCGCCAACACCATTGGCTTCGACATATTCCTGTGCTACGCTACGTGTCGAAGCGAAAGGCATCATGACGCCGACCGCGAAATCCGAGCTCCCGCAGGGCACCCTCGACCTGTTGATTCTCACGATCGTCGGGACCGGCCCCCACCACGGCTACGCCATCGCGCAGCGGCTTCGGCAGATGTCCAATGACGTCATCCAAGTGCGGCAGGGCTCGTTGTATCCGGCGCTCCACCGCCTGGAGAACCGCCGGTTGCTCGCGCGGGAGTGGCGCGCATCGGAGACGGGCCGCGAGGCGAAGTATTACCGTCTGACCAAGAAGGGACGCGCACAACTCGACAACTCCCGCGCGAGCTGGAACCGGTTGGCGGCCGCGGTAGGCGGCATCCTTCGCGCCGCCGAAGAAGGCGCCTCATGATGGCTTGGACCCGATTGTGGCGGCGCCGCTCGCGCGAAGCGGATCTGGACGCGGAGCTGCGCTTCCACGTGCGACGCCAGCTCGACGACTACCTCGCCGCTGGACTCTCGCCGGAAGAAGCCCGCCGGCGGGTTAACCTCGAGTTCGGCACGCTGGATCTGGCGAAGGACGAATGCCGCGACGTGCGGCCGCTCCAGTGGCTCTACACGCTCGTCGGCGACGTGCGGCTGGGGTTTCGCGCGCTGAGTCGCGAGCGACTCTTCGCAGTCTCGGTGACGCTGATTCTCGCGGTTGGCATCGGCGCGACCGTTGCGATGTTCAGCGTCTTGCATGGCATCGCGCTGCGTCCGCTGCCCTACGCGCGGCCCGGCGAGCTTGCCATCCTCAGTACGCACACGATCCTTCAGAATCAGTTCGACGGAACATCTGGCGCCAACTTCCTCGACTGGCAGCGGCAAAGCGCTGCGTTTGCGGGCATGACCGTGTATCGACGCACCAGCGTCAGCCGGGTCGTCTTTGCCGGCACCGACGAGCCGCAGCGCGCGCAGGAGGGACTCGTCGGTTCCGAGTTTTTCGAACTTCTCGGGGTCCCGGCGCTCATCGGGCGCACGTTCTCGCGCGAGGAGTTCGCACGAGGCGAGCGTGTCGTCGTGCTCAGTGAGGACCTCTGGCAAGGCCAGTTCGCCCGATCCAGCGATGTCCTCGGCCGGACGCTCTCGATCGCCGGCGAGGACCACACCGTGATCGGCGTCATGCCGCGATCCTTTCAGCTGCCGACGGCCGACACGAGGTTCTGGCGGCCTCTGGCCGTGTTGGGGCGGTGGTGGCAGGGCGCGCAGCGAGATCGCGAGGGGGACGGCTTCGAGGTAATCGGCCGCCTGAAGCCGCACGTGGGAATCGACGACGCAAAAACGGAGATGGCGCTCATCGCCGCCCGCCTGCGCGATGCGCATCCGGCAAACCGGAATCGCGACATCCGAGTGGGCACCCTGGTGGATCACGTCATCGGCGCACGTACACGGCGTGGTTTGTGGCTCGGGTTCGGCGCCGTGCTGTCACTGCTCGCTATCGCCTGCGCGAACGCCGGGGGTTTGATGGCGGCGCACGCCATCCGCCGGCGCCGCGAGCTGGCGGTGCGCGCCGCATTGGGCGCAGGACGATCACGGTTGGTCCGGCAGGTTCTCGCCGAAACGGTGAGTCTGTGGGGTGTCGCGAGCGTGTCCGGCCTGCTGCTGGCATTCGGATTGGTCCGATTGATCGTGGCGTACGGACCTGCGGGGCTGCCGAGGATGGACGATATCGGGCTGGACGTGACATCCGTTGTCCTCGCGTTCCTGAGCGGCCTCATCGTTGTCGCGCTCTGTGGCAGCATGCCGGCGCTGGTCGCGTCGAAGGCCGATGCGACGGCCGCCTTCCGCAGTCGGGACCCGTTTGGCCCACCGCGGAATCGATTCCAGAATGTACTCGTCACGGCGCAAATCGCCGGCGCCATGACGCTGCTCGTCGCTGCGGTGCTCCTTGCGAAAAGCTTTATCCGCGTGCAGGCCGAAGATCCCGGCTATCCGGCGGAGAACCTGCTGATCGTGCGCATCGACCGCCCGGCGTCACCAAGGTTCTTTCTCGACGCCCGAGAGCGGCTCAGTGGTCTGCCCGGTGTAGTGGCCGTCGGAGGCATCACGGACTTCTTCATCCGACGGAATCCAGATCAGCAAGTGACCATAGAAGGACGCGCGTTCGCCGGCGCCGACGGCCGTTTGCCCAAGCTCGTGATGGACTCGGTGACGCCGGGATATTTCCGTGCGATGCGGATCGAGCTCGTCGAAGGACGGGACTTCGACGATCGCGATCTCGAACGGGGCTCGCCTCCCGTCGTGATCGTCAACCAAGCGATGGCGCGACGGTTCTGGGCGGGGGAAAGCGCGATCGGGAAGCGCTTGGTCGGCGGTGCGGTACCGCCCAAAGACGGTCGGTGGGCGACGATCGTCGGCGTTGTTGAAGACATGCGACGCGAAGGACTCGAGGTCGCGCCCATTCTGTCCGCTTTCATTCCCGCGCTGCTGCGAAGCATGGACATGACGATTCGCACGGAGACGAGTGT
>JBKPLP010000087.1:0-23180 GCA_046731735.1 Acidobacteriota bacterium
GCACTGGGATGTGCCGCTCAACGAACTGGATTTGGACGCGAAAAGATGACTCGCTATTCGTTGGGGGCGTGCGCTGTCCGTTAGGGGATCTTCGCTGTCCGTTAGGGGATCTTCGCCGTCCGTTAGGCGCTTCGCTGTCCGTTAAGCGCGTCAGCTCCCGTAACGGACAGCGTCAGTTCCGGTAACGGACAGCGTCAGCTCCCGTAACGCGTCAGCTCTGGAGTAGATTCCTGTGCCATCGGTCGCGTAAGCCCGTCACCTGCAGCGGGCGCAGCGCGAGCAGCCCCGTGCGGCCGATCGACTGCTGTAGGTACTCGCGCTCGGCGAGGCTCACGGTGAGATCGTCGTCGGCGCGCAGCTCGAGGCCGGCCTCGCGCGCCATGACGAACGCGCGTGCCTGGACCGACAGTTCGAGCTCGAGCCGCAGCAGACAATACATATCGGCGACGACGATTGCGGGGAAGCGCGAACGCAGCTCCTCCAGATACTGGCCGAACCGCGTCAGGGCAAAATGCTCGGAGCCGACGAGCTGCAGGACTTCGATGTCGAGGTCCATGCCCGCCCCCATCCATTCACGCGTCGCGCGCTCGCTGCGGTCGAAGACGGCGATCAGCAGCAAGGGCAGCACGATCATGATCACGGCCGTCAACCCCGCCGGCGGCAGCGGCAGGTGGTTGAACGCCGAGTGAATCACGACGGCAACGAGCAGCGGCGGAATGAATGCCCGGTGCAGCCGATCGGGATAGCGGTCGGTCAGGGCGCGAGCGAGGATGGCGAAAATCGACGTCGCGCCGCCGTGCAGCATCGCGGTGCCGAACCCGCGAACAAGCCAGAGCGCCAGCGATGCGTGGCGCAGCGCGCCCAGGTACACGATGTTCTCGGCGACCGCGAACCCGGCTCCCACCGCAAAGCCCAGCACCGCCGCGTCGACGAGAAACCCCGCGCGGCCGCGCAGCAACAGGAACACGATAATGGACGCTTTCAGCCCTTCTTCGAGCACCGGGGCGACATAGCGGATTGCCGACACGGTCGACAAACCGGGGCGGTGCAGCGACGGCCAGAGCCACAGCGCGGTGAGCGCGGTGACGGCTCCGACCAGCAGCGCGAGGACGATCGCCCGCGCCGGCACCAGCTTGAAGCTGTCCATGAAGAAGAGCGCTATCAGGAACCCGACGACCGGCAGCAACGCCGCTGCAGCGCTCAGCATTACCTCAGGATCTTGATTGACAGCATCGCTTCGCGCCGCGGCGGACGGCCGTCTTCGAACGCGTACGCGCCGCCAACCGACACCGTCATGTCCAGCGTCGACAGGAGACCGAACCGGAAATCCACCTGCGCGCCCACGTCGGTCACGACACGGCGCAGCGAATGCGACTCGGGATTGGCCGCGATATTTCCCACGAAGAGCGCCGGACGCGCCCACGACGCGTAGAAACCGGGCGTCCCCACGTGACGGAACCGCAGCGGCGGCAGGTTCCATTCGAGCATCGATTTCACGAACGTGCGTCCGGCGATTTCGTTCAAGGCTGCGCCCGGGAAGCTGAAGACCTCGCGATATCGCTTCTCGTCGCCGCGGTCGACCCAGTTGTTGCCGAACCCGCCGAAGTAGAAGTTCGCGAACGGATGCGACCGATCGTGCGGCGAGAAGCCGGCGGCGCCGCGGAACCAGATCGACGAATGCCCCGCCGGCACGAACAGGCTGCGGTGCAGTGCTCCGAGGAAACGCGGCACCATCGTGCCGTCGACCTGGTCGGATTGCGCGGCCAGCACCCACTTGTGCCCCGTCTCCTCGTCGACGTGGCCGAGCGAATGGCGCATGTCGCTGTCGGTCAGCGTCGCGTGCAGCGTGAACACTTTGTTCACGTTGACCGCGACGTTCTGAAACTCCGGCAGCCGATCGAGATTGCCGGCGAAGCGCCCACCGACGTCGAGGTCCAGCCGATGCGGCAGATCGAAGATCAGATTCTGCTTCTTCGCCAGCATGACCGAGTAGCCCTTGCGGCTGGTCTTCGTCGGGCCGAAGAAATCATAGAAGTCGGCGGCGTTGAGCTGCGCGTGTCCGCGCCAGTCGTAGCGCTCGTACTCCGCCTTGAGGTGCACGCGCTCGGACGCCGGCAGCGCGCCGGCCGGCGAGTACGAGAGAACGACGTTCGCGCGATTGAACTGGAGCGGGTCGGAAAAGTTGAACCGCATCCCGACGGCGCCCGTGTCTTTGTAACCTTGGAATACCGGGTAAAACGACTCGCGCCGCAGCCCGCCGGCAAGCCGGTACTTGCCGTCGCGCCTGGCCATCGAATCGAACGGCACTTCCAGCGGCGATCCCACCGTCCAGTCCTTGACGATGGGGTGCTCTTCCGCAAGCTGCTGCCCGAGAAACGTGATCGCGCCGACGTCCTCGAGCGGACGCGGATCGATCCGCGCCGGCACGAAGCCTTCGCCCGAGTATCGGAACACGATCAGGCCGCCGTCGTCCAGCGGCACCGGCCGGAAGAACCCGGTTTCCGCGTTGCTGACGATGTCCCATTTCGCGGTCGTGAGATCGAACCGGAAGATGTTGGACACCCCGGTGTAGTAGGAGCTGCCGTAGAGCGCGCGCCCATCGGGACTGAAGGTAAAGCCGTTCGGCACCGCGGTGCCGAAGTCGAACCTGGCGATCGGCTCCGCATCGGGGCCGGTGAGCGCCTTCGTCTCGAAGATGCGCACTTCCTGCTTGCCGCTGATTTCGCCGAACGACGCGGAGATCGTCGAGCCGTCGGGCGAGACGTCGAGGTCGTACATGACGGTGCCGTACGGCCAGGTCACGATTTGCTTCCACTCGCGATACGGCGGCTCCATCCGGACGAGCGTGCAGATGCCGTTCAAGTGGCGGATACCCCAGAGGGATCGGTCCGCGCGGTTGAACGCCAGGTCGCCGATCCGGCCGTCCTTCTGCAGCCGCTGCTGACGGCCGGTCGCCGGATCGAGGCGCATCAGATCGCGGAGCGACGCGTTGTCGCGCGTGTAATACAGGACGCGCTCGAACGGATCCCAGGCGAGCGACGTCACCGTAAACAGCGTTGGTCCCTTGATGTCCACCAGCTTGTGGATCCGGCCGTCGTCGCCGATGGCGCCGACGTGCGCGACGACGCCCGGGTAATTGAACGCGGCGTAGATCTTCTTCCCCGCTGGATCGTAGAAGGCGCGCGACACGGAGCCGAGCGCACGCCGCGTGATGTCGCGGTACGCGGTGACCGGGTACTTGCGAATCGCCTCGAGGTTGCGCTGCTGAAAGACCCGTTCATCCGCCTGCCACTGTGCCCACGCGCTCTGCAGGCTGGTGCCGAACACGTGTTTGAACTGCGCGGCATAGTACGGCCGGCTGCCCGGCCGCCGCGAGACCCACTCGATGACGCGCTCCGGCGAATAGCGGCGTGCCAGCCAGACCATGAACCGCGTACCATACAGGTACGAGTTCACCTGCGTCTGGAAATCCGACTGGATGCCTGCGGCGACCAGGCCGAGGGGATCGTAGAACCGCGTCCCGTCGCGCACCATCGAGCGAAAGACCATCTCGTCGTAGCCGCTCTGCGCGCGTCCAAGACCGCCCGACATCCACGTGTCGACGAACACGGCAATCCCCTCGTGATACCACCTCGGCGACGCGACGCGCGGCGTCGTCATCAGGAAATACAGGATCGATTCGGGATGATCCGGCACCGGCGCGACCTTGCCGCCGAACAGGCGCCGGAACATCCGATCCGCTCCCGCCGCCTGGTCCATCGTCGCGATGTGTACCAGCTCGTGGTTCATCAGGATGTTCATCCGCTCGTTGCCGGCGATCGTCTCGAAAGCAAAGTTGAGCGGCGCGATCTCGACGGTGACGACGTCGCGCGGGACGACGGTCGCGCCGGCGTTTCCGCTGTCAGAGATGTCGGTCAGCAGCAGGATGACCGGATCCTTGGGATTGAAATCGAACAGCTTACGCTGGAAGGCGAGCGAGTTCAGTGCCGTGCGCGCGGCGTGCGGAACGAGGAATGTTTCCGAAGGGTCGAGATAGACGAGGCGCAGGCTCGGCACGTCGACGACCGCGAGCTGCGCCGATGCCGGGGCTGCGAGAGTGATTGTGAGGAGGAAAACGCCGTGCGCGATGCGCATCGCCCAGGGAATTATGTGCGATGCGCGTGTTAGGTAGAAGGT
Source organism: Acidobacteriota bacterium (assembly GCA_046731735.1). Lineage (GTDB taxonomy): Bacteria > Acidobacteriota > Vicinamibacteria > Vicinamibacterales > 2-12-FULL-66-21 > JALZOC01. The sequence continues at coordinate 4,177 of JBKPLP010000087.1, forward strand.
AAAAGGTAAAAGGTAAAAGGTAGAAACCTTCTCCCTTTTACCTGCCGTTTACCTTTTCAGCGCGTTAGCGCTGCAGTGCGGCGGCGAACTGCGCGGAATTGACCGCGGCGGCGAATCCGTTCGCGTTGAGCGCCTGGGCAAATGAATTCGACTGGAGCGCCTGCTGCAGCAAGCCCGTGCCCACCGCTTCCCGCATCGCGTCGGCCTTCAATGCCCCCCGTAACGCGTCTACCCGCATCGCGATGCTGAGCGCGCCGCTGTTCACGGCTCGCTGCGTGGCGTCTTGCCGGAGCGACTGCGCCACCATGTTGTCCTTCAGCGCGGCGGCAATTGCCTGGTCGCGCGCGGCTCCCGCCAATGCTGAATCCGTGCGGCCGGCCCGCGCAACACCGTCGGCGGCGACGGCCTGGTCCTTTGCCAAGGCAATCAGCTCTCGCGCGCTCGCGTCGTCGCGCAGCAACCGGGAGACCGCATCATTCCCGATCAGCCGCGGGGCGGCGTCGCTCTTCATGAAGGCCTTCAACGCTGCGTCGCCCAGCGCCTTCTGGACCGCGCTGTCGCCCAGCGCCGCGATGAGCGCGCGATCCCCCAGCGCCTGCCGCATGGCGGCATCGGACAACAACTTGCGCGACGTCTCGTCCTTGATCAATCGATCGAAGACGTCGGTCTGCATGAACTGCTGCGCGGCCGTGTCGCCGAGCTTCACATCCTTCGCCGCCAGCTGCGGCTGCGCGGCCTGGTAACGCTGGGCCTGGCCGATCGTTCCCTGTGTGTCCTTGCCGACAGGCGGATACCCGGTGATCATAAACACCACAAGCACGACCGCTGCGGCCGCGGCTAATCCAATGAGCGCCTTCCTTGCCATGAACCTGCCTCCCTCGGTATCGAACCCGCCGGTATGTCTGGTTGGTTTCCGGTTCCAGACGACGTTCGCAACTGCACGCGAAAAACCCGCGGGCGGCGCCACGCTGCCAAGCTCTTCGACGAGCCCGGCGAGGCGCTGCAGCGACTCGAATCGCCCGCGCGCCTCTTCGCTGCGCGCGAGCAGCCGTTCGAGCTCGACCAACTCGTCGCCCGTCAGCTCGCCGTCAATCGCCGCGTGCAGCAGCGCCTCTTCGCGTTCACTCATCTGTCACACCCATGCGCCCAGCCGCCCGGCGAGCAAATGCCGCGCGCTGTACAACCGCGATTTCACTGTCTTCAGAGGAATTCCGATCGCCTCGCCTATCTCTTCGTAGCTGAGCGACGCGAAGTGCCGCAGCACGATCACTTCGCGATAGGTCTGCGGCAGCTCGAGGATCGCTTTCTTCACCGCCGCGCGCCGCTCCGCGCTCTCGACCAGGTCCGCGTCCGGCCGCGGCGCGATACCGTCCTCGAACGTCGAGTGCTTCCGGACCAGAAAAGGGCGGCGGCGGACGTTGAGACACTCGTTCATCAGAATCCGGTAGATCCAGCTGAAGAACCGGTGTCGGGGGTCGTAGGTTCGAAGATGCTCGAAGACCTTGACGAAGGTGGTTTGCGCAGCGTCGCGGGCATCCTCTTCGTTCCCCAGCATTCGAACAGCGACTGTAAAGAGCACCTGCTGATACCGGACGACGAGTTCCTCGAAGGCTGCGGAATCCCCTGCAAGACATCGCGTGACTGCCGTCTGGTCGTCAACACTCTGGTCCAAATACACCGCTCGCGTCGAAAAGTTGGTGACCAAGGGAGGGCCAGAAGTTAGCACGCTTCCCCAAATCGTGTGTATATAAATGGTTAGTGGGAACCTGGGGGCTCGAAACTTCGGTGGTACCGGTACCCGGAGGCGCGATCGTCACCGCCAGGGGACGGGTGGGACGGCTGACCGCTCCAAGGTTCGCGGAGGCGTTGGACGCCGCCCGCCGGCAGGCATCCAGTGTCGTCGTGGACCTGGAAGGCGTCGACTACGTGTCGGGACTGGGCCTGGCGGCGTTGCGCGACACCGCCGATGGGGCCGACACATTGATTCTGTGCGGGGTCTGCGAGGCGGTGCGGAATACGCTGGAACTGGCGGGATTGACCGCGAGGGTCAAGATTGAAGGAAGCCGCCAGGCGGCGATCGACGGCCTGCGGGTCGCCGGGGCGTAAAGCCCCGGCCTACGGTTGTGGGGCGGCCCTTTATGGGCCGCCAATCACCGCGTGAAGTTGAACGACACTCCGCCGGTCACGTTCAGGGTGCCGCTGTTGGTTTCGCGGTTCGAGATCGTGTGCCCCACAGTCCCGTACACCGCCATCCTCGGATTGATTGCAACTGTCAACCCGCCGGTTACGTCGGTCTGACCCCGCGGCAGTGCGAGCGCTGCCGTCAGTTCGTCCGCCTTCGTCGAGTACGATTGGCTCAGGCTCCCCATCACCCAGGCGCGTTCCGACAGCGCGGCTTCGATCGCACCGCTCGCAAACAATGCGCCGCGGGAGAAGTAGCCGCCGCTTCCGAAGGCCCGCCATCCGTCGCGCCGGAACTCCACGTTCGCCGGGAGAGCCCAGTTCACGCGGCCACCTCCGGGTACCGGCGCGGCATCGAGCACTTCCAGCATCGGCGTGACCGCAAGGCCGATCGCGTGCGCGGCCGGGTCGCGAAGCTGCACCTTTGACGTCAGGTAGACGTTGCCGAAACCGCGCGCCACTGGACCGCCCGGCTCGCTGGCGTAGTAGTAGGGAAAGCTCATACCGAACTGCACGCGCTCATGGACAGCGAGGCCGCTGTCCAGCATCGGCAGATCGAACTCGCGGAACCCCGGGCCGCGCCAGTACGCGAACCCGAACGTGACAAAACCATTTCCCTTCCCCATCACCGACGCGTCGTCGAGCCACGTGCCGAAATTGCGCACGTCGACGCCGTACGTCTGCCCTTCACTCGCGCCGCCGGACGACCCCGACCCGGAAGATGAGGACGATGACGTGGTGGATGACGGGGCGGTAACGCGCGAACCGTTGTGACTGTGGCCGAACGCGCTGTTGCCCTGCGCGGCGGCGAGTGCCGGCCACGCCAGCACCGCCGCCGCCACGGCAACATACGTCTTCGGCGAAGCGCCGCTTCGCCTCATCGCTATTTGTCTCCGGTCGACTTCGTCTTGGGCTTCTTGGACGACGTTGTCGTCGTCGTCGACGTGGTACTCGTCGGCGTCGTCGACGCCTTGATCATCGCATCCGCTTCGGTTTGGGCTTTCGTCACTTCAGCGGTGACGTTGGCCGTCTTCTTCACGTCCTGAAGCGCCTGGCCCAGGCTCATGCCCTGGTCCACCATGCGGGTCTTCAGTTCCGTGAACTCCACCCCGGGGTGGTTTGCCGAGACATTCACCGCCGCGACGAACTGACCGAGGTTCTTGAAGCCGTCCGCCGCCGTCAACAGATCGACGCCGGGCAGCCGCGTGCGCAGCTTGTCCGCGAGGTTCGTATTCTTCACGAGCTTCTGCTGAACCGGCGTCAACGTCGTCGTCGATCCGGTTCCGGTTTTCGATGTGGTGGAGGTGCTCGACGTGGTGGTCGATGACTTCTTCGTCGCCGTCGAGCTGGTGTCGGCGCGCTTCGTGCTGCCGCCGTGCGTTTCCCCGCTCTTGCCGTGCGTCACGGTGCCGCTGCTGGTCGGCTTGGTCGCCGGTCCGTGCGACGCGCTGTTCCCATGCGTCGTCTGCGTCGTTGCGCTGCTCTTGCCGTGCGTCGTCGCGCCGCTGTTGGTCGGCTTCGTCGGGCTGCTCTTGACGTGCGTCGACGACGGAGTCGTCGTCGGCTTTCCGCCGCCTTTCCCGTGTTGCGCGTACGCGGGTCCACTAAGAATCAATGCTGTACATGCCGCAATCGCGAAGATAGAGCGATGCATTTGGCCTCCTGGCTCCGGGGCCGTCTTCAGACCCCGACCAGGATGTTTCCGCAAGGGCCATACCATGGCAATCGGCACGACCGGCAGTTTTAAATGACTGTGTTAATTAGGTTTAACAGATTTCGTATCACGATCACGTAGAGGAGGGATTACGAGCCGGATGGGCGCAACTACAGAATCGGCAGGGATTACATGCCCGCCCCGACAAGGAGGCGATGGCTAGCGCGACGGTTTCTTCTCCGCCGTGAGCACGACGGTTTCACTGGTGCGGATCATCGCGGCGGCGTCGTCCTCCGCGCGCCGCGCTTCGGTCCAGTATTTCGATGTCGGCCGGATGTCCTGTATCGCCTGGCCGAGCGTCATCCCATCGTTTACGATTCGCCGCTTCAGTTCGAAGAACGAAATCCCGAGATTGGTCGACGCACCGACCGTCGCGACGAACAGCTCGAGCCGGCGAAAGCCACCGGCCGCGGCGTTCAGGTTCGTGCCCTCGGGAAGCCTGGCGCGGACGGCATCGCGGACGATGATGTTGCGCTGCAGCTCCTGCTGCACGGCGGACTGGACGATCCTCGTATTCCGCTGCGCGGGTCGTGTCGCGCGCTGTGCGGTGAGGGATACGGAGCTCAGAATCAGTCCCGTCAGGATCGCAAACGCCAGAAGTATGCGGCGCATAAATCCCCCTTCGGTTTCGGCGGTGCGGAGGAAACCGCAAGGGTCATACCAGCCGGACGGCGTCAAAATGCGCCGTCAGCCCTGGGGAGTGCCGTGGCGTGATTACGGGATCGTGCGCGGCGCACAATTCTGCCAGCGTCGGGGGAGCCTGCTACGATCGGCACATGGTTATCGACACGCTGGCGCATTGCCGACGATACGTACCTCTCCACCCCGAATTCGCGAAGGCGTTCGAATTCCTCGCGCACGCTGACTGGGTGGAGCTCGCGTCAGGATCGGTCAATCCCGAGCGTCACAGCGTGCGCCATGCGATCGATGGCGATCGCACGTACGTGTCGATCGATCACATGGAAGGCCGCGGACGCACGGGCGCCCGTCTGGAGGCGCACCGGCGTCATATCGACATTCAGTTCACGATCGAGGGTCACGAGGAGATCGGATGGAGGCCATTGGCCGAGTGCGCGCAACCAGCCGGCGCGTTCAACGACGAGCGCGACGTCGGGTTCTTCAGCGACAGCCCTGCAACGTGGCTGTCGCTTCCTGCCGGCACTTTTGCGATCTTTTTCCCGGACGACGCGCACGCGCCGCTGGCGGGCAGCGGCACCGTGAAGAAGGCGATCGTAAAGATCGCTATCGATTAGCGGTCGTCGTCGGGCGCGAGATGAGCGAGACCGCGCGGTTCTGCTCGAAGGTCAGTGACGCGAAGAATAGAAGCACTGCGATCAGCCCGATCGCCGCGCCGACTGTGCGGGTGATGTTCATGGGTTCCCCCTTTCAACGGGTAAACCGTGCGATAGAGCAACGGATATGCCCGCCCCGGAGTAATACCCGCAAGTCACTGCAACCTTACGGGTTACTGCGTACGCTCGCGCGGCGCGCCAAGGCCGCCGTCATCACGGTTTTGAGGGTCGATGACGAGATTGTCCTTGTGCGCCTGTGCGCCGGCCGCACATGAACTCACGTCAGGCACGCGTCGCGGCACTCGAAGCGCTGGATCGGCGCGTGCGGCAATTCCGCGGGCGCGAGGAGCTGTGGCCGCTGCGCATCCCGTCGGAACCGATTCTCATGGACGAAGTGATCGAGGAGGCACTGGGCGACGCGGCGCGGCGCTTCGACGTCGAGAGCCTCCGATCGCGGACGCTGCTCGCACTCACGTGGCATGACGGAGCGTCGTGGAGCGCCTGGATGATCGTGCTGCCGTCGAAGACGAAGCTGTATTGCGATTCCGACGGCGAGGAGACGCGGATCCTGGCGTCGGGCGGGCGGAACGAAGGAGACGAGAGCGACCGCGTCTTTCTGCGGCTGCTCGCCGAATCGGGGGGCCATCACTTCGGCATCGAGATGTCCGGCGGCGCGCCCTCTCGCGTTCGATCGTCGATCGACGATCGCGCGTTCCTCATCGAGATGTTCGTCGAGCTGTTCGAGGTCACGGGAACCGAGGAATCCGTGCGGGAAGCCCTCGGCGGTAAACCGACCGAGGACTTTCAACACGAAGTGGCGGCGTGGTTCAAGATCGTGAATCCCTAATCCCTAATCCGCGAATCCCTCATCCCCGAATCGTTCGAATCCTTGTATCCGTCGGATCCTTGAATCCGTCGAATCCTTCAATCCGTCGAGTCCTTGAATCCCAGTCTACGGTGACGTTTTAATCCTGCGGTTGCGTTTCTCAGCGGCGCGGTGGTGGCCGCGGTCCTTGAAGTCGCATCCCTGCAGATACTTGATGAAGCCGCCGAGCATCTTCCCGAGCTCTTCGCCCTGGGCGATTCTCGCGTTCAACTCGTCGGCATCGATGTAGCGGCGGTAGTACGCCTTGCGGAGCCGCTTCAGGACCTCTGCGATCGATCCCTTGGAGTACGTGAGAAAGTGCGCGAAGGCGCGGTCGGTTCCCTGCTCAAACCCCTCGACCATGTTGGATGGGATCGACTCATTCGCGCGCGAGATCTCGTCGTGGAGAACGGAATCCTTGCGTACCGCCGGCTTATCCAGGATCGCGTTTATTGCGCTCCAGAACGCTTCGACCTTCGAATGTATGGGCAGATCCTCGATCTTCTTCGCCATACGGAATCGAGGAGCACGCGGCGTACCGGATTCAGTGATTCAGGATTCGAGGATTCCTAGGATTCAACGATTCCGGGATTAGGGATTGCCGGATTAGGGATTAGGGATTGATCTCTAATCCCACGCGACTTTCTTAAGGAGCGGCATGTCCGAGAGCATCATGCCCGCCCCCATGACCACTGAGGTCAGCGGGTTCTCGGCGACGAGCACCGGCAGGCCGGTTTCGTCGCGCAGGCGCTTGTCGAGATTGCGCAGCAGCGCGCCGCCGCCGGTGACGACGACGCCGCGGTCGTAGATGTCGGCGCAGAGCTCGGGCGGGATGCGTTCGAGCGAATCGCGCACGGCCTGGACAATCTGGCGAAGCGGCTCCGCGAGCGCCTCGCGAATCTGCCAGTCCGTTATGGTGACGGTGCGCGGCACGCCCTCGATCGCGTGACGCCCCTTCACTTCGAGCTTGAGCGGCGTGTCGAGCGGCGCCGCCGAGCCGATGTCGAACTTGATCTGTTGGGCGGTGCGTTCGCCGACGTGGAGGTCGCACGCCTTGCGCATGTACTGGATGATCGCTTCGTCCATCGCATCGCCGGCGACGCGGAGCGACCTGCCGTAGACCGTGCCCGCCATCGAGATGACGGCGATGTCGGTGGTGCCGCCGCCGATGTCGATGATCATGTTGCCGGCCGGCTCGGTGATCGGCAGCCCCGACCCGATCGCCGCTGCCATCGACTCATCGACCAGATAGACCTCGCTGGCCTTGACCCTGAAGCCGCTGTCCTTCACCGCTCTTCGCTCGACGGGGGTGATCTCAGGCGGGACGCCAATCACGAGGCGCGGCCGCATGAAGGAACGCTTGCCGTGCGCTTTGCGCACGAAGTGCATCAGCATCTTCTCGGCCGCCTCGAAATCCGCGATGACGCCGTCTTTCATCGGCCGCACCGGCTTGATATTCGACGGCGTGCGCCCGAGCATCTCGTGCGCTTCGATACCGACCGCCTCGATCTCTCCCTTGGCGACATTGAACGCCACGATCGACGGCTCGTTGAGGACAATGCCGCGACCGCGCGCGAAGACGCAGGTGTTGGCGGTTCCAAGATCGATCGCCACGTCGGTGGCGAACGCAGACATGAGGCTCATAGGTGTGCGCACCGCAATTCACGATTCATACCCGCGGGGCGGCGGGCCGGAATCGCAAAACACTCAATCATTTGCAGAGATGTGGCGAACCGTCGTCCTAGTATCGGACCGGCGCATTACATTCTTGAGGGGGCGTTACAGATTTGATCCCGCCGGCGAGCGGCGCGGGCCGAGCGTCGGCGGGACGGGCGCTATTGGCGTTTGAACACGCGAATGGACGACACGCAGTCGTCGAAGCTGCCGGAGCAGTCACCCTGCAGCGCGTCCAGGTCGACGACGTCCTGAGTAACTTCGAGCACCGCGCCGCGGAAGTTCCGATCGCCGTACAGCCGCGCGTAGTATCCGGGCAGCACGCGGATCGACGAGATACAGTCGTTCCAGGAACCCTTGCCGCCGTCGTCGCCGATGTTACAGGGGCCTTCGATGCGGGTGAGATCCGGCACGTCGGCGCCGACCTGCTGGGAGGTGCCACGAAAGCCGGAATGCATGAACACCAGGACGCCCTGGTCGATCGGCGTGGGACCGAGCGGCTCGACGCCGCCGCAGGCGGGAATCAGCAACGAGAGAACACACGTACCCAGGGTGCGAATGGCAGCACGCATACGCGTTCTCCGGGTTGCAGGCAGGCGCCTACAATTCTATTTCGCATTGGCCTCCTTCGAATAAGAATCAGCAAGCCCGCCTTCGACGAAGCCTATGGCGGGGAGCACCCGGAGATCGAGAGCACACACATGGCAGAAACCGTTGGATTCATCGGGCTTGGGCTGATGGGGCGGCCCATGGCAAAGAACCTGTTGAAGGCTGGCTTCCCGGTCGTCGCGCACAGCCGCAGCCAGGGACCGGTCGACGACGTGGTGGGGGCTGGAGCCGAGCGCGCCGCGTCGCCGGCGGACGTCGCGAAGAAGGCGACGCGGATCATCACGATGGTCCCGGACTCGCCGGACGTGGCGCTGGTGCTGGAAGGGCCGAACGGCGTCTTCAGCGCCATCCAGCGCGGCACCATCGTGATCGACATGAGCACCATCTCGCCTGCGGTCGCACGGCGCCTCGCGGTGAAGGCGAAGACGCTCGGAGCCACCATGCTGGATGCGCCGGTCAGCGGCGGGGAAATCGGCGCGATCAACGCGTCGCTGTCAATCATGGTCGGGGGGGATGCCGACGCCTTCGCTACCGTAAAACCGATCCTCGACGCGATGGGCAATCCCGAACGCGTCGTCCGCATCGGCGAATCGGGCGCCGGGCAGACGTGCAAGGTCTGCAATCAAATGGTCATCGGCGGCGCGCTCGCGGCGGTGAGCGAAGCGTTCGCGCTGGCGCGGAAAGCGGGAGTCGATCCTGCGCTCGTCCGGCAAGCGCTGCTCGGCGGATTCGCGGCCAGCCGCGTCCTCGAAGTACACGGCGAACGAATCCTGAACTCGAACTACAAGCCGGGGTTCCGGGCGAACCTGTACGCGAAGGATTTGCGCATCGCCGCCAACACCCTCGCCGAATTCAGCACGCCGGCGCCGGTTTCGACCGCCGTCCACCAGCTCGTCGAAGCGCAGATCGCGGCCGGCGAGGGAGAGGACGACTACTCGGCGATGGGCCGCGTGGTCGCGCGCCTCGCAGGGTTAAGCTGAATGATGAATGATGAATGATGAATGATGAATGACGAAAAAGGATGAACTTCATCATTCATCATTCATCATTCATCATTATGTACGGTCCTCATCCGCCACCCACGTCTTGATCGCCCGCTTGATCTCCTTCGGCGGCAGCTGCTCGCGCGCCGCGCGTTCGAGCAGCGCGGGCATCTCGGCGTCGGACGCGAATCGCAGCGCGACGATCTGTTTGATATCGAGCTGCATCAGCAGCCGCTGCTGCTCGGGCGTCAGGAACCGCGCCGTGCGGACGCGCATTTCGAGCTTGATGATGCGGTCCTGCAGTCCGGTCGTGTAGCGCCGGCTCGTGTAGAGCAGCACCTGCACCGAGGCGCACAGGAAGAACAGTCCGAGCGCCATCGTCACGCGCCCGCCAATCAGGAACCAGCGCAGCACGAACGAAATCAGCGCCAGCCACAGAAACAGATAGCCGACACCGGTGATCACCGGCTGGTGGGCATGGCGCTCGAAGCTCTGTTCCGGCACATCGCGAGTATATTCTGTCGGCGAGGTTTCGATGTCATTACGTGCAATCGCCTTCCTCTGTCTTTCGCCGGTCCTCATCGCCCAGAATCCGCCGCAATACCCGGCGCTGCCGAGCGAAACGCCCGAGAACATGCGGGCGACCGATTACGGCTTCGAGTACGCACGCCGCGACGTCATGATTCCGATGCGCGACGGGGTGAAGCTGCACACCGTCGTGCTCGTGCCCAAGGGCGCGAAGGGAGCCCCGATCCTGCTGACCCGCACGCCGTACAACGCGACAGCGCTGACGACCCACGCGCACAGCGCTCACCTGGGACCGATCCTCAGCGGCTACGACAACGCGACCGACGTCATCGTCGAAGGGGGCTACATCCGCGTCGTCCAGGACATCCGCGGGAAGTACGGCTCGGAAGGCGATTACGTGATGAACCGCCCGCTGCACGGACCGCTCAATCCGACCCCGGTCGATCACGCGACCGACACCTACGACACGATCGACTGGCTGGTGAAGAACATCCCCGAGAGCAACGGGCGCGTCGGCATTCTGGGGATCTCGTACGACGGTTTCCTGCCGCTCATGGCGCTGGTCAATCCGCATCCGGCGCTGAAAGTGTCCGTCCCGATGAACCCGATGGTCGACGGGTGGAGAGGGGACGACTGGTTCCACAACGGGGCGTTCCGGCAGCAGAACATGCCGTACATCTACGAGCAGGTCGGCTCACGCGCGAACGACTTCAACTGGTGGTCGACGCACTATGACGACTACGACATGTTCATGGAGGCGGGATCGGCGGGCGAGCTCGGAACCAGGCGGGGCCTGGAGCAGAACGGCTTTTGGCAGAAGCTGCTGGCCCACCCCAGCTACGATTCATTCTGGAGGGACCAGGCGGTCGACCGGATCCTTGCCGCGCAGCCGCTGAACGTGCCGGTGATGATCGTGCACAGCCTGTGGGATCAGGAAGACATCTACGGCGCGATCGCCGTCTACAAGGCCATCGAGCCGAAGGACACGGGCAACGACAAGGTCTTTCTGGTGATGGGCCCCTGGCATCACGGGCAGGAGATCGCCGACGGCAGCACCCTGGGGGCGCTCAAATTCGGCGCCGACACGGCGGCGCAGTTCCGCCGGGACATCCTGCGGCCGTTCCTCGATCAATACCTGAAGGACGGCGCACCGAAGTCCGGGGTGGCCCCGGTCTCCGCGTTCGAGACGGGAACGAACACGTGGCGGCACTTGCGATCGTGGCCGTCGGGATGCGAGCAGACGGGCTGCGAGATTACGCCGCTGCCGTTGTACCTTCTGCCGACGACCAGCGATCCAAACGGTGTATCCGCTTCTCTCACGCAACCGCCGCGCGGCAGCGATCGGCCGTTCGACGAGTACGTGTCGGACCCGGCGAAGCCGGTGCCGTTCCGTTCGCGTCCAACGCGACCCGTCGGGTACGACAACGGTCTGACGTGGCCGCTATGGCTGGTCGACGATCAACGTGAAGCGGCGGGCCGCCCTGACGTCCTGGCCTTCACATCAGGTGTGCTCTCCAGCCCGATCAAGATCAGCGGCGAGCCGGTCGCCAACCTCGTCGCGTCCACGAGCGGCACCGATTCGGACTGGGTGGTCAAGCTGATTGACGTCTATCCGCCGGAAGTCGCCGGGCAGCCGGAAATGGGCGGGTATCAACTGATGGTCTCCGCGGATATCTTCCGCGGCCGCTATCGTGACAGCCTCGAAAAGCCGGCCGCCATCGCACCCGACAAGCCGCTCGTCTATCGCTTCGGCCTGCCAACGGCGAACCACGTCTTCCTTCCCGGCCACCGCATCATGGTGCAGGTGCAATCGAGCTGGTTCCCGCTCTACGACCGGAACCCGCAGACGTTCGTGCCGAACATTTTCTGGGCGAAGCCCGGAGACTATCAGAAGGCCGTGCAGCGCATCCATCACGCGCCCGGGCAGGCGAGCTTCGTCGAGCTGCCCCTGGTCAAGGGCCGCTGACGTGATTCAGATCACCGACACCCTGGCGATCGACGATCGCGAAATCGAGGAGCGGTTCGTCCGCGCCTCAGGGCCCGGCGGACAGAACGTCAACAAGGTGTCGACCGCAGTTCAGCTGCGGTTCGATGTGAACGCGTCGTCGATACCGAACGAAGTGAAGACGCGGCTCATGACCATCGCGGGCAGCCGCATGACCACCGAAGGCGTTCTCGTGATCGACGCGCGGGAGCATCGCACCCAGGTACAGAATCGCGAGGCCGCGCGCGCCCGGCTCATCGAATTCATTGCCCGCGCGACGCGGAAGCCCAAGAGCCGGCGGGCGACGAAGCCGTCGAAGCAGGCGAAGGAGAAACGGCTCGTGTCGAAGAAGCGCCGAGGGGAGATCAAAGCGGCGCGGAAGGCGGGAGGGGATGAATAGAAGGTAGAAGGTAGAAGGTAGAAGGTAGAAGGTAGAAGGTAGAAGGCAGAGAATCAACTAGCGGGGTCCGTGAACAGAAATGGATGCCCGCAATCGCTACAGACGAACTCGGCGTAGCCGGTCCGGTGCGACACGAATCGCACGCGGTGCGCAGTGAAGAAACACACGAGCGGATGCCGTATCTTCGACGCGCCCGCTCCCGGTTTCAGGAAGCTGTGGCCGCAGTGACAGGCGTACTCGACGAAGCCGTCGCGCTCAGCGACGGCGCGCACCCGGTGGCCGAACAATCCGCAGAGATAACGCACTTTCTTCGCGAACTGCGCCCGGCCGGCAAACCTGTCCGCGTCACGCGGAAACACCAGCGGGTGCCCGCATCGTACGCACGCGTACTCATGCACGCCGCCGCGGTCGGCGACGAGGACGTAGGTGTGATGCCGCAGAAAGCACGAAAGCGTATGGCGAACGTGGGTCAGTGACCCGTTTTCCGCCAGGTATTCGTCGCCGCACCGGCACCGTCGCACCGGGCCGGCCGATCGGCGGAAAATCTCGTTGTCAACAGCATGTCCCCACAGAGAGCAGCCGAACTGATCGAGTCCCATACCCGTTAATGTGAAACCCGGAGCGTCGGTGGCTCACCGCTGTTCTACCTCCTACGTCCTACGTCCTACCTCCTATCTCCTACACCTTGAACAGCACCCCCGCCGCCGGCCGTCCCGTGGCCCGCGCCACCGCATTCACGTATTGCTGGACCTGCGCCCGGTAGCGCGCCTCTCCCGCCGCCAGTTCGTGGTCCGTTTTGAAGTCAACGACCGTCGTCACACCGTCCTCCTCGAAGGCGAGGTCGAGCACGCCTTCGATCATCGTGCCGTCCTTCTGCAGCCAGGTGACGGGCGTTTCGCGCCGCAACCGCGGCGCGCGGCGGGCGCGCGCCATCAGGTCGTGGCGCAGCACCGCTGACGCCACGGCCGAAGCCGCGCGCACCTCTTCACGGGTGGACAGCAGAATGCGCCCCTGCGTCTCGGCTGTGCGGAGGATCTCTTCCTCCCCGGCGTCGAGCGACACCGTCGCGAGCACCGCATGGACCAGGGTGCCGAACCGCGGGCCGCGCGGACGATCCGCGGCTCCTGTCAGCTGGACGATCTGAATCGCCGCCGTCGCGGCAATCTCCTCGTCGATGCCAGCCGCCGCCGCCGATGCCGCCCACGCAGTCGCGGTTTCTACGTGAACGCCGGGCTGCTGCGCCCGTTCGACGACGGCGTTGCGCTCGGTTCGCCAGTGGTCGTAGGCGAGCATGCGCTCTTCGACCGCGAACATGTCGCCGTCCTTCACGATCAGGTCGTCGCGCCTGAGGCCGAACGACGACACGGCGCCGAGGTGAAGAGTGTGCGGGTCCCACCAGGTGACGGCGTATTCAGCCGGGATCCGGGATGCGGGATCCGGGATCCGGAACTTGTGCAGCCCAGGCGCCACCGTGTACGGGCGTGCGGGATCGCCTTCGGGCCGATTCATCACCGAGTCTTTCGAGTTGAACTCAGGACATCCGATTGGACGCGCTGGTGAGCGGCGCGTGGATTCCGTGGGATATACCGCCGGCATCAGCGGGTCGAGCCATCCTCCGTCATAGGCGCCGTCGCCGATGACCGGCACGACGAGCACGTCACGCGCCCGTGTCGCGGCGACATACGCGAGCCGCCGCGCTTCGGCCTGATCGCGCGCGCGTTCTTCCTCTCCGTGGTGGACGAGGTCAATCGGCGCCCAGCCGCCGAGCTTCAGCGCGCACAAATCGTGCTCCTTGTCGATCCATCGGCTCGCCTCGGCCGGCGAGAGCTTGCACGTCGGATCGGCAAGGATCACGATGGGAAACTCCAGCCCTTTCGCCTTGTGCACCGTCATGATCCGGACGCCGTCGCTGCCCTCTTCGAGGATCGGCGCTTCGGCGGCCTGCGCGTTCTCGGCGGCGATGCGCAGCTCGTCGACGAACCCGCGAAACGAGATCCCACCCGACGATTCATACTGGCGCGCGAGCTCCGCGACATGGAGCACGTTGGCCAGCGCCTGCTCCCCCGCCGGGCGCAACACGAGACCGACGTGCGCGCGGGTAGCGTTGAGCAACGCCTGGATCGTCTCGGCGACCGGCACGTAATTGCGGCGCCGATGCAGCCGTTGTAACCACTCCAGCGCATCGGCGATCGGACGCAAATGCGGTTCGGTACCGCCGTCCGTTCCGCTCTCGCCACGGCTCCGCCGGCCAACCTTGAACGGATGAAAGCCGCCATAGCGCTGCTTCCACTCCAGCAGCTCCTCGTCTCCGATCGCGAAAAACATTCCCCGCAGCGTCGCAAAGACCGACAACTCGTCGTCGGGCCACTCGATTGCCGCGAGCGCCGCGCGGATCGCTTCGACTTCCTCGCGTTCGTGAAATGTCTTGCCGCCGACGAGCACATGGCGAACGCCGCGCGCTTCGAGCGCCTGCACGTACCGCTCCGTCACGTCCTCGCCAAAACTCAGAAACCGGCGGAAGAGCAGGCACACATGCTTCGAGGCGACCGGCACCGGCTCTTCCCCCGAACGCGCAGTGACCTTCCACCCGCTCCGCGTCACGATCCATTCCACCAACGCGCCGACCGCGTCCGGCAGCGATTGCTCGATGGCCAGCGCCGAGATGTTCCGCGTCCCGTAGGGCGCGGGCACCGGCAGCGCCACGAGCGCCGGCTGGCGAGGCAGGTCGCCGCGGCTCGGCGTCAACGGCACGTAATGCGCCTGCAGGGTGAACGGATCGCCGGTCATCACGGGCGCGAAGGCGGCGTTGATGCACGCCTGAATCTGCGGCCCACTGCGAAAGCTCGTGGTCAACTTCACGGGCGTGGCGCCGCACTCGACGAGTCGTTCGCAGACGGCGCGATAGATGCCAACATCGGCGCGCCGGAAGCGGTAAATCGACTGCTTCGGATCGCCGACCACGAACAGCCGGCCCGCGACGGGTTCGACGGTCCGCCAATCCACCGCCGCAGGATCGGTCGCCGCGAGCAGCAGCAGGATCTCCGCCTGGAGCGGATCCGTATCCTGGAATTCGTCGACGAAGATGTGCGTGAACCGCGCCTGGAAACCTCGACGTACGGCGGCGTTACCCCTGACGAGATCGCGCGCCTTCAACAGCAGATCGAGAAAGTCGAGCGCGCCCGCGCGCGCCTTGAGTACTTCGTAGCGATCCACCACGTCGGCGAGCTCCTGTTGCAGGAGCGCCGCCAGATCAGCGTCCGCGTCCAGGCGGAAGCCGTCGAGGCCGGCGCGGAACGCGTCGAGCGCCTCGACGACGGCCGCACGCGACACACCTTGCCGGTATCCGGGGCCGCGCCCATGACGCGCCTTCGAGAAGTTCCGATCGCGAGACAGGTCGACGAGCCGCGCTTCCCACCCGTCGTAATCGGGCTCGGCGGAACCGATCTTGATCTCCTGACTCAGATGGCGAGCGGGAGCGGTGTCGAGATAGAGATAATCCTTCGCGTACGAAGGGTGCTCCGTCATCTCCGCGAACGTGTGCAGCCGGTCCGTGAGACGTTGGATCTCGCTGATGCGATCGAACGGACGACGGGTCCAGGACGCGGCAAAGTCGCGCCACTGGGCGAGATCCCACGCGGCGCGGCGAAGCCGATCGACGGGACCTTCCTGCCGTGGCTTCGCGGTCGGAAACCATGCCGCGGCCGATCGCCGCAGCGCCCGCCGCACCCCCTCTGGCGGATCCGCGAGCCGCGCCTGCAGCCAGGCGTCGAAGGCCTCCTCGAACAGCCGTTCCGACTGGGTTTCGGTCAGCACCGAAAACAGTGGATCGACACCCGCCTCCACCGGCCGCTCTCGCAGCAGCTCGGCGCAGAATCCGTGAATGGTGCTGACGTGCGCCTCCTCCAGTTTTCCAAGCGCATC
This sequence comes from Acidobacteriota bacterium, assembly GCA_046731735.1. Taxonomy (GTDB): domain Bacteria; phylum Acidobacteriota; class Vicinamibacteria; order Vicinamibacterales; family 2-12-FULL-66-21; genus JALZOC01. The sequence continues at coordinate 20,328 of JBKPLP010000087.1, forward strand.
ATCCATACGGTCTCGCGCGTCAGGGTCCCCCATCGCGGCGCGCTCGCGCTCGAGCGCTTCGCGCAGGCGCAGCTTCAGTTCACCCGCGGCCTTTTCCGTGAACGTCACCGCGACGATGCGATCGACGGTGGTCCGGCCGGTCGACAGGATGCGCAGGATCCGTTTGACGAGCTCCGTCGTCTTGCCGGTTCCCGCCGCGGCCTCGACGACCAGCGTGTCGTCAAGGGCGTTCGCGATCAGATCGCGCGCGTGTGCGTCAGCGAGTGGTTTCATCTATGTTGCCGCCCTATGAGGGGCGCACACCCCTTGCCGGCCCATAAAGGGCCGGCCTACATCCGTTACCGGCCCATGAAGGGCCGGCCTACACCCGTTACCGGCCCATGAAGGGCCGGCCTACACCCGTTACCGGCCCATGAAGGGCCGGCCTACACCCGTAGGGCGCCCCTTTATGGGGCGCCATCAAGGCATCTTCCGCAAATGTTCCAGGTCGGCAAGCTTGTCCGCCGACTTCATGCGCACGCGCTCCGGCTCGTGCGGGCCGCAGACGACGCGGAAGTCGCACCAGGCGCAGGCACGATCCGCCGGCGCGGGTGGGAGAAAGCCCAGCTCGATCGCGCGGTCGACGATCTCCAGCGCCTCGATCCCGAGACGCCGGTTCACTTCGTTCAGCGGAATCTCGTGCTCGGCAAATCCACCCGGCGCGGTGCAGTAAAACAGCCGTCCGGAGACCACCGGCGTGGCCAGCGCCCGCTCGACGACCATCGAGTACAGCACCGGCTGCAGCGTCGCGCCACCGCCGATGACCGTCTTCCACGTGGTGCGGTTCCTGCCGGTCTTATGATCGGTGACGCGCAGCGCGGAACCATCCGGCCGCTGTTCGATCAGATCCACTGAACCCCGCAGCAGGAACCGGCCGTCGATCAGCACCGGGTCGGCCGCGCTGCGCGGATCGCGCCCGGCGTCGTGCAGCCCGAAGCTGAACTCGAAGTATTCGGGTATCCACTCGGTCGCGTCGGGCAACCGGCGGGCCCAGACGCGTAAATCCCGCGCGATGTCGGCGACCTCGTCGTTCCATACGCGCTCGATGGCCGGCGCGAGCTGCTCGTGATATTTCGCGGCGACGCGCGAGACGATCGCGTCGAGCCGCGCCAGCGCGTCTTGAAGGTCCGCCTCATGAACCGGGAGCCGGCCCGCGCGGTGCAGGTCGCGGAAGAACTCCGCCTGCACCTCGTGGAACATCGCGCCGCGCGTCAGCGGATCGAGTCTCTGGAGCGGTTCCGGCTCCTCGGCGGGCTCCAGCCGGTAGATGGCGGCCAGCAGGAACTGATACGGACAGCTCGAGAACTTCTGCAACGCCGACAGCGAGTACGGACGCGCGCCGAGCCGCTCGGTCGCCAGCATCGGCGCGGTCATCCCGGTCACGCGCGTGATGCCGTCGGCCGGCGTCCACGCGGATCTCGCGCGCGACCACCGCTTGGTGACGGATCGTTTCAGCGCCTCGTTCAAACGCAGCAGGTAATGCGCGTGGCCGCGGACCGCGTTCGGGTTGTCGGCAATCAGCAGCGCACGCAGCACCGACAGGTCGTGTTCGAGATCGTCGATCGCCCGCTCGGGCGCCGCCGGCGCCGGCCACGCCAGCATCGCACCGCCTTCAGCGACCGCCTGTTCCTGCAGCTCCTCGTGGTGGGGAATGCGACCGGTGATCGCGCGGACGATGTCGAGCGCGTAGAACGACGGCACGCGCGGCCGCGATTCGGCGATTTCGATACGCGGATACGACAGCCAGAGGCGCTCGGTCGGCGCGCCGACCGCGAGCCGCAGCAGCAGCCGCTCCATGCGTCCGCGATCCTCCTGGAGCGGCAGCCCTGCCGCGAGCGGCACCCGCATCTCGTGATCGAGCAGCATCGGGTCTTCGTGCGGCCGCTGCGGAAACATTCGTTCGGCGAGGCCGGCGACGAACACCACGCGGAACGTGCGTCCCCTGGCCTGCTGCGGGCTGCCGACGAACACGCGGCCGTACCGGTGTCGCGGCGGATCCATTTCGAGCAGCAGCAGGCGCTCGCTGATGACGTTGCGGGCTTCCTCGAGCGAGACGGGACCGATCTCGCTCATCGGCCGCAGCTCGGCGATCATTCGAAGCACGCGATCCGGGTGACGCAGGATGTGCGGGGCGAGCGCGGCGAAGCGATCCAGCCATTCTCCCCACGTCGCAGCGGCGGGCCACGACGCGAGCAGGTCGACGATCGGCAGCGCGAACGTCCGCAGGTGGCCGAGGTTCCGCAATTCACGCTGCAGCCGGGCGGCGCGCGGCGATTCGGGATCCTCGCTGAGCTCTTCCTGAATGCGGATGCGATATTCCTGCGCGAGCCCGGCGAGACGGCGATGCCAGCGTCCGGGATCGCCCCCGATCACCGCCGATTCGACGATCAACGTCTCCCATTTCCACGGTGCGCGCAGCGTGCCCGCGACCACCGCTTCCGTGTCATCGCCGTCGGCGTCCGGTGGAACTGCCGGAGTGTTCGCCGGCTGCGCATCGGCGATGCGCTGTGCGGCGTCGCCAATTGCCGGCATGGTGTCGTCCTCGGGGACAACGAAATCGAATCCCGATTCGCGGCTCGTGGTTCGTGGCTCGGTCTCGGATCCGGCCTGGGGCACCTGCGCGAGCGAGAGATATTCGGCAAATCGCCGGGCCGACAGTTTCTCGCACGCGCACGCGAGCATCGCGAGGAACGCCCGCCCGGCAGGATGCGGCCTGGTGGTGCCACGCTCGAACCACGCGGGAATCCCGGCACGCGTGAACGCATGCTCGAGAAGCCCGGCATAGCGCTGCGGCGATCGCACGAAGACCGCAAT
>JBKPLP010000088.1:0-22196 GCA_046731735.1 Acidobacteriota bacterium
TCAACTCCTACGTGGGGAAGAACAACCTCGCCAAGGACCTGAAGGACGCGAACATTGGCGGCGACGACATCCGCGAAGGCCTGATCGCCGTCGTCAGCGTCAAGATCCCGCGGCCGCAGTTCGAGGGACAGACGAAGACTAAGCTCGGCAACACCGAAGTCAAGGGCATCGTCGAGGCGATCCTGAACGACAAGCTGGGGGCGTACCTCGAGGAGAATCCGACCGTCGCGAAGCGGATCGTCGCGAAAGCGATCGACGCCGCGCGGGCGCGCGAAGCGGCGCGGAAGGCACGCGATCTCGTGCGGCGCAAGGGTGCCCTGGACAGCAGCGCGCTGCCCGGCAAGCTCGCAGATTGCCAGGAGCGCGATCCTTCTCTGAGCGAGCTGTACATCGTCGAGGGCGAATCGGCCGGCGGTTCGGCCAAGCAGGGACGCGACCGGAAGTTCCAGGCGATCCTGCCGATCAAAGGCAAGATTCTGAACGTCGAGAAGGCGCGGTTCGACAAGATGCTGGGCAGCGACGAGATCAAGACGATGATCGCGGCGCTTGGCTGCGGCATCGGCACCGAGGATTTCGATCTCGCGAAGCTCCGCTACCACCGCATCATCATCATGACGGACGCCGACGTCGACGGATCGCACATCCGCACGCTGCTGCTCACGTTCTTCTACCGTCAGATGCGTGCGCTCGTTGACGCGGGCTACGTGTACATCGCGCAGCCGCCTCTCTTCCGCGCCAAGCGCGGCCGCACCGAGCACTTCATCCGCGACGAGCGCGAGCTCGAGACCTGGCTCACGCATCGGGCGGTGGAGTCGCGGGTCGTCGTCCTGCCGGACGGCACCCAGATGTCGGGCGCGGAGCTGGAAACCAGAATCGAAAAGCTCAGCCAGTTCCGCAAGTATCTGCAGGTTGTCGAGCGCCGTGGTCCCTCGCGCGAAGTGATACTCGCGTTGCTGGATCGGGGCGTGCGCGCGGACAAGGCGTTCTTCACCGATGAGGCGCAGCTGCAGGCGCTCGCGGACTCGTTGAACACGCCGACGCGGTCGGCGAGCGTGCACCCCGACGAAGAGCATCAGGCACACGGCATCCTGCTGGAGGATCGCAGCGGCGGGTACCCACGCCATCATCGCGTCGACCTGGACTTCGTCTCGACGACGGAGTTCCGGACGCTGGCCAACAGCTATCAGGACGTGAAGGGAGTCCGCGGCCCGATGGTCGTAAAAACGCTCGCCTCGACTGAACCCGACGAGCCGTTGGAGGAGGCCGGTCAGGCGACGGCGAACGACACGGCGATCGGCGGGGCACCGCTCGACGCCGCGACGAAGCTGGCCGCCGAAACGAAGGCGCCGGACGCGAGCTCGATGCCGAAGGGTGCGGTCAAGGGCAAGGAGTCCGAGGTCCGCGTCGAGTCGCTCGACGACCTCGTCGAGTTCTTCATCGCCGCGGGCAAGAAGGGCATCGCGATCAACCGCTACAAAGGTCTTGGCGAGATGAACCCGGGCACGCTGTGGGAAACCACGATGGATCCGGCCAAGCGCACGCTGCTGCAGGTGAAGGCGGAGGATCACACGGAAGCGGACCTGATGTTCACGACGCTGATGGGCGACCAGGTCGAGCCGCGCCGCAAGTTCATCGAAGACAATGCGCTGGACGTCAAGAATCTCGATATCTAAACGTAACAACGGGTCCAGTTCACCGAACGGATCCGATCCACCCAACGGATCCATTTCACGTAACGGATCCATTTCACCCGTCCTATGACTGACATTGCTGCTTCTAAAGTCCCGGTAAACATCGAGGACGAGATGAAGCGCTCGTACATGGATTACGCGATGAGCGTAATCATCGGGCGAGCGCTGCCGGACGTCCGCGATGGACTGAAGCCCGCGCATCGCCGCGTGCTGTACGGCATGCGCACGATGGGGCTCGGCTCGAACCGCGCCTACCGCAAGTGCGCGAAGATCGTCGGCGAGGTGATGGGCAACTTCCATCCCCACGGCGACGCGTCGATCTACGACACGCTGGTCCGCCTCGCGCAGGAATTCAACATGCGCTACCCGGTGGTGGACGGCCAGGGGAATTTCGGCTCCATCGACGGCGACCCGCCCGCGGCGATGCGCTACACGGAAGCGCGCCCGGAGCCGCTCGCCGAAGCGATGATGACGGATCTCGACAAGGAGACCGTCGACTTCGTTCCCAATTACGACGAGACCACGGAAGAGCCAACCGTCCTGCCGACGACCTTTCCGAACCTGCTGGTCAACGGGTCAGCCGGAATCGCGGTCGGCATGGCGACGAACGTGCCGCCGCACAACATGCGCGACGTCATCGACGGCGTGCTCGCGGTGATCGATCAGCGCGGGCAGCCGCGGCAGGAACGGCTGAAAGCCGTCCTGCGCGCCGTGCCCGGTCCGGATTTCCCCACCGGCGGCATCATCGTCGGACGCACCGGCATCTTCCAGGCCTACACGACCGGCCGCGGCGCGATCACGGTCCGGGCGCGTGTCACCACCGAGGAATCGAAGAAGGGCGACAAAACCTCGCTCATCGTCACCGAGATTCCCTACCAGGTGAACAAGAAGCGGCTGATCGAGAACATCGCGGAGCTGTATCGCGAGAAGACGATCGAAGGCATCTCGGATCTGCGCGACGAATCCGACCGCGACGGGATGCGGATCGTCATCGAGTTGAAGCGCGGCGAAGTGCCCGAGGTCGTCATCAACAACCTCTACAAGCACACCCAGCTGCAGACGACGTTCGGGATCATCATGCTGGCGATTGCCGGCGGCCGTCCGAAGGTGCTGAACCTGCTCGAGGTGATCGAGAACTTCGTCGAGTTCCGCCGCGAGGTGGTGCGGCGGCGCACCGAGTTCGAGCTGCGCAAGGCAGAAGCGCGCGCCCACATCCTGGAAGGGCTGAAGATCGCGCTCGATCATCTCGACGAGGTGATCAAGCTGATTCGCGGCTCCAAGAGTCCCGCGGAAGCGCGCGAAGGCCTGGTCACCGAGTTCAAGCTGTCGACCGTGCAGGCGCAGGCGATCCTGGACATGCAGCTGCAGCGGCTGACCGGTCTCGAGCGGCAGAAGATTCTCGACGAGCTGGTCGAGCTGATGAAGACGATCGAGCGGCTCCGCGCCATCCTGTCGAGCGACGAGCTGCTGATGCGGCTCGTCGTCTCCGAGCTGAAGGAAGTCCGTCAGAGGTTCGGTGACGAGCGGCGTACGGAGATCATCGACGAGAGCGGCGAGCTGCGCATCGAGGATCTGATCGCCGACGAAGACATGGCGATCACCGTCACGAACACCGGCTACATCAAACGTACCGCGATCTCGACGTATCGCGCGCAGCGCCGCGGCGGCAAGGGACGCATCGGCATGCGCACGCGCGAAGAGGACTACGTGAGTCACCTCTTCATCGCGTCGACCCATGCCTACATCATGATCTTCACGGACCGCGGCCGCGCCTACTGGCTGAAGGTCCACGAAATCCCCGACGTCGGACCGGGCGGGAAGGGGAAGGCGATCGTCAACCTGGTGCAGTTCGAGGACGGGGAGAAGATCGCGGCGCTGCTCGCGGTCAAGGAATTCCCCGAGGCGGAGGGTCAGCAGTTCGTGGTCATGGGCACCCGGAAAGGGACGATCAAGAAGACCGACCTGTCCGCGTTCAGCAACCCGCGTCCGAGCGGCATCATCGCGATGGGGGTCGAGGAAGGCGACTCGGTGATTGCCGTTGAACTATCGGACGGCAAGGAGCAGGTCTTCCTCGGCACGCGAGACGGCATGGCGATTCGCTTCGAGGAGACGGATGTGCGTCCCATGGGCCGCACCGCCTACGGCGTCCGCGGCATCAGCCTGCGCGAAGGGGACGAAGTGGTGGCGATGGAAGTCGTCCGCGAAGCGGGCACGCTGCTGACGGTCGCGCAGAACGGCTACGGCAAACGCACCGAGCTCGAAGAATACCGGCTGCAATCCCGCGGCGGCGTCGGCATCATCAATATCCAGACGTCCGACCGCAACGGCAAGGTCGTCGGCATCGCCTACGTGCACGACGACGACGAAGTGCTCCTCATCAGCCAGCAGGGCATGATTCTGCGGATGCGTGCCGGCGACGTGCGCTCCATCGGCCGTGCCACCCAGGGCGTCCGGTTGATCGAGATGGAAGATGGCGACGCGGTGGTGGGGATCGCTAAGCTGGCGGAACGGGAAGAAGATGACGCGGTCAATGGCGAATGATGAATGATGAATGATGAAAATGTTAATGATGAAAAACTTCATCATTCATCATTCATCATTCATCATTAAGCAGACTCCAGCTTGGCGTACTTCGCCAGCAGCTTCTTGACGCCCACCAGATTGAAGCGGACGGTGATCTTCAGGTCGTCGTTGTACTCTTCGACCGAAATCACCGTACCGACGCCGAACTCGGGATGGCGCACGCGCATACCGGGGCGCAGCGCCGGCGTCGATTGATCCTCGTCCTCGTACTTGTAGGTCTCGTGCTCTTCCTTGAACCGGGCCCCTTTTCCCCTTCGGCCGTACGGATTGGTCCTGAACTCGTAATGCGCGTGGCTGAACGAGCTCTGGTAGGCAGGTGCGAACGAGGGCACCACGCGATCGACGAGCTCGGAGGGGATTTCATCCAGGAAACGTGACGGCTGCGTCGACTGGTACTCGCCGAACACACGTCGACGTGCGGCGCTCGTGAGGACGAGCTGCGACTGGGCCCGCGTCATGCCGACGTAGCAGAGACGCCGCTCTTCCTCCAGCTCCTCTTCGTCTTCGCTGGAGCGCGAGTGGGGAAACAGCCCTTCTTCGAGCCCGGCGATGATGACCAGCGGGAACTCCAGCCCCTTCGCCGCATGCATCGTCATCATCCATACCTTGGCTTCGCGCGAGCCCGACTCTTCGTCCGCTTCGGAGAGCAGCGACAACCGATCGACGAAGCCGCCGATCGACGCGTCCTCCTCGCGGGTCTCGTACTCGCGCGCGGCCGACACCAGCTCCATCAGATTTTCGATGCGCTCGTTGGCTTCTTCGGTGTTCTCGTCGCGCAGGTCCTTCAGATAACCGCTCTGGTCGAGCATCTTGCCCATCGTGATCGACACGCTGTCCCGGCGCGCCACGTCGGCAAGGCCGACGATGAGATCGCGGAACACACGCAACGACGCGGTCGCGCGTGAAGTCAGCCTGCTCTCGTCCACCGCGTACACGAGCTTCGCCCAGAGTGACCGCGCCGACGAGACTTCCTGAAGTCCGGCCGCGAGAAGCGGGGGAGCATCCGCGAGAACCGCGTCGGGGTCGATCGCCTGGAGCGAGTCCATCACGCCTTTGCCAATGCCTCGCGCCGGCACGTTAATCACCCGCCGCAGGCTCACGTCGTCATGCGGATTGATGATCAGCTTCAGATACGCCAGCGCGTCCTTGATCTCCTTGCGCTCGTAGAACCGCACGCCGCCGATGATCTTGTAGGGGATCCCCTCGCGCATCAGCGAATCTTCAATCGCGCGCGACTGCGCGTTCGTCCGGTAGAGCACCGCCATCGTCGCGTCGATGTCTTCGCTCCGGAACTGCTTGATCGATCGGGTGATGAAGTCCGCCTCCTCGAGCTCGTCGTTGCCGCGGTAGGAGACGATCTTTGACCCGCCCTTGCGGTCGGTCCACAGCCGCTTGTCCTTGCGGCTCCGATTCTGCGAGATGACCGCCGTGGCGGCGTCGAGAATCGTCTGCGTCGAGCGGTAGTTCTGCTCGAGACGGACGATCGTTGCGTCCCCGAAATCGCTTTCGAAATCGAGAATGTTCTTCAGGTCGGCGCCGCGCCACTTGTAGATGGACTGGTCCGGATCGCCGACGACGGCGATGTTCCGGTGGATTTCGGCCAGGCGGCGGATGAGGAGGTACTGCGGACGATTGGTGTCCTGGTACTCGTCGACCATCACGTACTTGAACTTTCGTGCGTAGAACTCCCGGGTCGGCTGCGATGTTTCGAACAGCTCGACTGTCTTCAACAACAGGTCGTCGAAATCGAGGGCGTTCGCATCGGCCAGCGCCTTTAAATACCGCTCGTAGATCTTCGCGATCTGTTCTTCGCGAATGTTCCAGCCGCCGCGGAGCGACTCCGGGCCTTCCATCCGGTTTTTCGCGGTGCTGATACGCGACAGCGCCATCCGCGGCGGCACGAGCTTGTCGTCCATGCCGAGCTCTTTCTGCGCCTGTTTCACCACCGCGACCTGATCCGACGAGTCGTAGATGACGAAGTCGCGCGACAAGCCAATCTTCGGCGCCTCGCGCCGGAGCAGCCGCGCACAGAGAGAGTGGAATGTCGACAGCCAGAGCCCCGACGCCGCCGAACCAATCAGCGTCTCGACGCGCTCGCGCATTTCTTCGGAGGCCTTGTTGGTAAACGTGACCGCGAGCACCTGATCGGGCTGGGCATGTGCGTCACCGATGAGGTATGCGATGCGGTAGGTGATGACGCGTGTCTTGCCGGAGCCCGCGCCCGCGAGGATGAGCAACGGCCCGTCGCGATGGAGCACGGCCTCGCGCTGTTCCGGGTTGAGCTTGTCGAGGAATGTCATGGGAGGGATCTCAAGTATAGCAGTCGGGATCCGGGATCCGGGATCCGGGATGCGGGATCCGAGATCGCGTTCGCTAAACACGAGCGTGCCTGCGCAGACAAAGAGAGCCGCAACGACGAGAGCCTTCGCAGCCTCCCTCCGCAGAAGCGACCGATTCAGGCCGTGCAGCAGCTGGCGCGTCCTGACCAGTTGCTGCGCGGCGGTCTTGGTGTCGGTATCAGTGAGGTACTCCAGCCGTCGAGCAAGTTCGAGCTGCGTGTCGAGCTCCGCCACAGAACCGAGGGCCGTGCGGACATGCCACCGATAGCGTCCACCCGGTCCATTGGCATGCCCTTCTGCGATGTTCGTGGGAACGGACACTGAGGCACGCTGCATTTGACTAATCAATCCGAACTGCTCTGTCCGAGGCAGTCTTTTGCGCAGCTCGTAGACGAGGGCCACGAGTTCCATGGCCGCGTTCCAGGCGTCGAGGTCTCGAAAGCTGAGAATCTGGCGCATGGGATCTCACTTTCTGCGTTGCGCTCAGAACGGGATGATCGCGGTCGCTTCAACGACTTTTCCTAAGTCGTTGACTGCGGCGAAAAGCGTTCCGCATATAGCAAAGCTGCAACCATTCCAGCCGAGGCCCCAATACCCGATGGATCCCGCCTCCCGGATCCCGCCTCCCGGATCGCGCGTCCCGCATCCGGCATCCCGGATCCCGCATCCCGCATCCCGACTCTGTAGTACCATCCCCTTTCCGCCATGGCCTCCACGCTCCTCCAGAAGGTCTGGGACGCGCATACAGTCCGCAAGCTGCCGAACGGGCAGACGCAGCTCTTCATCGGCCTTCACCTGATCCACGAAGTCACGACCCCGCAGGCGTTCGACATGCTCCGTGCGCGTGGTCTGGGGGTGAAATACCCGAACCGGACCGTCGCCACGGTCGATCACATCGTTCCCACGCGCGATCAGCGGCGCCCGTTCCTGGACGTGATGGCTGAGGACATGTTGTCAGCGCTCGAGAGGAACTGCCGTGAGGCAGGAGTGCGGCTGTACGACCTGTCGAGCGGCGTGCAGGGGATCGTGCACGTCATCGGGCCGGAGCTGGGACTGACACAGCCCGGCATGACGATCGCGTGCGGCGACAGCCACACGTCGACCCACGGCGCGTTCGGCGCCGTCGCCTTTGGCATCGGGACGTCACAGGTGCGCGACGTTCTGGCGTCGCAGTGTCTGGCGATGGATCGCGTCAAGGTCCGGCGCATCCGCGTCACCGGACGCCTCGGGCGCGGCGTCTATGCCAAAGACGTCATCCTCGAAATCATCCGCCGTCTCGGCGTGAAGGGCGGCGTGGGCTACGCCTACGAATATGCCGGCGACACGATCGAGCGCATGTCGATGGACGAGCGCATGACGATCTGCAACATGTCGATCGAAGGAGGCGCCCGCGTCGGGTACGTGAACCCCGATCAGAAGACGTTCGATTACCTGCGCGGCCGTCGATTCGCGCCCCAGGGTGAGCTCTTCGACGACGCGTGCAACTGGTGGCGCAGTATGGCGTCGGATCGCGACGCGTCGTACGACGACGAGGTGGAGATTGACGCCGGGTCGATTCGGCCGACGGTGACGTGGGGCATCAATCCCGGACAGTCGGTATACGTCGACGAGTCGCTGCCCAGACCGAACGACCTCACCGAATCCGATCGCGCGGCGGTCGGCGAAGCGCTCGAGTTCATGGGATTCGAACCGGGCACGCGCATCCAGGGAACGAAGATTGACGTCGCGTTCGTCGGCTCCTGCACCAACGCGCGCCTTTCGGATCTTCGGGAAGCGGCGAGAATCGTCCGCGGCCGGCACGTCGCACCGCACGTGCGCGCGCTGGTGGTGCCGGGCTCGCAGCCGGTGCGCGCCGCCGCGGAGCGCGAAGGCCTCGACCGCGTGTTCATCGAAGCCGGGTTCGACTGGCGCGGGGCAGGCTGTTCGATGTGCCTCGCCATGAATCCGGACAAGCTCGAAGGGCGCGAAATCTGCGCGTCCTCGTCCAATCGCAATTTCAAGGGACGACAGGGAAGTCCGACCGGACGCACGCTGCTGATGAGCCCGGCGATGGTCGCCGCCGCGGCGGTGGCGGGTGAGGTGGTCGACGTGCGGGAGCTGCCCGAAAATGGCGATTGAGAAGGTGCGGCAGATTGCCGGACGCGCGCTGCCGCTGCGCGGCGACAACATCGACACCGATCGCATCATCCCCGCGCGGTTCCTGAAGGCGATCACGTTCGAGGGGCTGCAACACCATCTGTTCGAGGACGATCGGAAGCAGCTCGAAGCCGATGGTCAGGTGCATGCGACGGCCGATCCGAAGTACGGCGGGGCGACCATTCTGCTGGTGAATTCGAACTTCGGCTGCGGGTCATCGCGCGAGCATGCGCCGCAGGCGATCCGTCGCAGCGGCGTCCGGGCGGTCGTCGGCGAATCGTTTTCCGAGATCTTCTTCGGCAATTCCGTCGCGCTCGGCATGCCGTGCGTGACGGCCGACCACCAGACGGTCGAGGCGCTTATGGACATCGTGGAGAACGACCCCTCGACCGAAGTCGTCGTCGATCTCGATCGCATGATCGCGGCCGCGGGCCCGACGTCGTTTCCGATCACGCTGCCACAGCCAACCCGCGAGGCATTCCTCGACGGCTCGTGGGACGCCACGGGATTGCTCCTCGACCGTCCCGAAGACGTCGAGCGGGTTGCGTCCCGGCTGCCCTACTTGCAGTGGTCGTAAGAGATCCCACTCTCTACAGCGCCTTCCTGACCCTGTTCACGATTCTTCTTTACGGCCGCGTGATCGGTCAGCTGATCGTATATCTCTACGCGCCGCGCTGGCTGCCGCCGATGGACGAATGGCAGTCCGGACTGCTCCCGTACCCCGTCCTGCTCGCCAGTCAGGGTGTGGTCCTCACGTGCATGACGCTCATCTGCATCGACTTCGCGCGCGGCTACGGCTTCTTCGTCGAGCCGCATCCGAATGGCGGCGTGTTCTCGGTGTGGTTTGCCTGCCTGTATTTCGCGGGGATGGTGTTCCGCTACGTCATCACCATGATTCGGCGTCCGGAGCGCCGCTGGTTCGGCGGCACGATACCGATCATCTTTCATTCGATCGTCGCGGCGTTTCTCTGGACCTGGGGCCGGTATCAGACCTGAGCGATCAATCGCCAGCCATTCTTCGAGCGAGCAGCTTCGCGGTCAACCGAGCGTCCTCCGCGATGTTCCGGAGCCCGCCCCGCGTGTCGTAGTTGTGACCGACGAAGTAGAGATCCGTCTGGTCGCTGCTGACGACGCGGTGGTGGCGCGCGGCGAAGCCGCACTCGTCGACACGGACCTGATCGCGCACGAACCCGAGCGCGGCCCGGTATCCTGTCGCGAGAATCACGCGATCGAACGGTTCTTCCGATCCATCCGTGAATCGCACACCGGTAGGGGTGAACTCGACGATGCCGGGCTTGAGACGAATTGCGCCCGATCGGATCGCGTCGACGAGATGGAGCCCGATGAGCGGCACAGCGGAACAGCGGCCGAGGATGCCGCGCGGCAGAACCTGCGGACGAATATGCGCGACAAGGCTCGACGTGACCTCGTTGATCGCGCGTTGCGCCGCCTTCGGCAGCACCCCGAGTGCGACCCCGAAGTACTGAATCGGAACGCCGAGCAGCTCGCGCGGGACGACCCGCGCTCCTGACCGGACCGCGATCGTCACCTGCGCGCCAGCGTTCGCGAGCTCGACCGAGATCTCGCCGGCGGAGTTACCGGCCCCGACAACGAGAATGCGCTCCTCGGCGAACGGCTCCGGCGTTCGGTACGCCACGCTGTGCATCACCAATCCATTGAACCGTGCCCGGCCTGGGAATTCAGCCGTGTGGGGGTTCGACACGATCCCGGTTGCCACGATGATCGCGCTGGCCGTGCGCTCGGTTCCATCCGCAGCGTTCACGCGCCAGCGCTCTCGAACGCGCTGCACGCTCGTGACTTCAGTTGCCGTCGAAACCGGAACGCGAAACGCGTTCGCATAGCTCCCGAGGTAATCGAGGAAATCACGCCGGCTGGGGAAGACCGGCGTCGATCGAGGAAACGGCATCCCCGGCAGCGCGGAGAAGAGCTTCCCGGTGTGCAGCACCAAGCCGTCGTACAGGTTCTCCCAGGTATGCGCGATCGACGCGCCGCGTTCGAGCACGACGTGTTCGATGCCGCGAGCGCTCAGTTCGCGCGACGTGGCGAGGCCGGCCGGGCCGGCGCCGATGATGACGACCTGGGTGTTCAATGAGAATCGCCGGAATTGTCAGAATCGCCGGAATTGCCGGAATTTCGTCTTCTGAATTCAATTATGGCGATTCTGCCCACTCTTGAAAGGAATACTCCGTGGCCTCGTAGTTAGAAACTACAGCGTCTTCAGGTACTCGATCAGCGCGCGGCGGTTCTCGTCGGTCTGGATGCGCGACCAGAAATCGTGGCCGGAGTTGCCACACCCAGGACGCGCGGTGTTGAACCAGTTGCGGTCGGCGCCGAAGCGCCGAAGCAACAGGTTTTCGTCCCGGCTCCCATTTCTCTGATCGTCGAACAGCACCTGCCCCACGCGGTCGCGGTCGAAGTGGCGCGCGGCCGTCACTTCGAAGATCTTCGGCCGGCCGGCTACAGGTCCCAGCAGGTGATACAGCGTCGGAACGCTGCCGTTGTGCAGGTAGGGGTAATTCGCCCACACCCCGGTCAACGGCGTCGCGGCGTAGCCGCGGCTCTTCTCGAGAGATCCTTCAGCGGCAAGCGGGCTGTTATCGAACGCGTCGACAAAACGATCGGACACGACATCGAGCCGCGCACGGTCGGTCCCGACATCGACGTGTTTCCCCGGCCAATCCACATTCCCCTTGCCGTCGTACGTGCCGTGGCACCGGTAGCAGCCCACCTGTGTGGAGTAGAACAGCTGCTTCCCCTTTTCGGCCAGCTCGTGATCGATCGTGTACGGATAGCGCGGAGGACGCAGGTGGCGGATCACCGACTCGAATTCCTGCTTGATTGTCGGTACCACGAACCCGACGAGATCGTCGAACGGCCGATCCTTCTCGAGCTCCATGGAAGACGCCATCAGCGGAAATGGCCCGTGGAAGCTGCCATCGCTGTACCAACGGCGCGCGGACATCTTCGCCACCGTGTGCCAGAGCGGCGGAGTCTTCACGTCGCCGCGGCCGACATCCTCGACGCGAGGCATCGCGCCGCCATGCGGCCGCATGTAGAGCTCGACGTGGGAGGCGGCGAACGCCGTCGATCGCGCGCGCGTGAGCGAATCGATCTTGTCGTGATGATGGCTGTTCAGGATGCGGTGCGCGTTCGACGCGACCGCGCGGTCCGTCGAGTGTCCGGAGGCGAACTGCAGCCACTTGTCGTCGGTCAGGACCTTCAGCGCCTCGCCGAGCCACTTGTCATCGAAGGTCTTGGTGCCAGCGCCGAAGTAGGCGACGCCGTCGATTTCGGCGGTGTGGCAGACCAGGCAGTTCACGGTCCATCGGAGTGGCTGGTCAGGGTCCAGGCTTGGCGCCATGCCGTACGCGGGCACCGACTTGTTCTCCGGCCACAGCACGAGGCCGACCTTGTCGCGAATGATCGTGTTCACGTCGCCGGCGACCGCTTGTGTGAAGCGGTTCCACTCGAACACGGACTGCGGGATCCACGCGGACGTTCCGTATGTCTCGTGCACGAAGCTGAAAAGTGCCGCGCGGCGCTCGGAGACGGGCCGGGGATCGTCAGGATCCCAGCTCACGACGAGGTTGCGGATATCCGAGTTGAACGACGCCTCGAGTTCCTCCCGGGAGAGCGGCGCCGCGGCGGACGAGCTCCAGTCGTGCGCCATCCAGCCCACCGTTGCGATGGCAGCGATCGCGGCTGCCGTCAACCCGCGTGCCATTCGGGATCTCATTCGGCGGCTCCGATCGAATCGAGAAGTTTCCTGGTGTCGGCGACGCAGTCTGAATCCTGCTCGGCGCGGCAGTCCGTTTGCGCGGCATGCAGTTCCTGGAGGGCGACATTGGACTGCCGCTGCTTGATCGCGATGCGTCCGAGCTCGAGATGCACCCGGCCGCGCACCCACTGGCGCCCCTCGACCGCGAGCGCGCCGCGGAGCTCCTCCTGCGCCGCTTGCAGCTTGCCGAGCGCGTTCAGCGCCGTGCCACGGTAATAGCGCCAGCGCGCTTCTTCCCCATACGCTCTCGGCCGCGAATCGTGCGCCGCGGCCACGCGTCCGTCGTCGAGCGCCTGCAGCGCGTCCGCAGGGCGTCCCGCTCTCAGCGCGGTGCTTCCTGCTTCGAGCGCGAGCAGGCGATTGCGCGGATACTTCACCTGCAGCTGGTGGATGACTCGCTGCGCGTCGGCGTGCCGGCCCTCGCGGTTGTAGACGATGATGAGGCTGAAGAGCGCGTTGGTCTGGATGTCGCTGGGAAATGCCGCCGCCTCTTCGATCAGGCGGATACCTTCATCGCGTCCGCCGCCGAAGCCCGCGAGGTGAGCCATGAGCCGCTTCGGCAGGGAGAGCTGCGAGACGCCGTAACGATAGAGGCCGACGATGAGGCCGGCATCCTTGCGCCGCGGATCGAGCTCGAGGCAGCGCGCTTGTTCCTTGTAAGCCCGCCGGGCGGGGCTCAGGGCGCCCAGCACCTTGCCTTCGACGGTGCCGACGAACGACGCTCGAATGCCCGAGGCGGCGCCGAGCTGAAAATGCGCATCCGCGTCGCGCGGGTTGGCGCGCACACGCGCTTCAGCGATCTCGATCGCGCGATCGATGTGCGCGTTGAAGACCGCAACGACATCGGCCGCGACCGGCGTCGACACCGCCTTCTCTCGCGCCTGGCCGAGATAGTCCTCCGCCGTGACGTTCCCCTGTTGAAAGAGCAGCATCATCCACAACGCCGCGGCTGAAAGGCGGTGGGCGGTTGCGTCGTTCGGATCCGCGGCGATCGCCTGTTGAAACAGCTCGAGTGCCTGCGGGTAATCGAGGTTGTAGCCGTAGTCCAGGCCGCGGTGGCGCAACTCGACGTTCGAGGGGCCGGCAGCAATGACCGTGACCAGCGAAAGGACCGGAAGTATCACAGCATCGAATGTAGCGACGCCATGGCGCCGAGTCGTGACCGGGCGCTGAAGAAGGGTGAAAAAGCTCTGAGGACCGCTATTCTGTGCGAAGAGTGTCCAGAAATGCGCTGGCGGCGTGGCTCAATTCGCCGGACTTTCGGTAGACCAGCCGCACGGTCCGCGGCGAACTGAGCTCCGGGACTTTGACCGCGACGAGCTGACCGCGAGCGATCTCGGTCAGCGCACAGCGTCGCGGCAAAACCGCGACGCCAAGCCCCATCTCCACCGCACGCTTGATACCGTCGAGACTCGGCAGTGCGATTTGGATGTTGATCGGCGCCTGGCGCCGCTCGTAGACGCGAAGCACGCGTTCGCGGGCCGGAGACGGGTCGTTGTGGGCAATCACGGTCTCGCGTCCGACTTCCTCGATCGTGACCTTCTTCTTCGCCGCGAGTCGATGCTTCGGGTTGGCCAGCATGACCAGCTCGTCGTTGCCGAGCGAGATCGACTGCAGACCCTTGTCGGTCGGCTGGAACGTGAGCACGCCGAAGTCGAGACTCCGTTCGAGAAGTTCCGTTGCGATCTGACGCGAGGCGACGCGGCGCACCTCGACCCGCGCCTGCGGATGGGCGCGCGCGAACCGTTCAATCGTCGGCAGCAGCGAGTGCACCGCCGCCTCGTTTGCGCCGATGACGACGCGGCCGCGGCGGACCTGCTGCAGCTCGCGCACCGCCGCCTCCGTCTCCGCGGCGTAGCGGAGCAGCTTCTGCGCATGCTCCTGGAGCAGGACGCCGGCTTCGGTCAGCGCGCCGTTCCGCGATGTGCGGTCGAACAGTTTGTCGCCGAGCTCGTCTTCGAGCCGGCGGATCGCCTGGCTGATCGCCGGCTGCGTCCGGTGGAGCCGCTTGGCGGCTTTGGAGAAGCTGCGGTCCGCGGCGACCGCGATGAAGGCGTTCAAGTCCTGCAGCTGCATAGATTTACATCATAAATAATCATGATGGAAAGTCAAAAACTATAAATTGGACTTAGAGCGGTCCCCCGGGTACTACTGTGATCGGAGGACTCATGTCTGCCGACCGGCTTACGATCTTCGACACCACCCTGCGTGACGGCGAGCAGGCGCCCGGCTTCTCGATGCGAATCGACGAAAAGCTGAAGCTGGCGCGGCAGCTCGCGACGCTCGGCGTCGACATCATCGAGGCCGGGTTCCCCATCGCGTCGGAAGCCGATGCCGAGGCGGTTCACACGATCGCCAGCGAGGTGCAGGGTCCCGTCATCGCCGGCCTGGCGCGCTGCCATCCGGCCGATATCGAACGCGCCGGCGAATCGCTCAAGCCGGCGCCGCGGCGGCGCATTCATGTCTTCATCGCGACGTCCGATCTGCATCTCGAGCGCAAGCTGCGCATGACCCGCGAGGCGTGCCTCGACGCGGCCGTCGCCGCCATCCATCGCGCGCGGCGGTTTACCGACGATGTCCAGTTCTCAGCGGAAGATGCCACGCGCAGCGACATGGATTTCCTGTGCCGGGTGATCCAGGAGGTCATCTCCGCCGGGTGCACCACCGTCAATCTTCCCGACACGGTCGGCTACTCGACCCCTGACGAGATCGGCGCGTTCTTCCGGACGATTCTGACGAAAGTCCCCAACGCCGGCCATGCGATCTTCAGCGCGCATTGCCACGACGACCTCGGACTCGCGGTGGCGAACACGCTGGCCGCGGTGACCAACGGCGCGCGTCAGGTGGAATGCACGATCAACGGCATCGGCGAGCGCGCCGGCAACGCGTCGCTGGAAGAGATCGTGATGGCGACGCGCGTGCGCGCCGACATCCTGCCGTTCACCACCAACATCACGAGCCACGAGATTTATCCGTCGAGTCAGTTGCTGACGGCGGTAACCGGCGAGGCGGTTCAGGCGAACAAGGCGATTGTCGGGCGCAACGCCTTCGCGCACGAAGCAGGCATTCACCAGGACGGGATGCTCAAGGATCGCCGGACCTACGAAATCATGCGCCCGGAAGAAGTCGGCGTGCCGCGGACGACGCTCGTGCTCGGCAAGCATTCCGGGCGCCATGCCGTCCAGCAGCGCTGCGAGGAGCTCGGCACGCCGCTCGAGCGCCACGAAGTGGAAACCGTCTACTGGGCCATCATGGCGATCGCGGATCGCGAGAAGGTCGTGAGCGATCGCGATCTCGCCGACGTGATTACCAGGATCCGCGGCCGCCGGACCGGGGGCACGACACAGTCGGCGGCGAGCGATTTCAACGGCACCCCGCACGAAGTGGGCTACGGCCACGGCGTCTAAAGCCTGATCCCTTTGCGAGCGTCGATTCTGTTATTGCCGGGCGACGGCATCGGGCCCGAAGTCGTCGCCGCGGCCGCCTCGGTCTTGCGCGCCGTCGCCGCGCGTTTCCATCACCAGTTCGATCTTCGTGAAGCGCTAATCGGCGGTGCCGCGCTGCGGCGCGGGCTGCCGCCGCTGCCCGACGAGACGCTCGCCGCGGCACGGGCATCGCAAGCCATTCTGCTCGGCGCGGTCGGCGATCCGGAGTTCGACAAAGGGGATTCGAGCCGCCGTCCCGAGTCCGCCCTCCTCGCAATCAGGCGCGAGCTCAAGCTCTACGCCAACCTGCGCCCGGCGAAGGTCTGGGCGGGTCTCGAAGCCTCAGGTCCGTTGAAGCCATCCGTCGTTGCCGGCACCGACATGCTCGTCGTGCGCGAGTTGACCGGCGGCTTGTATTACGGCGAGCCGCGCGGCATCGCGGCCGATGGAAGCTCGGCGCATAACACGATGCGCTACTCCCGCGAAGAGATCGAACGCATTGCGCGCCGTGCATTCGAGGCGGGACGCGTGCGCCGCCGCCGCGTCACCTCGGTCGACAAGGCGAACGTGCTCGAAACATCCCGCTTGTGGCGACAGGTGGTGAGCGACGTGTCCAAGGGATATCCCGACATCCAGCTCGATCACATGCTGGTCGACTCGTGCGCGATGCGGCTGACCCTGGCGCCCGCGTCGTTCGACGTCGTGCTGACCGAGAACATGTTCGGCGATATCCTCTCGGACGAGGCGGGCGCCGTGGTCGGCTCGCTCGGGCTGCTGCCGTCCGCGAGTCTCGGCGACGGGCCCGGACTGTTCGAGCCGGTGCACGGGTCGGCGCCAGACATTGCCGGGAAGGATCTCGCGAACCCGATAGGCGCGATCGGATCCGCGGCGATGCTGTTGCGGTATTCGCTCGGACTGGAAGAGGAAGCTCGCGCCATCGAAAAGGCAATCGGTGCGGCGCTGGAATCGGGCGTCCGCACGGCCGATCTCGCTCAGGACGGCGAGACGAAGGTCGGGACGCGCGAGATGGCGGCGGAGATCGAAGCGCGAATCACCCAGCCGTGACCGCATCCCGGATCCCGCATCCCGGATCCCGGCGCGATCATTCCACCGTCACGCTCTTCGCGAGATTCCTCGGCTGATCGACGTCGCACCCGCGCCGGATCGCGATGTGATAGGCGAGCAGCTGCAGCGGCACCACCATCAGCACCGGCGTCAGCAGCGGATGCGTCGCCGGCACAGCGATCAGGAAGTCGAGCGCGGGATCCAGCAACGGCCTGATGCTGTCGTGCCCGCGCGTGGTCAGGGCGATGACCGAGCCGCCACGCGCCTTGGCCTCCTGGATGTTCCCCACCATCTTCTCGAAAACGCGATCGTCGGGAGCGATGGTTACGACCGGCATCTTTTCGTCGATCAGCGCAATCGGCCCGTGTTTCATCTCGCCGGCCGGATACCCTTCGGCGTGGATGTACGAGATTTCCTTGAGCTTCAACGCGCCTTCGAGCGCGATTGGATAGTTGATGCCGCGCCCCAAATAGAGAAAATCGGAGCGCTGGTAAAAGCGGCGCGCAATTTCCTCGGTCAGCGGACCGGACCGCTCGAGCGTTTCTTCGAGCAGCAGCGGCAGCTGCGTGAGCGCCTCGATGTGAGGACGGGCGGCGTCGGGCGACAGCGTGCCCCTGATCTGCCCGAGATACATTGCGAGCAGGTGCAGCGCGACGATCTGGGTCGTGAACGCCTTGGTGGAGGCGACGCCAATCTCGGGGCCGGCATGGGTGTAGACCGTCCCGTCGGTTTCGCGCGTGGCCATGCTGCCGACCACGTTGCAGATCGCGATGCTGCGGGCCCCTTTCTTCCTGGCTTCGCGCAGCGCCGCGAGAGTGTCGGCCGTTTCGCCGGACTGCGTGATCACGATCGCCAGCGTGTTCTCGGCGACAATCGGGTCGCGGTAGCGGTACTCCGACCCGTAGTCGACATCGACCGGAAGGCGGGCCAGCATTTCAAACAGAAACTTCCCGATCAGCGCGGCGTGCCACGACGTGCCGCATGCCAGGATCACGATCCGCTCGATGCCTCGCAGCACCGCGTCGGGGATTTCGATCTCGTGCAGGAACAGACGGCCGGTCTCCTGTGACGCCCGGCCGAGCACGGTCTCCTTCACCGCCCATGGCTGCTCGAAGATCTCCTTGAGCATGAAGTGCTTGTATCCGGCTTTCTCGGCCATGACCGGATCCCAGGAGACCTTCGTGCTCTTCTTCGAGACGTCCCGCCCCGAATAATCGGTGAACTGAACGCCGCCAGGCGTGATGATCGCCATTTCCTCGTCGCCGAGGAAGACGACGTCGCGCGTGTGGCCGAGGATGGCGGGTATGTCGGACGCAACGAAGAATTCGCCGTCGCCGAGTCCGACGACGATGGGTGGGCCGTTGCGCACGGTCACGATCTTGTTGGGATCGTCAGCGGAGATCAGGACGAGCGCGAACAAACCGCGCAGGTGCAGGAGCGCACGCCGGACCGCATTCTCGAGCCCGTCGTCCTTCGTCTCGCGTTCGACGAGATGCGCGACGATCTCGGTGTCGGTTTCGGTGACGAACTTGTGCCCTTCGCGCTGAAGGTGCTGCTTCAGTTCGAGATAGTTCTCGATAATTCCGTTGTGGACCACGACGATGCGGCCGGTGCAATCGCGGTGCGGGTGGGCGTTTTCCTCAGTCGGGCGGCCGTGTGTCGCCCATCGTGTGTGGCCGATGCCGTACTCGCCGTCGATCGGGGTCGTGGCGATGACTTCCTCGAGCCGCGCGAGCTTGCCGGCGCTGCGGCGCAGATCGATCGCGCCGTCGCGCACGACCGCGACGCCGGCTGAGTCGTAGCCGCGATATTCGAGCCGACGCAGGCCGTCGATCAGGATGGGAACGACCTGCTTCGAGCCGATGTATCCGATGATCCCGCACATAGTGGACTCCCAAGCCGCGAATCGCGAATCGCGAATCGCGAACCGCGCTACTTCTTTCTCCGGGACACCCAGCCTTCTTTATTCACCTGCTTGCCGCGCGCAATCGCCAGCGACTCCGGAGGAACATCGTCGGTGATCGAAGAGCCGGCCGCGACGTACGATCCCTTTCCCACGCGCACCGGCGCGATCAGCTGTGAGTCGCTCCCGATGAATGCCCCGTCCTCGATGACGGTCGGATGTTTCAGCGTACCGTCGTAGTTGCAGGTAATCGTGCCGGCGCCGATGTTCACCCGCTCGCCAATCGTGGCGTCGCCGAGATACGCCAGGTGATTCGCCTTCGATCCGCGTCCCATTGTCGTCTTTTTGAGCTCGACGAAGTTGCCGATGTGCGCATCCTCGCCGACGCTCGACTGCGGCCTGATGTGGGCAAACGGTCCGATCCTGGCTCCGCGGGAGACATGCGAATCGAGAATCAGGCAGAAGTTGCCGATCTGCACGCCATCGTCGATCGTCGAATTGACGATACGGACGGCCGACTGAATCTCGCAACCAGAACCGATACGCGTGGCCCCTTCGAGATGCACGGACGGGTGGATGATCGTGTCCGGACCAATCGCAACGTCGACGCCGATGAACGTCGTGGGGGGGTCGACGAGGGTGACTCCGGAGGCCATGAGATCCTGGTTCTTCCTGACCCTGAGGATCGCGGACACCTCGGCGAGTTCCATCCGGCTGTTGACGCCGAGTACTTCCCTCGCGTCGTCCAGTTTCACCGTCTCGACCGGCAGGCCGCGGCGCCTGTAGATCCGCACCAGGTCGGGCAGGTAGTACTCCCCTTGGGCGTTCGAGGAACCGATCTCGCGCAGCGCATCGAAGAGCGGCGCCACGTCGAATGCGTAGATGCCGCTGTTGATCTCCCGGATCTGGCGTTCGGCAGGGGAGGCATCCTTATGCTCGACGATCGCGGCAATCTGCCCCTCGTCGCGAACGATGCGCCCGTATCCGTCGGGGACGGCAACGTCGGCGGTCAACACCGTCGCCGCGGCGCGGCGCTTTTCGTGCCTTCGCAGCAGTGCCGCGAGCGTCTCAGCGCGGAGCAGCGGAACGTCCGCGGACAACAGGACCAGCGTGCCGGTCGCGTCTCGCAACAGCGGCTCGGTCTGTAACAGCGCGTGCCCCGTGCCAAGCTGGGGCTCTTGCACGGTAAAGCCCAGGCCCAGCCGTTCCGAAAGCGCGCGCTTGACCTCCTCAGCCTGGTGGCCGATGACGACCACTGTCGTTGCTGGTGAGAGCGATGCGGCGGTCCCGAGCACGTGGTCGATCAGCGTCCTGTCCCCCGCCCGATGTAACACCTTGGGCAACGAGGACTTCATCCGCGTGCCTTTCCCGGCGGCAAGAATGACGACATGAATGTCCGGCATATGGCCTCATCTGAAGCTTAGCGTTTCCTGCCAAATGCCGGGGAGGCTGACGGAACGGCGGCTGCGCGCCACGAGGGCAATTGCGGCTAGCGAAGGCGTCGCGCAGCCGACCGCCGGCGATTCGGAGCTGGCGGGGTGTCCAGTGCGTCCTTGAAGCTCGGATGGTCTCGCAGCGACTCGAGGTCCGGATCCTGCCGCGCAAGGGCGCGGTTCTCAGGATTAAGGGCAATTGCCTGCCGTAGATGCTCGATCGCTTCCCCGAACCGCTGACGCATTCCCAGCGCGACCGCCATGATGTAGTGGGCGTGGTCGCTTTCCGCGTCTTCGCTCAAAGCGCGCTGCAGGTGATCGAGGGCGCCGTTGTGATCGCCGGAGTTGAGCGCGACCGTCGCGGCGTAGACACGCTCCGCAGGCGTTTTTGGCGCGGGCTGCTGGCGTTCGGTTTCGCGCTCGCAGACCCGGAGGTAGAGTCGCGCCCGCTCGAGAAGCTCCCGCTCCTCCGGATAGCGCTCGAGAACCGTGCGGAAAAAGCCCGCTGCCCCCTGGAAGTCGTGCCTCTGGAGGGCCTGCACGCCCCGCTCGTAGATGGCGACCGCCTCATAGAACCCTGGCTTCCGCGCCGGAGGCTGTGGCGGCGGAATCGGGGCTGCCACCGGCTCGGGAGCGGCAGAGGCCACGCGCGTCGTTTTTGCGGCGCTGACGTGCGACTTCGTCTTCCGGGGAGCGGCTTTCTTGCGGTTATCGGTCCGCGCCAGGCGCCGCGGTGCTTTCGCGGCGGCCTTGGCGGTCCGGCGTAGCTTCGGCAATACGCCTCCTGTGGCTGCCGAGTTGTGACAGTAGCAAAACAGCCTGAAAAGGGTCAAGCGGGGCTTCGTCTCACGAGACGTAGCGCGAAGTATAGGTCATTCGGGAGAATGCTTGGCTTCTTCCAGTAGCGCGAACACTCGCCTCGCCGGGATGCGATGACGATCGGCGAGCACCTTTATCGCTTGCCGCCGGCCCATGGCTTCGCAATTGGTTAAATGACAGAATTCGTCGGCAACTGCGGGCGCCGAGGGAACCTGGATGGCGTCCACGTCTCCGCGGGCACCCCTCAGGACGAGCGTAAATTCCCCGCGTTCTTCTGTCAAACTGCCTAAATGGCTTGAGATAGGTTTAACGGCCAAACTTTCGTGCGCCTTCGTGACTTCACGAGCCACCAGCAGTTCCCTATCCCCGAAAATCTCCGCCATGTCTTCCAGGCAGCGCCGAATACGGTGGGGCGCTTCGTAAAACACGAGGGAGCGGCGCTCGCCGACGTGCTGAGCGAACCATTTCTTTCTGGCTATAGACCTAACAGGCGGGAAACCCAGGAAAGCGAACTCTCCTTCTGGGAAACCGCACGCCGACAAAGCCGCCAGGGCGGCGCTCGGCCCTGGAACCGGTTCGACGCGAATTCCGGCGTGATGGGCCGCGGCGACCAGTTGGGCTCCCGGATCCGAGACGACGGGGGTGCCGGCGTCCGACACCAGCGCGACCGAATCCCCCTCCAGAAGTTTCGCGATAATGGCGGGCGTTTTGGATCGCTCGTTGTGTTCGTGGAGGCTCGTCGTCCGCGTTGAGATCGAGTAGTGTTGGAGGATGCGCGCCGTCCGGCGAGTGTCCTCCGCCGCGATCAGTGATACTTCGCGCAGAATGCGGAGCGCCCGTAGCGTAACATCCTCCAGGTTGCCTATGGGTGTAGCGACCACATAGAGGGTGCCGGGCATGTCTGGCCGGCCGATTGTACCTAAATGTATTCAGCCGAACCACTGCCGCACTTCGTCGACGAATACCTGTCGTACCTATACGAAGTCCATCCCACCAACGCAAC
>JBKPLP010000089.1:0-12611 GCA_046731735.1 Acidobacteriota bacterium
GTTCGCCGTGCGCATGCTGTACCGGGCTCGCGGTTCTACGCTTCTCACCGTGATCTGTTTGGGTGTCGGCATTGGTGTCAGCACTGCGATCTTCTCGATCGTCAACGCGCTGCTGCTACGACCGCTGCCGGTCGCGGAGTCGGACCGGCTGATCCGGATCAGTCGCGGGCAGGAGACAGCACTGTCAATCCCTCTGCTTCGTGCGGTCGGCTCAGGCACTCGATCGCTACGAGGCGTTGCCGGAACTCTTTCCATGGAGTCCGATCTGGCGATCGACGGCGAGAGCCAGTTCATCGGCGCCGAGTTCGCCACCGCAAACTACGCTGATGTCTTCGGCATCAAACCGTCATTGGGACGCTGGTTCGTCGATGATCGTGAACCCGTTGCCGTGATCAGCGATGCCATTTGGGAGCGCTACTTCGATCGTCGCGCGGACGCGTTGGGTCGGGTCATCCAGTCCGGCACCGATTCGTACACGATTGTCGGGGTTGCCCCCCATGAATTCACAGGCGTACGCGCACCGCTGCGGACCGATCTCTGGGCGCCCATCGAGACCCGTTTTCGGCCGACGACCGAAGCGGAGGAGCGACGGTTGGCGCGAATGCTGATGTTCTTCGGCCATCTGCGTCCCGGCGCTCAGGCGAGGGAAGCAGCGACTGAACTGAACACGCTCGCCATTCAGATGCGCGACCGTAGCGGGTCCACGCCGCAGGCATCGGCTCCGCTGGTGGCCGACGCCGTAGGGACCCTTCCCAATCCGGGAAGCCGACGTCTCGCGCGCACGCTGTCAGCGCTCATGAGTGCCGTCGTTGCCGTGGTGCTGATGATCGCGTGCGTGAATGTCGGTCATCTCTTGCTGGCGCGAGGCGCCCTTCGACAGCGTGAGTTCGCGGTTCGGCGCGCACTCGGTGCCTCACGCGCCCGTCTGCTCCGACAACTGTTGACCGAGGCGCTTGTCCTCGCCGTTGCCGGCACATTGTGCGGTGTCGTGTTCGCCCTGTGGGCCGGGCAGATCCTGGAACGCTCGCTGCCGCCGGCGGCAGGCATTTTCGCCATTCAGGTCGATCTATCGCTCGACTGGCGTGCCCTCGTTTTTGCCACGGGCATTTGCGTCGTGACAACGGTGCTTTGTGGCTTGCTCCCGGCGTGGCGCGTGTCCGGAATGTCTGGGATGCTTGTCGCTCAGGGCGGCGTTGGCGCCAGCGCCCGGCGAAGGCCCCTCGGACTCGTCGCGCAGGTCGTGATGTCCCTGGTCCTGCTGTTCATCGGCGCCAGCTTCGTCGCGGCACTGCTGCGGCTGCACGCGACGTATCCGGGCTTTGCTGTGGCCGGGCGCCTCTATGCCTATACCTTTCTTCCGTCGCCGCCTTTCGCACCAGACAGTCGCCGGGGGGTCTATGCACAAGCGCTCGATCGGTTGCGCGCGCTTCCAGGTGTCCGCCTGGCCGCCGTCACCTCATCGCTGCCGCTGATTCCTGCCGGATCCGACTGCGCGTCGCTGTCTCCGGACTCGCCCGTGCGCGTGACGAGCAGCGCGGTGGATCCTGCGTACTTCGAGACCATGGGCATCGAGCGTCTCGCCGGGCGGTCGTTTATCGCGAGCGACGCGACCGCAGACACGGCGGTCGTCACCGAAACCCTTGCGCGCCGGCTCTGGCCCGACCGATCGGCTGTCGGCGAGCGCGTCATGATCGGATGCGACAACCCGCGGCCGGCTTTCGTCATTGGCGTCGTCCGCGACTCTTCGATTCGTGCGGTCGGCGAGCCGGCGCAGCCCCATCTCTATCGCCGCTTTGGTGCACCCGACGCGGGTGCCCTCGTGGCCGTGCTACTGGAAACTACCGTCGACCCGGCGCGTCTGACAGACACGGTGCGGCGCACGCTGCTCGACCTCGCGCCGGGCATTCGCGTGTACACGGTGCAGCCACTTAGCGTGCACGTCGCGCGCTCCTTCGGTCAGCTTCAATGGATCACAAGCATCTTGATTGGGTTCGGGGTCCTGGCGTTGCTCCTTGCTGCAGTTGGCCTGTACGGCGCCATTGCCTATAGCGTCAGTCTCCGCACGCGAGAAATCGGTCTACGGATGGCATTAGGGGCCACGCGACTGAACGTCTTTCGTGGCGTCGTCGGCAGCGCCCTGGCGATCGTCGTGGTGGGTGTGGCAATCGGCGAAGCGCTCACGACGGTACTGACCGGCATCGTCGCGTCCGTGCAAGAGAACATCGGCGCGACACCGGTATCCGTCCATGTCATTGTCGGGCTCATCTGGATTGCGATCGGCGTCACCGCGAGCTACGTGCCAGCCGCGCGGGCCGCGCGGCTCGATCCATCGGTGGCCCTCCGGGACGAGTAGGCCAGCGGTAAGTTGAACGATATCTTGTGTCAGACCTGTGTCACATGCCCCGCAACCCTTGCAACGTGACCTCGAAGACGACAACCGCGGTCATCTCACTTGCCAGTCATATCCAGAGCCACCACATCGCCGACCGTGTTACGCACGTAGGCCCGGCCATTCGCGAACACGGGAGCGGTGAAAGCACGGAACTCGATGACGTGCGCGGAACCGAGTTCCTTGTAGCCATTCGGAGATGCCTCCGCCAGAACGAGATCGCCCTTCTCGGTGAGCACGAGCAGTTTGCCGCCAACCGATATCAGACCGTTGAACTCGAGCTTCGGCTCGGTCCACTTGATCTCGCCGGTCTTCCAGTCCAGACACCGCAGGGAGGTGGGCGAGCGGCCTGCGCCTTCGGAGTTGTTGCCGTCCGGCCCGTACAGAAAGCCGTTCACGAGCACGCTGGTGTGCCAATGGCTCGACAAGCCTTCCTGCTCCCAGAGCGGCTTCGTCTCCGTTCCGGACACGTCGAACAACGCACCACCGAATCGGCGCCCGGCTGTGACGAACACCTTCGTTCCCTCGATGACCGGGTCGGGTGCGTTGACACCGATCGGCTGACGCCGTTCTGTGGTCCAGATTTGCTTGCCGTCCGCCGCATCGACAATGGTCAGGGCTCGCGGAGAATGGATCGCGAGGTGCGTTTTCCCGCCCATCTGGAAGGGGACAGGGGTCGCATGCCCCCCGGGCCCGACCCCTGATTTCCAGAGAGTCTTGCCGGTCTTGAGGTCGAGCGCCATCCCACCAGGACTGCCGTTCAGAATCAGCTTGTCACCAAGCACCAGCGGCGACCCCGCGAATCCGCCGTACCCCGGCTGGCGCGCGTCATCCTCTTTCATGATGTTGTGCGCCCAGATCACTTTCCCGTTTCGGGCGTTGAGCGCAAACACATCGCCTTTGCGGCTGAGGGTATAGACGACGCCGTTGGCGACGGCCGGCGTGGCAAACGGCCCGTCGTAGTTCTTGATGCCGACCTTTTCGTTGCACGGGTACGAGTGTTTCCAGACGACCGCGCCGGTGGCGACGTCGAGGCTGAAGATCGTGTCGATGTCGTCGGTGTTGCCCATCGTGTAGGCACGGTCGCCGACGACAGTCAAAGCGGAATGACCGATGCCGACGTTGATCTTCCACAGCTGTTTCGGACCAGTCTTCGGCCAGGTGATCGTCTCGGCGGACTTGCCATCGTGATTCGGACCGCGGAAGGACGGCCAGTCTGCGGCCACCAGCGTGGTGATCGACCCGAGCGCCAGCGTGCCCGCCACGATGACGGCGGCGGTGTGGTTCATGGTTCTCATAGCGGTACCCAACATTCCTTTAGACGATGACGCGGATGGAGTTGTGAAAATCGCGCCCCATCCCGCTGTCCGTCACCGAAGGGGGAAGAGGCCAGCTCGGCTCGTATTATCTGTGAGCGGCTCATGAGGCGTCACTGTCTTCTAGGAGGTGCCAGTGAGATACCGCATCGTTCCGCTGACGATGATCGGAACCGCCCTGGCGTGTCTCACCGCCGCGCTGCCGATGCAGGAGTCCGGAACTAGCAACGACACAGCCGAGACGATTCGTCGCATGCTGATCGAGCAGCACGAGGACGGTCAGTTCACCGGCAGCGTGCTCGTGGCCCAGGCGGGCAATGTGATTTACCGGGACGCGATCGCGTCGACACCGGACGGTGCGCGCAAGCTTCTCACCAGCCCGTCGGACATCGGCTCTGTCGCGCCGCTCCGCTTCAGTCCAGTTGACAAACTAATGGAGCAGGGCTAGATTCCATTCGAATGCCTAACAGAGACAAAACCAAAGCGGAAGTGCTTCAGGGAACGCTCGATCTCATGGTGCTTCAAACCCTCGCCACACTCGGGGCCGTGCACGGATACACCATCGCGGCACGTCTGGACCAGGTCTCGAGCGGGGCCATTCGCCTCAACATGGGAACGCTCTATCCCGGACTGATGCGACTCGAGCAGCGTGGCTTTGTGCGGGGGACTTGGGGTGTCACTGACAACAATCGCCGGGCTCGATTCTATGAGATCACGCCGGCAGGCCGTCGCCGTCTGGCAATCGAGAAGGGCGAATGGGATCGGATGACAGCAATCATGCAGAAGATTCTTCGCCGCCAGGAGGCGTGAGGTCGCGAATGGCTCGTCTTCGTGAGTGGTTGAGCCGTCTCTGGGCAACGCTCCGCCCGAGTCGACGGGATGCCGACATGGAGGCGGAGCTCCGCGTGCACTTGGAATTGGCGGCCGAAGACGATCGGCGTCGCCTGGCGGAGGGCTCCCGTGGATTCAGCCAGGCGGTAACACAATCGGGAGGAATCACCCAGGCCATGGAGGCGATGCGCGATCAACGCGGATTGCCATGGCTTCGGGATGCAGTCCGCGACCTGCGTTACGGCATTCGCGCGCTTCGGCGGAATCCGTTCTTTGCCTCCGTTGCCGTGCTTACGCTGGCACTCGGCATTGGCGCAAACACCGCGATCTTTTCGCTCGCGGACGCCGTCCTCTTTCGAGATCTCCCCGTAACCAGCCCGGGGGATCTCATCATCCTGCGACAGCACGGTCCGACTGGCGACATGTTCCCGTTCAGCGGCCCGGCCGCCGAGGGTCTGGCGAACGACGGCACGCTGTCGGGTCTCGCCGCGTTCCGGCCGATCGCCGACACGGTCGTCACCGTCAATGGCGAGGCCGAGCTCCTCCTTTCGCAAGCGGTGTCCGGCAACTATCACGCGGTCATGGGCACTCATGCGGTCGTTGGCCGCACACTGTCTTCGCAGGACAACGAACCAGTCGCGGTGATCAGCTATGCCTACTGGCGCCGCCGATTCGGAGGAGATCCCGCGGTCATTGGCCGCATTCTCCAGATGCCACGCGGGTCGTACACTGTCGTCGGCGTCACTCCCGAGAAATTCTTCGGCACACAACCCGGTCGCTATGTAGATGTAACCGTGCCGCTAGCGGCCCAGGCGAGCACGATGCCATCCACCGCCCGGTGGCTCTACCTGATCGGCCGCGTCGCACCCGGCAGTTCTCACGAGCGAGCACGGGCGGCACTTCGAGTGCGGTGGGCGCAGCTCGCAGCTGCAGGCGCGCTACCGCGCCGTCCCTCGCCAGACCAGGTCACGCTGGAAATTGATCCAGGTGGGCAAGGCATGAGCGACCTCCGCCGGGATTTCTCGGCGCCTCTCCGCATTCTAATGATGGCCGTTGCGGCGGTACTTCTCGTAGCGTGCGCGAACCTGGCTGGTCTCTTGATCGTTCGCGCGAGCGCCCGGCAACAGGAAATTGCGATCCGTACGTCGCTTGGAGCAACACGCGCGCGAATCATACGGCAGCTCCTTGGGGAGGCGTTCATACTCGCCGCAGCGGGCGGCATGGCCGGAACCGGCGTGGCCTACTGGATGACGAATGGTCTTCTCGCGATGATGGCCCGCGGCCGCACCGCGGTCGCGATTGATGTGGCTCCGAACACGCGGACGTTGGCGTTCGCTGCGTTGGTCACGATCGTGACTGCCGGCTTGTTCGGGCTTCTTCCCGCCATGGGCGCGAGCCGTTCCGATGTGCAGCAGCGATTGAAGCGCGGGGCACCAGGCTCAGGACATTCGCGATTCGGATGGGGACGAGCGATGGTGGCGATACAGGTCGCACTCCTCGTGCTCCTGCTCACATCGGCCGGTCTGTTCACGCGTACGCTACACAATCTGCGTTCGGTGGATTCCGGCTTTCGCCAGGATCGCGTCCTGCTTCTCAGCGTGGCTACGGGCCCGAACTATCCGCAGGACAAGGCACGGCAACTCTACGGAGATCTGTATGGCCGGTTTGCCGGACTGCCCGGTGTCGAATCGGTCAGTATGTCGATGGATACGCCGCCTGCCGGCGAACTCTCTATGTGCGGTGAGATCGAAGTCCCGGGCCGCCCGCCAGACGGCGACGATGTTCCACCAGTCTGCCGCAATTTCGTCGGGCCGCATTTCTTTCACACAATGGGGATTCCCATACTCGCTGGGCGGGACTTCACGCCCGACGACAGTGACCGGGCTGTGCAGAGTGTTGTGATCAGCGAGAGTGTCGCTCGCCGGTTTTTTCGCAACGTCGATCCGCTCGGACAGCAAATACTTGGCAGCGGATTGCCAGGCAGTCGCGTGCCCGCAACGATCGTAGGCGTTGCCAAGGATGTCCGATACACGAGCCTGAGGGTAGGCGCGCCCTTGATGGTTTATCGACCTTATCGGCAGGACACGGGGGCACCGCCGAATACCTTCCTCATCCGGACGTCTCTGGTGAACCCGGACGCGCTGAGTCCTAATCTACGAGCAGAGACCCGAGCCGCCGCACCTTCGTTGCCGACTCCCACTGTCGTCAGCCTGGCGGATCGAGTCGACGGCGTTCTCGTTGAAGAGCGAATCCTCGCAACTCTGTCCGGCGCCGTCGGCCTGCTGGGGGCGGGTCTTACAGCGCTCGGCATCTACGGCACCGTGGCAGCGTCGGTGATCAGGCGAAAGCGTGAAATCGGCATACGAATGGCTCTGGGCGCCCTGCCCGGCCAAGTGGCGCGAATGACGGTCCGCGAAGCTTTCGGCATCGTCGCAAGCGGCCTGATCGTTGGAGTTCCTGCCGCGATTGCCGGCGCAATTGCGGCGCGCTCGAGCCTGGCCGGTGTCTTGTTTCAGCTCTCGCCCGTCGATCCAGTCGCTCTGTTCAGTTCCACATTGGCCATTGTGGTTATTGCGTCGTTGGCCGCGTACCTACCTGCTCGCCGAGCGGCAAGGATTGATCCAGTCGTGGCGATCAGAAATGAGTAGGAACAAACCCCGGTAAGCGAGATACCGTGGGCTCGCGACGCAGCGGGCGGTTGCTACAGCCGGAAGCGCTCTGATTGCACGCGCCCTTTGCCGTCCCACACTTCGAACAGATACAGAGTGCCCTGCGCAAGGGAAAAGGTCGGTGCCTGCGGTATCTCGGCGACAAACGCCTGATGGCCTGCAGTGAACGATGACTGGTTGGGGCCAATCTGGAACTTCAGATTCCAGCAGTTGTTCCAGCACTCGCTTTGATTCGACAGCGGCTTCACATCCCAGACGACGGCGTTGTCGGCGGTGTTGGTGATTCGAATCCTCGAGATGTCCGGAGCGATCCTGCCAAGCACGTCGATGTGAACGATGACCTGACCATCGTGCGGTGCGTCGAAGTCGAGGGGCGGCCCACCAGTCACATACCAGAGTGCAACCTGAGCCAAGGGCGCGGCGCGAGGTCCTAGTAGACCGATGGAAACAAGAAGCGCGACGGCCAGCCAGAGCAGCCCTTTTTTCCCGACCGCTGCGGTTCTCGACGCGAGGTTCACCACCGTGGACATAGCGGCCGCCCTCCCGGCATTCGGTGTGGTGCCTGATTGTATGCCAAGAAAGGGCTATGCCTTCGAAGGACGACGCACGATCTTAGAGACCCCGAGACACACGTCACACCTGGCGCAGCGCCTCGGTCGGTTGAACACGCAGCGCACGGCGCGCCGGTGCGGCGCACGCCAGCACGCCCACGACGGCCATGATGACGGATGTGATCATCGACGAGACGAGGAGATTCGCGGTCAGGCTGTCGGAGCTCCACGCGAGCAGCAGGATGAGGCTGTTGCCCGCGACGATGCCGCCGCCAAGCTGACGACCGGCACGAGCGAACACGCTGCGGAGCACGTGCCGGGGATTGGCGCCGAGCGCGATACGGATTCCAATCTCGCGGGTGCGGCGCGCCACGGCCACGGCCATGAGCGCGTACAGACCGGCCGCGGAGAAGACCACCGCCACGGCGAGAATGCTGCCGAAGACGACGGTGCCGAATGACTTCGATCGCTGCCCCTGTGCGACGACCTCGTCGAGGGTGGCGATATCCCGGAGCTGCAGGCCTGGATCAACCCCTCGCGCCAGGACGGCGACGCGGGGAACCAGCAGCGATGCGTCCGCCGCCACACGCACGGTGACCACGACGGGATCGACTTCCGCCGCGGACGCCGCGCGATAGATTGACGTCGTCGCGCCGCCGCCGTCGCCGCCGGTGTTCAGATTGCTGACCACGCCGACGATCTCGTGCCAGGGTCCCAGCTCGCGCTCGCTACCCCGCTGGATCGTACGGATCCGCGCGCCCACAGGATTGCTGCCGACCTCGCGCATAAACGCCTCGTTGACGACGACGGGCCGGTTCGGCGCTCCCGCGTCAGCGGCCCGCAAGCCGCGTCCGGCGACGATCCCGGCGTCGAACGCCTCGTGATAGCCGGCACCGACACTCATCATCGCGAATCCGCCCTCGTAGTTGCCGACGAGGCGGACCGGTGGCGCGCCGCCTTGCTGCATTTCCAGCGCCACCCAATCCGGCTGCGCCCCGAGCAGGCGATCGGCGAGCACCACGCGAGTGACGCCAGGCTCCTCCCGCAGCCGCCCCGCGAGCTCTTCGTATGCCCGCGCGCGCCGCGCGCCGATCTGCCCATCGTCAGGCGCGCCACCCTGGCCGGCAGACGCCTCGTTGTCCATCCTGAGACCGAAGGTGAGGTAACGTTCCGTCGGAAACGCGGCCCACGTCGACTTGTCGTCAAGGGAGTTGGTGTAGATACCCACGGCGGCGGGCACGAACAGCAGGGTAAAGGCCACTTGCGCGCCGACGATGAACGACCAGATGCCGCCGAACTTCATCGTTCCGCCCGTGCTGGTGATCCCCTGCAGTCCCCGCTGGACGGACGCGCCCGTCGCCTTCACCGCAGGCAGCAGGCCGATCAGTACCGCGGCGACGAGCGCGAGCAGCAGTGCGTACGCGATGGTGGCTGGCTCGAGTTTCAGATCCACCCAGAACGGCAGGCCGTCCCCAATAATCTGACTCGCCCTGGCCCAGGCATAGCGCACTGTTGTCTGGGCCACGACGAGGCCGAGCATGGCAGCGGCGAGCGCCAGCACGAACGCTTCGGTGACGATCTGCACGATCACGCGAGCCCGGCTCGCCCCCAGCGCATGACGGACGACGATCTCCGGCTCGCGCATCGCCGTGCGCGCGAAGATCAGCGTCGCGACGTTCGCCGACACCGCCCCCAGCAGCAGGAGGACGATGGCGTGGACCGCCAGATCTTCCAGCCGCAGCGGATCACCCGGCGTGCGCCCGGCGAATGCGCGAACCCGCGTGCGCAGGTGCGCGTGGGTTGTCGGCTCTTCGGCGACAGAACGTGCCGAGACGACGTCGAGCTCCGAAGCGGCGTCCCGCCAGCCCGCTCCTTTGGCGAGGCGGCCGAACACCTGTACGGCCGGCCCTTCGCGCGGCGGCGCGTCCTGGACCGGCAATGGCACCCATAGCTGCTCATTGTGCGGGAAGCCAAAGCGCGGCGGCATCACGCCCACTACGGTACGAGGCGTGCGACCCACCGTCACGACGCGGCCGATGATCGCCGGGTCGTGCAGGAACTGTCTCTGCCAGACGTCGTAACCCAGGACCACGACGGGCTCCGCACCCGCCGTTTCGTCCGTCGGCTGCAGCGGCCTGCCGAGCAGCGGCGGCACGCGGGTGAGCGGAAACGCGGATGCGGTGATCTCAGCCACGCGCAGCGATTCGACACGGCCTTCGCCCGTGAGCACGTTACGCTCGCTCACGCGCGCGGCGCCGAGTTCCGTCACCGTCTTCAGCGACCGCCGCCAGATCGCGAAATCGTGGAGCACCCTCGCCTCCACGCGTGACGCCGACGTGTCCTGCATCTCGAGGCGCACGACTCGACCGCCTTCGGGGAACGGCAGCCGTTTGTAGAGCAGTTCGTCGGCGACTTCGATGCCGACCGCTCCAATCGCGATGGCCGCCGCCAGCGACAGGCCCCCGATGATCGTGAGCGCGGGATATTTCAGCAGCAGACGCGCGCCCAGCTTCCAGTCGAGCCACGAAACCCCAGTCAGGCGCGCATTCATACGCTCCGCTCCATGGCGCTATACTTTACAATGCAAAGTGACTTGCGTCAATGCGTAGCTCTCGTATCCTCGCCCGTCGCGTGTGGCCCAGTCGTCCGGGTCCTTCGACCTCCGAAATGCCGTAGCGCATCGACGGCTCACCGTGGCGTGACCGGGATACCGGCCGCCAATCCTCAAACAATCCTAAGGAAACCTGAGACCGGAAGCGGGTACTGAGATTGCCTTTCTCACCAAGCGGAATACTGCGTCCACTTCGGGCTGGAGCGCATCCGGCGAAGCGGCGCGCGCGAGAGCGTGTCGGGGAGTCTGACGGGCGAAGCCACTCGGTATTGCGAGCGAGCAACGCGAGCGAGCCGCCGGAGCGGAGTGGGGATCGAAGGGGCCCCGCGAGCGACGGCGTCGGGGAGTCCGAGGGGCGAAGCCCCTCGCTCGAAAAAGGAAGCGCCATGGAAGAACGGGAACGGTCCGACCTGCCGCTCAATCGCCGGGACTGGCTGAAAGCCGCCCTCGGCGGCACTGCCGGCCTCGCGCTCGGCGGCCTTCTCGACGTGCCGGCGGTGAAAGCGGCGTCCAGGGAATTCAAGCTGGCGAATGTCAGCGAGTTCACGACCTCGTGCAACTTCTGCTCCTGCGGGTGCGGCATGATCGCTGCCGTCCGCGACGGCAAGCTCTTGACGATGGAGGGCGACTACGACCACATCGTGAATCGCGGGTCGCTGTGCGTCAAAGGGATTTCCATGTTCGCGACGCACACCTCCGCGAACCGGCTCACGACTCCCCGCTACCGCGCCCCCGGCAGCGATCACTGGGAGGACATCTCCTGGGACGACGCGATCGCACGGGTCGCGCAGAGTGTTCGGAAGACGCGCGACGCGACCTGGATCGCCACCGAGAAAGTGGACGTGCCTGACCTCGCCGTGGATCTCGCAGCGGGCGATCGGATCGAGAGCGCCCCGCGGTTCGTCCCTCAGGCGGGCGGCAACAAAGAGGTGCCCGTCAACCGCACTGATGCGATGGGATTCATGGGCGGCGCGCAGAACACCAACGAGGAGTGCTACCTCTTTCAGAAGGCGGCCCGGCTGCTCGGCATGGCTTACGTCGAGCACCAGGCCCGGCTTTGACATAGCCCTACGGTCCCCGGTCTGGGGGCCGCATTCGGGCGGGGGGCGATGACCAACCACTGGGTCGACCTCCAGAACTGCAAGACGATCCTGGTGGAGGGCAGCAACGTCGCCGAAAACCATCCCATGGCCTACAAGTGGATCCGGAAGGCACAGGAGAACGGGGCGAAGCTCATTCACGTCGATCCGCGATTCACCAGGACCTCGGCGGGCGCGGACGTGTACGCGCGCATCCGGCCCGGCACCGACGCCGCATTCCAGAACACGATGATCAACCACATCCTCGTCAACAAGCTGTACGACGAGGACTACGTCGTGACCCACACGAACGCCCTCTTCCTGGGCGACGAGGCGTTCGACTTCAAGGATGGGGTCTTCAGCGGCTACGACGAGGAGCACCACACCTACGACACCAAGAGCTGGGGATACCAGCTCGACGCGAAGGGTAAGCCGCGTGTCGCCCGCAGCCTGGATGACCCGCACTGTATTTTCTCGCGGCTGAAGACCTTCGTCTCGCGGTACACGCTGGAGACGGGCGAGCGGATCACCGGCATCCCAGCGGATCAGATCAAGCAGATCGCCGAGATGATGGCGAACAACAGGCCGGGCTCGATTCTCTACGCGCTCGGAATGACCCAGCACACGACCGGCGTGCAGGGCATTCGTTCGTTCACGATCCTGCAGCTCCTGCTCGGCAACATCGGCAAGCCGGGAGGCGGTGTCAACGCGCTGCGCGGCGAGCCGAACGTGCAGGGCGCGTGCGACATGGCTGTGCTCTACAACTACATGCCGGGTTACCTCAATTCGCCGACCAATGCCGAGCCGACGATCTACCACTACGTGCGCAAGAACGGTATCGCCGACAGCCGGTACCTCGTCAACACGCTCAAGGCGTTTTTCGGAGACGCCGCAACCGCAGAGAACGATTACGCCTATGAATGGCTGCCGAAGCGCAACGCGGTCAAGGACTACGGAACGCTTCAGATGTTCGAGGACGCACTCGCCGGCAAGCTGAAGTGTCTCTGGATCGTCGGCCAGAATCCAGCGGTCACGTTGCCCAATCTCAGGCTGACGTTCGACGCGATGGCGAAGCTCGAGACGCTCGTGGTCCAGGAGATCTGGGAAACCGAGACCGCCGCGTTCTGGAAGCGGCCCGGCGTAGACCCGAAGACCGTCGCCACAG
>JBKPLP010000090.1:0-6831 GCA_046731735.1 Acidobacteriota bacterium
CGCTCCATTCACTATCGGCGCCTTCGAGGCAATACTGGTAGCGGCGGTTGCCTCCAATCTTCGCGCCAAGGCTCAGGACGTCGATATGCAGGCTGTTTTCGCGCGGTTCGAGGGCCCGTGTCGTGATGGCGGTCGCCCCCAGCTCAGGAACCGGGAATGCGGCGCCCGCAATCCGCAACCCGTCAATCAGGATGCCGGGACGCTGCGCAGGACCGTCGAGTTGCGGAACGAATCGGGATGCGCCGTTCAGCGTGCCGAACCAGAGCGCGCCGTGACGATCGCGGAAGACGCTCTCGACTTCGTTACTGCTCAAGCCATCCGCGGTCGTGAAGTGCCGGATGCGGCCGATCTCGGGATCGAGACGGTCGACGCCACGGGCGGTCCCGAGGTGAATGCGCCCCCACCGATCTTCCGAGATACTGCGAACGCTGTCGCTCGCCAGTCCGTCGCGCACGGAGTAGGTGCGGAACTGTGGCCGGTCGGCGGTCGGGGTATCCGTACGGCTGACGCCACCGCTGTGGCTGCCGATCCAGAGACGTCCGCGACTATCGATGAAGAGATGGCGGAGTTCGCCAGCCGCCACACCGTCCGCCGCGCTGAAGAATGTGAACACTCCCGCGGCGAACCGCGCCACCCCGCCGCCGTCAAACGCGATCCAGACGTTGCCGGCCGCGTCCTCGGCGAAAGCGTTCGCGGCAGCGAAGTGGAGGTCGGTCGCCGTGCGCAGTCCATCAGTCGTGGCGTAGCGGTGAAACGAACCGGTCCGTCGCTGCCAGCGCGTGACGACATTCTGTCCGGAGGGATTGGTGCCGATCCAGATATCGCCCCGCGAATCTTCGAAGGCGTGATACACGCTGTCGCCGGTCAGCCCATCGCGTGTCGTGTAGACGGCTCGCGGGCGTACGTGCGCAAGCTGGCGGATGTGGTCCACTCGAGGAAACCGGTACAATCCCCTCGCCGTGGAAACCCACCAATCACCAAGATGATCCTCGATGGCCATCCGGGGGAGTCCCGGGCCCGCCGAGGCGACTGAGTCAGGGACATTGGGGCGCACGCGCACGAATTGATTGTTCTCGAAGTAATTGATCGCGCCGGACAGGCCGTCCATCGCATACAGGCTGCCGTGGCGATCTTCGGAGATCGCTGCAACCCAGCCGCGCTGCGCCCGGTTCTCGATGGAGTACGTCGTGAACCCGCCGCGATCGAGCCGGGACGCGCCGTTCGTGTCTGTTCCAAGCCACAGATCGCCGTTGGCGTCCGCGGCAATCGAGTTGATGGCGTCGCCCGTGATCCCGTGGTCGACCGAATACACACGGAATTGCCGACCGTCGAAATGGCCCAACCCGTTGTTCTGCGCAAACCACAGCTCTCCGTCTGGAGAGGCGTGCACGTCGCGCACACCTTTACCGCCGATCGTCGCGTCGTAACGATACGCGGTTCCGGGAGCGTCCGGGAGCGGTACAGACCGAGCCGCTGAAGGAGGTCCGGCATCCGGCACCAGGAGGCGCTCTGGCGATCGAGCGTGTCTCGAGACCATAACGCTGGTCGACTGCGGGACGAAGGCGATGAGCCCGAGCTTGTGCCCGACCCAGATGCGCCCCTCTTTATCCTGCAGCAGCGCGCGCACGTAGTCCGGCTGACCGGGAGGGGCGAACGGATACTCCACAATGTCGCCCCCCGGCAGGCGACGCACCAGCCCCTGTGACGTGCCGATCCAGAGACTTCCCTCGCGATCCTCGAGAAACGCGCGGACGCGCAACGTGTCGTTCGCCGGCATGTCGAAGCCAAGATCTAGCTCGCGGACGGTGACCCGGCCGTCACGTGCCGCTTCGATCTGCATCAGGCCATCATCGGTGCCAACGAGGATTCGTCCCGCGCGATCCTCGTAGAGAACGTTGGCAACGTTCGACGCCGAGGTGCCTACGGAATAGTTGGTGAAGAGCTTCGACGGCAGCGGTCCTGCTCGATCGGCATTGACCTGTCCACGCGCGAGACGGCTGACGCCTGACTCGGTTGCGACCCAGTAATCGCCTTCACGCGTCTCCAGGATGTCGAACACCGATGCGCTGCCGAGGCCGTCGCGCAAGGAGTATTCGGTGAACCGCTGACCATCGAAGCGGTTGAGCCCCTGCACGGTGCAGAACCACAGAAAGCCGCGAGAATCGAGGACGATGCGGCGGACACGATCGTGCGCGAGTCCATCGGCGGTCGCGTAGACCCGCACAGGGAGTTGTTGCGCCTCGACAGCCGAAGCTGCCGTCAGGATCAGCGCAACAAGCGCCGCCCTACCGCTCAGCCGAAGCTTTCCCACGACCTGCGGTGCCCGAGTGAGCGGCATTTGCCGCGATTATGAGGGTTCGCCCGAAGCGTGACAACCTGCGAATTCAGAGTCGACGGGTTCGAGCAAGATCCCATGTGCAGGCGCCCAGTAGCGCCCCTCCCGCCGCTTCCGTTCGAAAGAACTCTTGAAGGGATCGAGCTCGACGCAAAGGTGGTTAGCGCGCGTCGAGATCGTAGAGCGATACGGCGAGCCGCTTGAGGCCGCGATCGCGCGCAATCATGTCGAGGTGGAGCGACGTCCAGTCGGCGAGCAGGACGCTCTCGCTCCCCTCGCCGTCATACGTCTTGAGATAGCCGCTGCACACGTCACAGTAGTCGATGCGCAATCCCGCCTCGTGTTCGACCGACACCACCGCCAGACGATGTCCGTCCTGCGAGTCGCAGAACGGACAACCGGTGCGGCGGTAGCGCCAGCGGGTCCGGCAGCGGCCGCACGACAGCTTACGCAAGCGGCCGGGATCCTTCCCCACGAGTTGCGCCATCGCCGGCAGCTCGCCGCACGCCGGGCAATAGTTGCGCAGCCAGCGCTCCTCGTTCCGCCACGCATCGAAAGCGCCTACGACTGGCGCCAGGTAGCGAGCCAGGACCGCCCATCCCAGGTAGCAGAGCAGCCCTGGATGCACCGGCGCGCGCAAATCCGTGGTCTCGAGTTCGGCGACGAGATCCCGGCACGACGTCGCCAGTGGTTCTGGTAACGAAGCCGACGCGACTTCCCGGATCAGCGAGTAAACGGCTGTTTCGACCGCGGCGAAGTCGAACGCAACCGTCGAGCTCTGCAGCAGCGGCACACCCGCGTGAAAGTCGGAGGCGTAATGGTCCCAGTCGGGGATCGGCGCGGTCGGGACCGCGACCCCGGCGGCCATCGCTTCGACGAGT
Source organism: Acidobacteriota bacterium (assembly GCA_046731735.1). Taxonomy (GTDB): domain Bacteria; phylum Acidobacteriota; class Vicinamibacteria; order Vicinamibacterales; family 2-12-FULL-66-21; genus JALZOC01. The sequence continues at coordinate 3,217 of JBKPLP010000090.1, forward strand.
GCGTGCACGTCCGCGACCGGCTGCAGGTAGGGATGCCGCGCCAACCACACGTCCCGAGTCATGCGGTCCTCGGGTGGGCGAGTTCATCTTTTGACAGCACGGGCATCAGCCGTGCGCCGAGCCCGAACAGGAAAATCGTCGCGGCGATCAAACCGATGGAAACGCCCCACTCGACGATTGACGGCGCGTAAACTTCCGGTGCGACCCAGGGCATCCGGCCCCGGAAGGTCATCGCGAAAACGACGACGTTCATGCGGTTGTACGCCACGCCGAGGACGGTGAGCAGCGAGGCGACGAAGAGCACGTCGGCACGCCGCCGCAGCGATTCGCGGGCGAGCAGCACGAGCGGCAGCACGCCGCCGAGAAGGATCTCGGCCGCAAAGGCGACGCCGAACGGTCCGGCGAAGGCGCCGGAGAGCTGGTTGCGGATTGCCATGTCTCCGAGGCGAAACACGAGGTAGACGAGGAGCGCCCAGAACACGATCTGTCCGACCGAGGCCAGTCGCCTCATCTCGAGCGGACGGCGCCACCCCTTCGCGATCCACATGTCGATGAGGATCACGAGCGCGGTGCCGGCCGCGATCGACGACAGGAAGAAGGAGACGGGCATCACGGGAGACCACCACTGCGCGGCGAGCATGTTCGGCATCAGCAGGTACAGCGAGCCGAGTGAGCTCTGGTGCATGGTCGACAGCGTGACGGCGGCGATCGCCAGCATGATCGGCTCGGCCCTCTGGTCCCGGGCGCGGAAGATCCAGGCGAGGGCGCCGAAGACCACCGCCGTCGCGAGGGCGTAGGCCACGCTGCGCGACAGCAGGTAGACGAAGAGCGTCACCGCCCCCGCCACGTAGGCGCCGTTCCATCGCCGCAACCGCACCGCGGCCCGCTCGAATCCCCAGTGCGCGAAAGGCACCGGCAGGAATTCGAGCAGGAGGATCGTGACGTAGAGGCCGACGCACCACGACACCTCGAACATCGCCGAGTGCTCCGGAGCCTGCAAGGCAAGCTGGTAGGAGTTCCAGGGCAGGCCGAGGTCGGCGAGCAGAGTGACCATCACGAAGGAGTAGCTCAGGAGGCCCATGAGGACGGCGGTGCGGCCCAACCCATAGAGGTCCTTTCGCTGGAAGACATAGATCACGCCGGCCATCGCGAACGCACCCGCGGCCACCGCGATCCACACCAGGTCGAAGAGGATCCACAGGCCCCACGGGTAGGTATCGGAGAGGTTCGTGCTGCGGCCGAGCCCCAAGGCGAAGCGCGCGACGAACGTGACGGCGCCGAACGCCATGAGCAGGAGGAGGACCCAGTTGAAGGGGGTCAGCAGCTTCTTCCGGATCGGCTCGAATTCGACGTGGCCGTGGTCTTCGGAATGTTTCGCCGCCGCCGATCCGTCTGCCACCGCCTGAACGCGCTTTCGGAAGAAGGCGTACGAGGCGCCGAGCAGGGCGCCCACCGCCATCACCGCGGGGGGAACGGCGCCGAGCGCCGTCTTGGTGAAGGCTGGAAACGGCTTCTCCCCGTACGTCGGGAAGCCGAGTTTCTCGAACGGCACTCTCGACAGGTACAGCACGCTGGTCCCGCCCAGTTCCTTCTCTCCGTAGACGTGGTTCACGTACTTGTCCGGCCGGTCGGCGATGCGCTTGTGCGCCAGCGCCAGCATCTCCTCACGCGTTCCATATCGCAGGGCGTCGGCCGGGCACGCCTTGACGCACGCCGGCACCTGGATCGCGTCCGCGAACCGCTTGCCCGCACCGTCCGGCAACGGCTGCCCGTTGAAGGCGACCGGTACCGGCTGATCGCAGCGATCGGCGCAGTGCGTGCACTTCGAGATCTTCGGGGCCCGCGTGTTCCAGTCCGCAGTCGGCACGTCCCACGGACACGCCAGCATGCAGTAGCGGCAGCCGATGCACTCGCTGGCTTCATACGACACCGGACCGTCGGGCTGCCGCTGGAGGGCCGTCGTCGGACAGGCGGAGACGCAGGCCGGCTCCAGGCAGTGAAGGCACCGCTGCATCACGAAGGCGGATTCCACGCCTCCCGGCTTCGCCGGGTTCTCCATCTCGTGGAACGCGATGAGCGTGTACGTCTTCGCGCTGAGCACCGCCGGGTTCTGGAAGCCCAGGTCGGCCTCCAACTGGGTCTCCTCGCCGTCGCGCTCGTTCCACTGCTTGCAGGCCACCTGACACGCGCGGCAGCCGATGCAGTTGGCGATGTCGATCAGCGTCGCCCTGATCGGGCCCGTGGCGGCGGCGACACTCATGTGCGTCCCCTCGGTGATTCGGATCGTCGCGGAGCCGAGCGGCCGGTCTTGACGACGTTGACGAGGCACGCCTTGGTCTCCTGGGTTCCCGCGCCAGGATCCGAGGCGTCGATCGTGATGTGGTTGACGCTCGGGCCCGTCGACAGTCCCTGGAAGCCCCAGTTGTACGGCATCCAGACGACGGTGACCTCCTGGTCGCCGATTTTCAGCGCCTTCATGCGGGGCGTCACGAGTGCCTTGACCTCGAGCTCACCGCGCGCCGACGAGACCCGGACCCAGTCGCCCGATTTGATCTCCAGCTTCTCGGCGAGGGCGACCGGCAGCTCCACCATCGGTTCGGGGACAAGCTCGTTCAGCCAGGGGATATTCCGCGTCGTCGATCCGGCGCACCAGTGCTCGGCGACCGTCGACGTCATCAGCACGTAGGGGAACTTGTCGGGGGTGCCAATGGGCTGATGCGACGCGACGCGCGGATACTTGAGGGTCGGGTTGCTCTTCACGCGCGGGTGAAGGATGTTTTCCACCGGGCTCTCGACGGGCTCGTACATCTCGGGCAGCGGGCCGTCCTTCGGCACGTAAGCCACGTCGCGCCAATAATCGGTGTACCTCGGGTCCGGGTCCGAGTAGACGGCCGCGAAGAGGCGGCCGACGCCCTCCGCGCTCAGGTGGAAGGCCCTCTGGCCGTTCGGCGTGTCCGGTCCGTCGGTCACGACGGGGACATCCGGCAGGTCGTGTCCCGTCCAGCGCTTCGCTTGCTCGTCCCACCAGACGATGGGTTTCGAGCCGGGATAGGGCTTGCCGTGCCGGTCGCACGACGCGCGGTTGTAGAGGATGCGCATGTTGTTGGGCCAGGTCCACCCGAACGCCGGATACAGGCCGAGTCCTCCCGGATCCGTTGTCGAGTCCCGGCGCTTCGAGAGGTTCTCGCCGTTGGCGAAAACGCCCGCATAGATCCAGGCGCCGGACGACGTGGAACCGTCGGAGCGAAGATCGCTGACCTTGCGGACGAGATCCCCCTTCTTCAGACCGGTCTCCGGGTTGTCGCGTAGCGCGTACCCGTTGATCTCGCGCAGGACGTCCTCGGCCGTCGTGTAGGTCCAGGAGGCCTTGCGGATGATCTCGTCCCTCGGCTCCTTCGAGTCCTTGAGCAGATCGCGCACTTTGCGGAAGACGAGGTCGACGATTTCCCCGTCGGGCTTGGCCTGCCCCGGCGGCTTCACGGCGGCGTGCCGCCACTGCACCATGCCGCCCGAGTTCGAGATCGTCCCGTTCTTCTCCATGAAGAATGCGGCGGGCAGGAGGATGACTTCTGTGGCGACGGTCTTCGGGTCTACGCCGGGCCGCTTCCAGAACGC
>JBKPLP010000091.1:0-24123 GCA_046731735.1 Acidobacteriota bacterium
TCACGAAGGTGAAGTCGCGGGTCTGTTCCCCGTCGCCGTAGAGGGTGATCGGCCGGCCATCGATGGCGGCGCGGATGAAGCGGTGAAACCCCATGTCCGGCCGCTGCCTGGGACCGTATACCGTGAAGTATCGGACCGAGGTCGCCGGGACTCCATGGCTCACCTGATACAGGTAGCACAGCTGCTCCGCGGCCAGCTTCGTGACGCCGTACGGGGAAACCGGCTGCGGCAGCGCATCCTCGCGCATCGGGATCGACGCATGGTCGCCGTACACCGACGAGCTCGAAGCGTAGACCACGCGGTGGAGCGGCAGGCCGACGCACGCCTCGAGCAGCAGCTGCGAGGCCTCGATGTTGTTCTCCGTGTAGGTGCGGAAGTCGTGCCCCCAGCTCTTACGAACGCCCGCCTGCGCCGCGAGATGGAAGACGTGCGTCACGTCGGTCAGCAAGGCCGGCAGATCGGCGTCCTGGATGCGCGCCTCGACGAACGTGAAGCCATCGCGGCGGCGGTTGTGATCCAGGTTCGCTTCCTTGAGCGCCCGCGGGTAGTAATCGGTGAAGCAGTCGATGCCGATCACCTGCGCCCCTCGATCGAGGAGCGCTTCCGTCAAATGCGATCCGATGAACCCGGCCGTCCCGGTCACCAGCGCCTTCACTCGAACACCTGACGGATACGCGCCGGAAGCCGGCGCGCCTTTCCCGACGAATCGAGCGCGGCATGCACCGTACGGCCGGACGCGGCGACCTGCTGGTCGTCCCGGCGCACGATCTGATAGCTGAACTCGATCCGTACCGCCGACAACATGCGTCCTTCCGTCCTCACTTCCATCTCTTCGTCGTAGCGCGACGGCCGGTGATAGGCGCAGTGCGCCTCGATCACCGGGAGAATGATTCCTTCATGCTCCATTTCGCGATAGGTCCAGCCGAGCGAGCGCAACCAGTCCGTGCGTCCGATTTCGAACCACACGAAGTAGTTCGCGTAGTACACGACACCCATTTTGTCCGTCTCCGCGTAGCGGACGCGGACAACGGAGGTGGACTGCGGGGGAGCGGGTCGCCCGGCCACGCGCGGTCAAACTCCGGCCTTCAGCAGGGCGGCCGCGCGCAGTTCCTGCGTCGCGCGTGCGGGATCGGGAGTTCCGAAGATCGAATTGCCCGCCACGAGGATCGTCGCGCCGGCGTCGACGAGCCGCGCCGCGTTGGTCCGGTCGACCCCGCCGTCGACCTCGATGGGCGCACGACTGCCCTCGCGAGCGAGGAGCGACCGGATCGCCCTGATCTTAGACTCGCTGCGCGGGATGAAAGTCTGGCCGCCAAAACCCGGATTGACCGACATCACCAGCACGTGGTCCAGATCCACGGCGATTTCCTCGAGCGCCATCACCGGCGTCGAAGGGTTGATGGCGACGCCTGCCTTGGCGCCGAGGGCCTTGATCGCCTGAATCGTGCGGTGCAGATGCGGCAGCACCTCCACATGCACCGAGATCATCGAGGCGCCGGCTTCGACGAAGGCCTCCAGGTACCGATCCGGCTCCTCGATCATCAGATGCACGTCGAGCGGGACCTTCGCCACTTTCATGATCGATCGCACCACCGGAGGTCCCATCGTCAGGTTCGGGACGAAGTGGCCATCCATGATGTCCACGTGGATCAAGTCCGCGCCGCCCTGTTCCGCGGCCGCGATTTCAGCGCCCAGCCTGGCGAAATCGGCCGAGAGAATCGACGCGGCGATGCGGACGCTCACCGGCTCACCTCGAGCGAGATCGGCTCGCCGGGGGCGATTTGAAACCCGGCCTGAGGGCTCTGCCGGAGAACGATCCCGCCCGGCACGCCGGGGTACGGGTGGTCGCCCACGACCGAAACGCGGAATGCGTGGGCGCGAAGCACGTCGGCTGCGCGGTCTCCGTTGACGCCGATGAGATCGGGCATCACGTACGTCGCTCCGCGCTCGCCGCGGTTGACGAGCAGGGCGACGCGCGCAGCGTTGCTCTTGGGCGGCGGCGTCTGCGCGATCACGGCGTCTGACGGGTACTCGCCGGTCCGCACTTCGGAAAGCGCCGCGAGCTCGAAGCCGTCCTGCTGCAGGCGGAGCTGGGCCGTCCGTTCGGATTCCCCGATGAGCGCCGGGACAATCGTGGCGCGCGGGCCGGAACTCACCCACACTTTCACGCTCCGTTCGCGCCGCGTGTTGATGCCCGGTTGCGGTTCCTGAGACAGGATCTGTCCGGCAGCCACTTTCGGATCCGGGCGCCTGCCTTCTTCGACCTTCAGGTTGAGTCCCGCCTGGGTCAGCGCCGCTGTCGCGTCGTTGACCGTCTTGCCGATCAGCGTGGGCACCGTAACGTCCCGCGACCTCAGCGCCACGCGCATCGTGGCGACCGCAAAGAGGATGTAGGTGAGAAGCAGGGCGCCGCCAAGGAGCAGCAATTTGCCTGCGCTCCACATGCGGGTTCCAAATGCCATGAACTTAAAATGTTACCGCAAGTCCTTAGTTTTCACCAGCATGGAGGCAAAGAACGCTTCGAGCTGGTCGCGGAACGGAAAGGTGCGGAAGTCGCCGGCCGGGGTGTGGAACCGCGCCAGATCCGGCGGAGTCAGCTCTGCCCGGGAGAAGTGGCGATGGCCGACCAGGAAACGGTCGACGACCTCCTCGTTCTCGTCCGGCTCCCCCGAACAGGTGGAGTAGAGAATCCGCCCGCCCGGCTTCAGCACCTCCGCGACGCGGGTGAGCATTTCGAGTTGTGTGGCAGCCAACGTGGCGAGCGATTCCTCGCTGCGCCGCCAGCGGATGTCCGGGTCGCGGCGAAGCGTCCCGAGACCGGAGCAGGGGGCATCGAGCAGCACGCAGTCGAACGTGGTTCGGAAAGGAAGCGCTGCCGCGACGTTCGCCTGCACGACCTGAGCGCAGATCGCGCCGGCGGCTGCGATGCCGCGGCGCAGCAAATCCACGCGCTTGCCGCGCAGATCGGTGGCGACAATGAATCCGACGTCCCCCATCGCGGCAGCCATCGCCGTCGTCTTCCCGCCAGGCGACGCGCACGCGTCCAGCACCTGTTCACCGGCCTTGACCGCCGTGAGCTCGGCAACCAGCTGCGACGCTTCGTCCTGAACGACAAACAGCCCGTCGCCTGCAAGCGGTGTGAGCAAAGGATTGCCGGTCGTCACCGTCAGCCCGTGCGGCGCGAAGCGCGTCGGGCTGGTCTCCACGCCATGAGAGGTGAGCGCTCGAGCGAGCGCCTCGCGCGACGTCCGGAGCGTGTTCGCGCGGAGTGTCAGCGCAGCAGGGGAGTTGTCGAACAGCGCCCACGCTTCCGTCGCCTCGAATCCGTAGCGCCCCAGCCACCGTTCCACCAGCCATCGCGGATGCGACAGCGTGGTCGTCAAGTAAGAGGTTCCAGCGGGGCGGGGCGGGAGGGGCAAATCATGACGTTCGCGCGAGATCCGGCGGAGGATCGCGTTGACGAGCCCGGAGGCGCTTTTCTTCCCGGCCTTGCCCGCCAGATCGACCGCATCGTTCACCGCAGCCGATGCGGGAATCCGGTCGAGGTGCAGAAGCTGAAAGGCCGTCAGACGGAGGATGTCGAGGATTTCGCGATCGAGCTTGTCGACGGGACGCCGTGTGAACTCGGCAATCACCGCGTCGAAGGCGCCCTGCCACCGCAGCGTACCGGTCGCGATCTCTCCCGCGAGGGCGCGATCGCGTTCGTCATCGAGCCGGGCGCGCACGCGCGCCAGGGCTGCCGGCAGATCGGATCGACCGCTGTTGACGGCGCGCAGCACTTCGTATGCCGCGAGCCGCGCCGGGGCAATCATGCGGATCGCAGTACCGTAGCCGGGGCAATCCTTCTTCCGCTCAGGAATTCGCGAGCCGTCATCGCACGTTTTCCCTCGGGCTGAAGCTCGAGAATCCTGAGTGCGGTGTCGTCGCCGGCGGCAACCACAATGGCGTCACCGTCCGCGGCCAGCACCGCTCCCGGGCCGCTGTCGCACGGGTCGAGCGCAACCGCGGTTCGATGGATCAGGCAGCGCGTCTCCTCGATCATGGTCGAGGCCATCGGCCAAGGCTGCAGACCGCGCACGAGATTATGAATCCGCGCGCCCGGGAGTCTCCAGTCGATCGCGCTCTCCGTCTTCGCGAGCTTCGGCGCGAACGTCGCCTGCGCATCGTCCTGCGGTGTTTCGGTCACCGGACCGAGCGCCATCCGGTCCACGACTTCGACGAGCAGACGTGCGCCGGCTTCCGCGAGATCCCGCTCGACATCCACGCTCGTCGCATCACCCGCAATCGCTCTCGTGACCGTCGCCAGCATCGGCCCGGCGTCGAGCTCCTGGACGACGCGCATGATCGTCACGCCGGTATCCGTCTCTCCGTTGATCACGGCACGTTGAATCGGGGCCGCCCCGCGATACTTGGGCAGCAGCGAGGCATGGACGTTGATCATTCCGAGCCGCGGAATCTGCAGCAGAGAATCGGGCAGAATGCGGCCGTAGGCCGCAACGACGCCGAGATCCGCGCGCAGGTCGGCGATCTGTTGCAGAAATGCGGGTTCCCGCAGCCTGGTCGGCTGCAACACCGGTATTCCGTGCTGCAGCGCCAGCTGCTTGGTCGGCGTGGTGACAACCTGGTGGCCGCGTCCCTTCGGCCGGTCGGGCTGCGACACGAGACCGACGACGGAATGCCGCGATCCGATCAGCGAGCGCAAGGTCGGGACGGCGAACGCCGGCGTTCCAAAATACACGATGCGCAGCAGCGGAACGCTCACCATCGCCCCGCGCGTTTCAGCTTGTTGATCTTGCGGACGATCAAATCCTTCTTGATCCCGCGGAGCCGATCGACAAACACCGTGCCGTCGAGGTGATCCATCTCGTGCTGAAACGCGCGCGCGAGCAGGTCCTTGCCCTCGATGGTCCGCTCGTTGCCGTTCCGATCGAGTGCGCGGACCACCGCCCGCGCGGGACGTACGACGGTGGCGTTGAACCCCGGCACGCTCAAGCATCCTTCTTCTTCGAGTTGCATACCGTCACGTTCGACGAACGTCGGGTTGATCATGACGAGCAGGTCAGCGGGGGAGCGTCCCAACGAGATGTCGACCACGAAGATGCGCAATGCGACGCCGACCTGCGTGGCGGCAAGCCCGACGCCCGGCGCGGCGTACATCGTTTCGATCATGTCGTCGACGAGCTGCTGAACGGTGCCGTCGATGGCCGGAACGTCGGCTGCCGGCTGATGGAGGGGACGGTCGCCGTACCGGAGGATCGGCCGGATCATGAGGTCGATCGCCGGCGTTCAGCGCTCCCGCGCTGCGAACTGCGATCGGACGCTGGAGGACCACGCCTCGACGGCCCGTTCGAGCTCGGGTATCGAGTCGCCTCCGAACTTCTCGACCAGCGCGTCGGCCAGTATCAGCGCGACCATCGCTTCGCCGACCACCGCGGCGGCGGGCACCGCGCACACGTCGCTGCGTTCGATGGCGGCGGCGGCTTCGCTCATCGTGGCGAGGTCCACTGACCGCAATGGCTTCATCAGCGTGGAGATTGGCTTCATCCATGCGGAGACCCGCACGTCTTCACCGTTGGTGACGCCTCCCTCGAGGCCCCCGGCATTGTTGCTGGGCCTGGCGATCCCGGTCGCGTGCTCACCCGACGGGTCCGGTACGATCTCGTCGTGCACACGGGACCCTGGGCGGGCGGCGGCTTCCGGTCCGAGGCCGATGCCGACGGCCTTGATGGCCGGAATCGACATCATCGCGTGCGCCAGGCGGCCGTCGAGTTTGCGATCCCACTGGACGTAGCTGCCGAGCCCAACCGGCACACCGGTGACGATGACCTCGAAGCCGCCGCCTTTGGTGTCACCCGCCTCGCGAGCCTGATCGATTTCCGCGATCATGCGTTGTTCGACCTGTGGGTCCACACAGCGCAGCGGCGCATCGGGCGCCAGGGCGTCCGCCTGCGCAAAGGTCACCACCGTGCCGTCTGGCAGCCGTGATTCTCCGATTGAGAAGACGTGGCTGGTGATCCGGATGGCGACACGCGAGAGCAGCTGCCGCGCAACGGCTCCAGCCGCGACGCGGGCCGCGGTCTCGCGCGCGCTGGCACGTTCGAGGATGTCGCGGACGTCGCTGCGTCCGTATTTTGCGACTCCGGCCAGGTCCGCATGACCGGGACGCGGACGGGTCACCGGCGCCCGGCGCGCACCACCCGCATCGGGCGCAGCCTCGCTCGTGGTCCGCATCGTGTACTGCCAGTTCACCCAGTCGCGGTTCTCGATCGACATCGCGATGGGTCCGCCGATCGTCTCACCCGCGCGAACGCCCGAGAGGATCTCCGCGCGATCCGATTCGATCGCCATGCGGCGGCCGCGGCCATAGCCGCCCTGGCGGCGCCGCAGATCGGCGGTGATGGCGTCGATGTCGATCGGAAGTCCTGCGGGTATGCCTTCGAGAATGACGACGAGCGCGCGGCCGTGAGATTCACCCGCGGTGAGAAAACGCACCATCGAAGCCCGATTGTATACGAAGTTTCTGCATCACTCGGGGAGCCCGCTCGCGCGTTCCCGCGCAAAATCGCGTCGTCGCGCGTGGGTGCCGCTCTTGCACTCAATGTTCGGCATGTCCTGGATCGCGGATCGATTTCTCGCCGCCGGTGCCGAGTGGATCGATCTCGCAACGGGCGGATCCGTAAAGCTGCGCGTGACTGCCGCCGGGACTTCACGGGAACAGCTGGAGTGGAGCGCGCGGTGTGAAATTCTGGCGAATCTGCGTCACCCGCTGATCAATCCACTCGTCGATTACGGCCTGGCGGATCGCGAGCACGTGTTCGAAGCGTACATGGTTCGCGGACCGGTGCATGCGGACGGCGCCGCCGCGGCAGTGCTGCTCGCGCATGCCGTTCGTTTCGTGCAGTCGTATGGTGTTGATCTGCCGCCCGATCTCGCGGAGCTCGTGCTGCGTCCGGTCGCCGCCGGATCCCTCCGTGGATTGAAGCCGATCGGGGTGTTCCTGCAACGGCGTCCTGTGTTCGAGTCCGTCGCCGACGCTCTCGAAGTCGCGGGTCCGGGCGGCACGACGGCGATCGCGATCGAAGGCCCGCATGCGAGCGGGCTCCGCACGCTGCGGCTCGCGGCGGCGCGCGCGGCCAGGCTCCATGGATACGTGCCGCTCGCCACAGACACGGTCGGGCGATTTCCGTGGATCGTCAACCATCTCCTCGAGCGGCACGTGTGCGTGATTTCCGGGGGCGGCCTTCCCGATGCCGCGTCGGTCCCAGCGCGCGCGCTTGCATCGCTGCTCTGCCGGCTGGCAACCGTCAGCGCACGCCGGCATCTCATTCTGTCATTTGCGCGTCCTGGATCCTGTGCCGGGCCGGTCGTTCACGTCGATTCCATGGGGGTTACCGCAATGGCCGCAATGGTATTCGTCGATCGCGAGCTTGGACCGTCAGCCGACGAAGTCCTGGTCGCCGCGCGTGGTGCCGAAGGTCGTCCGGGACTCTGCCTCGCGCAACTGGCTGGCAAACCGTACGCATTCACGCGCGCACGGAGTATGTTCGCCCACGAGTCGCCGCAGCCGTACGTCACGGACCGGCCGGTTGCCGCGGCGCTGACGGCACCTCCCGGCGTCCGTGCTCGCGACGACGGCGCGCGTGCCGGCCGGGCCCTGCAGCGCGCGACGGAACGGGCGGAAACGCTGGCTCGGCGCGGGCGTCATGCCGCGGCGGATCGGCTCTTGTCACGCGCGGCGCGCGTCCTCGCAGCACGAGGCGAACCGGACCGCGCAGCGCGGGCGCTGGTGGTGCTCGGCTGGCACGCGCGCGATCGCGCTCATACGCCGCGCGCGATCGAGCAGTTCGAGCGCGCCCGCGACTCCGCGACGACGCCGTCTCTCGCCCTCATGGCAACGATCGGATTCGGCGTCGCGCTGGTCGACGACGGGCGCCTCAGCGAGGCGGACGCGGCGCTGCGAACCGGATTGCTGGCGGCCGAGCAGCTGCGCGATGCCGACGTGACGACCTGTGCCGCCGCGGCCTTGGCGCGATGCCTCCTCTGGCGCGGTCAGCCGCAGGATGCGCTGATGGTGCTGCGCAGCACGCCCTCCTCTGCGTCGCCGCACGCGCGCGCCCGCGTGCTCGCCGTAGAGGCGCGTGCGCACGTCGTCGAGGGAACGATTCCGCCTGCGATCCGGTCGGCGCGATCGGCGCTCGACCTGGCCCGTCCCACCGGTGATGCGCGCCTGATCGCCGCCGCATATCGTGCGCTGGCCACCGCCGTGGCGGCTGCAGGCGACCGCGAGTCGGCGGCCGCACACTTCGCGGCCGGACTCCGCGTCGCGCTCGACGCGCATCTGCCACTGTGCGTCATGCGGCTGCGTTTGAGCGCGGCCGACGCGGGCGTCACCGGCGGCGAACGTCGTCACGTCAATCGGATTGTCTCGCACGGACGCGAGCTGCCGCGGCTGCTGCGGTTTTTTGCGCGCGCTGTACAGGCGCGACTCGCGGACCAGGATCTCGATCAGGCCACGCGAACGTTCATCGCGACGAACGGCGCCGAGGCGCTGGTGCGTCCGACCGCCGGGGCGCCGGCGAATCCGGTGGCAGACCTCGAGGCCTTCCTGGAGCTCGCGCACTCGGCGGCTGACGAGCGAGCCGCGGTGGAGAAGATCGCGGCGGAACTGTGCGCGCGTCTTCGGACCACCACGGTGATCGTCGTGTCGGGAGCTCCGGAGCGCCGGATCGTCGCGCTGGCGGGACGTCCGTGGCACGGCGATCCACACATCGCGTGGCGCGCACTCGGCGGCGGCTCGAGCGTCCCTGTCGACAGGGCGTTCGAGCCGGCGCAGGCGGCGGAGCCGCTCCGCTACGGCGGCGAGCTCATCGGCGCGGTCGCGGCGCGGTGGACCGCGGGGTCGATCCTCGATACCACACGGGTGACGGCTCTGCTGCGAACCGCGGCGTTGGCCATGGCCGCGAGCGTCCGCGCCCTGCTGGATCGCGGCGTGCCGCCGGCGGCAGCGGGCGCGTGGGACGATCTGCTCGGCGACAGCGCCCCGGCGCGCTCGCTGCGCGAGGCCATCGCCCGCGCGGCACGTGCGCCGTTCCCGGTGCTCATCCAGGGCGAAAGCGGCAGTGGCAAGGAGCTCGTCGCGCGGGCCATTCATCGCCTCGGATCCCGCCGCGATCGCCGATTCTGCGCGCTGAACTGCGCGGCGTTGTCCGACGAATTGATCGAAGCGGAGCTGTTCGGCCACGCGAGAGGGGCCTTCACCGGGGCGGTCGGAGACCGCGCCGGCTTGTTCGAGGAGGCTGATGGCGGGACGCTATTTCTCGATGAGATCGGCGAGCTCGCCGCGCGCGCCCAGGCGAAGCTGCTGCGTGTCCTGCAGGACGGCGAGGTGCGGCGGGTCGGCGAGAACGTTTCGCGGCGGGTCGATGTGCGCATCATTGCGGCGACGAACCGGCGCCTCGCCGACGAAACCGCGGCGGGCCGGTTCCGTACCGATCTCCGTTTTCGCCTCGACGTCGTCCGCATCGAAGTGCCGCCGTTGCGTGAGCGCGTGGCCGACGTGCCGGTCCTCGTATCGAGATTCTGGACCGACGCCGCCGCGCGCGTCGGCTCGCGCGCGACGCTGGCGCCCGACGCCGTCGCGGCGCTGGCACGCTACGACTGGCCCGGCAACGTACGCGAGCTGCAGAACGTGATTGCGTGGATGGCGGTGCACTCGCCCCTCAGAGGCCGCATCGGTCCTGCCGCGCTTCCCGACCACGTCGCGCATGGCGGCGTGACGCCGAGCGGCACGTTCGACGCCGCGAAAGAGGAATTCGAACGCCGCTTCGTGAAGGCCGCGCTGGCGGCTGCCGGTGGCCAGCGCACGAAAGCCGCTGTCGCACTCGGTGTCACGCGTCAGGGGCTCGCCAAAATGCTGCGGAGGCTCAGGATCGAATAGCGCGGCGCGCGTTCACGGCAATGCGCGCCTTCAACAGCTTCTTCACCAGCGCCGCCGGGAGCGGCGCGTCCGGGCGGAACCGGATCGTCCCCTTACTGGTTTCGTACTCGGTCAGATCGTCCTTGCAGGCGTCAACCACGCCGCCGGGATAGAACGAGCAATGGTGCTTCGCAGCCCCGTACCACGCGACCATTCGGCCGTCGTGGCGGAAGGCCGGAAGCCCGTAGCTGATGCACTCTTCCGCGCGAGGGAGCGCCGCCTTGATTGTCCGCCGCAGCTTCTGCAGCGCGGCGCGCTGGTCGGGTGGCACTGCGGCCAGATATTCGTCAACCGTCGCCGGCTTCCGTGATTTCGCGGGTGTTTTTCCACGCATGGTCAGTCCCTTTCACCGCACGTCGGCGCCGCGCCCTTTCAGCTCGCGCCGCAGGATCGATCGGTGGCAGCGCTGCTCGTCCTCGCAGTAGCATCCCATCGCGAAGTTCCCGACATGCGACAACGCCGCCAGCGTGTCGAGCAGGTGCGCCGCCTGCGGTTGCTTCAATTCCGCCGTGAATCGCCGATCGAATCTACGCCATCCTGCCGTATCCTCGGCCGCGAACGCTTCACGGAGCAGGTCCGTGCTCGGCGAGAGGGTGGGAAGCCAGACGTCGTAGTAGTTCAGTTTCGCGTAATCGGCCTTCCTCACGCCACGTGGCGGCCGGCGCACGGTGCCGAGTCGCGGCCCCTCATTGACTGCTCTCGGCGTGCCGAGGCGGACGATGCTGATGGCCACGTTCACAACCTCCGCGCGTTCAGGGGGGCGCCGGCGGTGACTCGATAGCTGATCACGAATAGCACGCCGAGAAAGAGGTCGAACAACCCGAAGCCGAGAATCATCGCGGGAAGCCGACCCTGCAGATATAGAACGATGACGGGAACACCAAACGACAGCTTCTCGAGAACGGCGGCGACCATCGCCGGACGTAGACGCTGCGGATCGGTCGAGATGATCAGAAAGAGCATCTGCCATACCAAGCCGACGCCGACGAATCCGTAGAAGTATTCGGGGTGTGTCATCGCAGGGGGAAAGTCGCGGCCGACCCTGTCTTCCATGAAGTACTGCGGCACCAGCGTCAGCAGTCCGATAACACCGGCAAACAGAAATACGCGCCTGGCGAACGTCACGCCGCTATTCATGGCTCCCTCGACCGTCGATTACCGCGGCAAGGGTCAGCCTATTCCGCCGATTGGCTGCGCTCGGGACGTTTCACCCGGGCGAGTATGAGACACAGGATGAGCGCCGGGACCCCGAGGAGTCCGGCGCCGATGAAGAACAGCGCGTAGCCTTCGAGCAGAGTACGCCCGCTGGCCAGCGATTCGACCATCACGCCCGAAAAGCCCTTTGCGAACTTGCCAACGTAAGTGTAGGCGGAGCTCAGCAGCGCGTACTGCGTCGCGGTATAACCCATGGTCGTGAGGCTCGACATGTAGGTGACCAGGGCCACGCCGGCGAACGCAGCGCCGAAGTTGTCGACAGCCATGATGCTGCCGAACACTCGAACGTCAGGACCCGAGTACGCGAGAATCGCGAACGCCGCAGTCCCCACGCTCTGCAGCACGAGCCCGAGGATCAGCGTCCGGAAATAGCCGATGCGCACCGCGCTCACGCCGCCGGCGGCAATCCCAAGCAGTGACCCGACGAGACCAATCGAGGCGCGCACCGCGCCGACCGTGTCCTTTGATAACCCGAGGTCGTGGTAGTACGGGTTCGCCATCGGCCCCATCAGAAATTCCGGCAGCCGATACAGGCTGATCATCGCGAGCATCAGCAATGCGACCCAGCCGTAGACCCGGAAGAATTCGCGGAACGGACCGATCACGGCATCGGCAAAGCCGCGGATGCTGGTCAGGCGGCGGGCCTCCGCCAGCGATCCCGGCGCGGGTTCCGCACGCGACGGCTCTATCGCCATGAAGGTCGCGCCGACGCCGATGCCCATGAGGACGGCCATCATCGTGTACGAGATCGGCCATCCCAGATGGTTGGCTGAGATGAGGATGAGCGCGTCCGTTACCAGCAGCGCGGCGCGGTACCCGAGCTGATACGCCGCGGACAGGAGACCGAGCTCGTCGGAGTCGGTCGCGGCTTCAATGCGCCACGCGTCAACGACGATGTCCTGCGTTGACGACGAGAAGGCGACCAGCACCGCGAGCGCGCCGACCGTCGTGAGCCCGTGCTGCATTCCGGAGATCGAGAGGCCCAGCAATCCCAGCGCAACGAGCACCTGCGCCAGCAGCATCCAGCTGCGGCGTCGTCCAAAACGTCCGAAGATGGGCGCGTTGACGCGATCGACGATCGGCGCCCACAGAAACTTCAAGGAGTACGCCAGGCCCACCCATGACAGAAAGCCGATCGCTTTCAGCGTCGTGCCCTGGTCGCGCAGCCAGTAGCCGAGCGTGTTGCCGGTCAACAGGAACGGCAGCCCGGACGAAAAGCCCAGCGCGAGCATGACCGCGACTTTCGGTTGTCCGAGCGACGCGATTACGTCGCGTCTGCGCCTGCGAGCCGTTGCGACCTGTGCCATGCCTGCTCGATCGTTTACGTGATCCGCGAAAGTTGTTGCTTACTTGATCCGGCGCAACAACGCCTGTGCGGCCTGATTCGTGGGATCCTGGTCCAGAACTTTCTGAGCCGTGGTGCGCGCCGCGCCGAACGCACCGCTGGCAAACTCCGCTTCGGCGGCGCGCTGCAGCAGCTCGACGTCGCCGTCGCTCGCCTCGATCGCCTGCTGATACCATACGACGGCGTCGGCCGCGTCGCCGGACTTCATGGAAAGGTCCCCAATCCGCGCCGCCATGGCGCCGCGACGACGCGGGTCGCGCTCGTCGCCTTGCAAGGCGCGGAATCCCAGCAGCGCGCGGCGCGCGATGGCATAGTGCCCGCGCCGTTCCGCCGCGTCGGCGAGGTAGTAGAAGGCCTGCGGTTCAACAGGCATTTTCTCCGTGGCCTGCTGCAGCACGTCCTCCGCCTCCTCCACCTTCTGCGACAGCAGCAGCGCGCGCCCGAACAGCGTCAGGGCTTCGCTGCTGTTGTCGGTGCCGACTGCTTCCTGCAGCGCGCCGAGCGCCTTGCTCAAGTCCACACGGTCGGGGCGCGGCTGTGCTTTTTCGAGCCAGACACGCCCGAGTGCCACGTAGGTATAGGAGTGGTCCGGATATCGTTCCGCGGCGTGCCCGAGCGTGGTGATCGCGCGATCGAACTGACCCGCGCGCGCATACGCAAGGCCGAGCGCGACCTGGCGGGATGGGCCAGGATCGAGCGCGAGCAGCGCTTCGAGTTGACCGGTGCGATCGTCAATCCGGCCCAGACGACCGTACAGATCCGCGAGTTCTTCGCGCGCATGAATCATGGCGGGGGCGAACCGCACCGACGTCTGGAGCGCGCGCAAGGAGTCGTCGCGCTTCTGCAAGTCACGGAAGCAGAGACCGAGGAGGTAGTACGCTTCCGCAAAGCGGTCGTCGATCGCGACGGCCTTCTGCAGCGCCGATACCGCGGGGCGGGGCCGTCCCGCGCTGTAGTGCGCCAGCGCGAGCTTGTAGAGCACGCGCGGCGATCGATCATCGAGCTCGATATAGCGCTGGTACTGCTCGACGGCGCGGTCGTAGCGGCGCAGGGCGTAATTCACGTCCCCCAGCAGCTCGCGTGGACGAGGCGCGAGCGGGTCGAGTTCCGACGCGCGGCGCAGATCGCGCATGGCCGCGTCGGCCGCGGGATCGAACTTCGGGACCTGCCGCGAATCCTTGGCGCCGGCATCCAGCTGCTGACGCCGCCGATAGGCCTCGCCGCGCTTCAGGTATCCCACCATCGAGTCGTCCTTCAGCGCGATCGCGCCGCTGAAGCTCTCGATGGCGGCAAAAGTGTCATCCTTCGCCAGCGCGGCGTCGCCGCGGTCGATCAGCAGGCGGAAGGTGCGCTCCCGGCGCGCTGCGGTATAGCCATAAACCGCGGCCGCACAGGCGATTACAGCCAGGACGGCAAGAAATGCCCGCTTCACCGTTCGGATTATAGAGGGTTCGGAACCTTTTCGCTGGAGTCGGTTTCTAAGTCTGTGAGGCACAAGCCCCTGAAATAGGGGGGTGATAAAATGGCGGAAGGACTGTCAGTGAAGCCAGTTCCCTCCCTAACCTGGACAGACGTCGGCGGGCGTGAGGCGGCGCTCATCCAGCGCTGCGCGGCCCGCGACGAGGATGCCTGCGCCGAGCTGGTCGCCGAGCATCAGCGGATGGTCTACCAGCTCTCGCTGAACCTCCTGTCGGACCACAACGAAGCGCTCGACCTGTCGCAGGAAGTGTTCCTTCGTGTCTTCCGGACGATCCAGGGCTTCCGCGGCCAGTCCGCCTTGCGCACCTGGATCTACCGCATCGTGGTCAATCAGGCGCGCAACCGTCAGCGCTGGTGGCGCCGGCGCCATCGCGCGCAGCAGATCTCGCTCGACGAGCACATGCGCGATCATGGCGAGTTGCCCGCGCCCGGCGACACCGGGTCTCCGGATCGCGCGCTCGGACAGAAGCAGCTGGGCGAACGGATCCGCGCGGCGCTCGATCGGCTGCCCTTCGATCAGCGCACCGCGCTGGTGCTGCGGGAGATCGACGGATTGAGTTACGAGGAAATCGGCTTTTCGCTGGGAATCGCCGTCGGCACCGTTAAATCGCGGCTGGCGCGCGCCCGCGAGGCGTTGCGCGGACAATTG
Source organism: Acidobacteriota bacterium (assembly GCA_046731735.1). Lineage (GTDB taxonomy): Bacteria > Acidobacteriota > Vicinamibacteria > Vicinamibacterales > 2-12-FULL-66-21 > JALZOC01. The sequence goes on from JBKPLP010000091.1 coordinate 14,665, forward strand.
AGGGACGCATGACGATCCTGACCTGCGCCGCAGTGCAGCGACGTCTCTCGGCGTTCCACGATCGCGAGCTGCCAGTCGGCGACCTGATTGCCGTTGAAGGCCATCTGCACGACTGCCCGCCGTGCGCGCGCGATCTGCGCGCTTTGCAGGACATCGGCAGCGCGCTCCGAGTGGCCGCGGCGCCGGCGCCGCCTGACGACTGGACCGGCGTACGCTCGGGGGTCATCCAGCGGATGCGCGCCGAGGCGCATGAGTCGTGGGCCGCCCGCGCACGCCGTGCCTTCGACGACCTGCATCTGGTGTGGATCGCTCTCGCCTCGACCGCGGCGACGTTCCTGTGCGCCGGCACCGTGCTGTCGATGTTGCATTTCGCGTCGCCGGAGCGCCAGGACTCGCTCGCCGCCGTCATCGCCGTCAAGGCGGCTCCGTACGGATCCGATCTGAATCCCGCACGGCTCGATGCCCGCATCAGCGTGCCGAGCGTGCCGGAAAACGGCGTCGTCTACGCAACGCTCGAGAGCTCAGAGCTGAAAGAGGACTTGTTCCTGCCGCTGTCGGCAATCGTCACCCGCGAAGGCCGCGTCTCGGGCCTCGAGATGTTGAATCACAACGGGGAGTACGATCGGCAGACGGTGGCTGAGCTCGTCGAAGCGCTCTCGCGCGGCCGCCTCGAACCGGCGCAGTTCGGCGGCGCCCCGGTCGCGGTCAACCTGGTGTGGCTCGTCGCGCACACCACGGTCAAGGGCAAGTTCAGCTCGTAGGATTGGCCGGCCCGTAAAGGGCCGGCCTACGGTGTCTCACTTCCGAACTTCGGCGACCGCGGTCGCGACGTTGTTCATCGCGTCCGTCGCGCGGATGATCACGCTCCGGCCGGTCTCGCTTTCGTCCAACGCCACCTCGAACTCCTCACGCCGCGAGTCCGGGATTCCATCCTTCGGATAGACGACGCGCCAGCGGCTCGCGTCGAGCGAGTACTCGACCCGCTGCACGGACGACTGCTCGTCGCGGACGACGAAGGAGATGGTCGTGCGCGAACCAGCGCGCGCAGCGGGCTGGACCTCGATGCGTGGAGCGGTGTTGTCGATGTCGAAGCCGACGCTTTCGAGCTCGCCGACCAGCGCGGTGCCCGGCGAATTCGATGGCGCATCGGACGCCGATACCTTGATGAAGTAGGTGCCGTCCGGTACTGACGTCGTGTCCCAGACGAAGATCGGATCGGTGAGCGCGCGGTGGAGCATCTTCCACGTCGTCTCACCCTCGCGGCGATACATCACGTCGAACTGCAGGCGATCGTCGTTCTCGTCGTCGGCCTTCCAGACGAACGTTTGCAGCCCCTTCTGATAGATCCGCCGTCCCAGCGCGGGGGTGCCGCCGCCGGACTGTCCGCTGCCCGCGGACGCGGCCGACTGGCTCTGCGCCCGGCCGTCCGATGTGTTGTCCTCGAAACCGGCAATCTCCATCTCGCCCGTGGAAAACGGCCGCTGAAAAACCGCCCCAGCCGGATGCACGGTGATGCTGGCAATCTCCGGCCTGAGATTTCTCGGCAGGTAGGCGGTCGTCACCGAGGTCAGTACCGGCGGCTGCGCGCCGCTCATCTCGAGCACCGCGCGCCACTGCAGGTAGCGCGCGTTCGGGCTCACGATCTGTTCACCGCCGGGATTCGAATAGGGTTTCGACCACGAGCTCCACGTGTCGTCCGGCGTCGCCGTGTTGCCGCTGCGCGTGAAGATCGTGACCTCGCCCGGCGCGGCGGCGGCGCGCCAGCGAATCACGCCCCAGCTGGCAACCGTGCCGGCGTCGCGCACGTCGGATTCGTACGTGCCGCGGCGCGCCGCGGACGGGGAGAGCGCGAACAGTTTTCCCGGGTTGCTTGCCGCCCCGACGACGCGGCCTGATGGTTCCCGGAGCAGCGCGGTAACCTGTTTCGCCGACGCGCGTGCGAGCAGCGTCGCGCGCGCGGGATCGCCGCTGACCCTGAAGATCTTCCCCTCGGTCCCCGTGCCGACCAGGAGGCTGCCGCCCGGTTCGATCACCAGGTCGTAGGGCGAATCCTCGCCGGAATCCCACATCGCGTCCCACAGCCCGTCCGGACGAATGCGATAAATGGTGCCCTTTCCGCCGCGCCGATTCTGCCGCGACGGCGGCGGAGTGCTGCCGCCGGCCACAGGATTGTCCATCACCGCGACCGCGGTGATTTCGGTCGAGACCGACGGTACGGGGGGCCGCGACGGCGATTCGGGGAGTGCGGGCGCATCGGTCGTCGGACGGCTCTCGCCTCCCTGGGCGCCGTTGAGCGCCACGACGTAAATCGTCCCGTCCTCGGCGAGCCGCAACGCGTGGATTTCGCGGAACGGCGAATCCAGGAGCACGAACGCCTTGCCGGTGCTGTCGATCCGGAACACGCGTCCGGGCGACTCGGTGCCGGCGATCAGATCGCCGTTCTTCGTAAAGGCGAGCGAGACGACGTTGCCGGCGTTCGTTTTGTAGAAACGCGTGCCCTGACCGTTGGGGGTGACCTTGTAAATGAGGCCCTTGTCGCCGGTCGCGACGAAGAGATTGCCGGCCTTGTCGACGGCCAGCGCCCAGATGTATTTGTCATCGGGATCGAAAAACGTCTTCGACGTGCCGTCCGCTGCGACCTGGTAGACCTTGCCGTCGGGCGACGTGCCCACGTACAGCCCGCCATTCGGCGCCGGCGCGAGCGCGTGGACCTCGAGCTCCGCCGCATCGAAAAAGGTCGACAGCTTTCCGTCCTTGCCGATCTTCAGCACCTGGCCTTCGTTGCCGCTGCCGGCCCATAACGTGCCGTCGGATCCGGTGACGACGGTCCAGAGAAACGGCGCTGCCGTTTCCGCAAGCAGCGACGCCGATGGTCCGGGGAATACGCGGCCGTCGCTGTCGATCGACAGATCTTCGACGTCCCCTTTCAGGAAGTCGGCCTGCGTCGAGACGTTCCAGAACGTCGGCGCGGCGGCGAAGAGGGAAACGGAGGCGGCGAGAACCGCCGCCCCGAGGAGCCAGACGGAGCGACGGATGATCACTGCCGCGCGCCGCCCGCGTCCACTTCGATCGCCAGCACGCGTGAACCGGTGACGGCGGAATCCATCGGGAGCTCCCACTCGCCGACCGCCGCGCTGCGAATCGGGGTGAAGCTGCCGCCATTACTGTCGCTCTCGAGGACCGACAGCACCGAAGGGGGAAGCGCCGTCAACGCCTCGCCGTTCACGACCGCGCCCGGCTTGCCGTTGAGGAGCCGGATGTAAATGCGGTTGTTGCGGCGCGTGTCGTTGAGCACGCGAATCATCTGGGCCACGCCCTGCGGCTGCACCGAACGCCGCAGCTCGCGCTGTTCGATCGCGTTCAGCTGGCGACCGTCGGTCACGAGCAGTGACAGCGAGCCCGAGACATTCGCCGGAATCTCAATCGGCACGGTCGAGATCTTCTCCTCGCCGCGGTAGCTGCGCGTCAGCACCTTGAGCGGCACCGTGCGCCCGGCCCGCGGCCGGACGTCGTCGAGCCAGACGCGTTCGATGCTGACGCTGCGCGAGGTCTCGTGCGTCTCGATCGCGATGTCGAGGCCGCTGAGCGTGATCGGCTCGTAATCGTTGCCGAGCAGCATCGTGATCGGGCCGGCCACCGCGGTGGCGGCGCCCAGTGTGGCGCCGTCGCCGGTGAAGACGTCCTCAACGGCGAGATCGTTGTGTCCCTTGATATGGGCGCGGCTCTTGATCGAGAACGTCGCGGCGCCGAACTGCCGCTCGTAGGACGCGAGGGTGTTGGCGAGCGTGACGTAGGTCAGCAGCGGCGTGAACAACTGGTCGTTACCGACCGTGAAATTGAACGTCCGCTTCGTCGAGCCGTCGTCGCGCGTCGACTGCAGCGTGACCTTCATCGGAACCACCGCGGGGCCCTTGCCGAGCGTCCCGGCAATCGAGGTCGCGCGATCCTGCTGCAGCGTGCCGATCACTTCGCCCATCGTCGAAATCTTGAACGACGACATCAGGCTCGGAAGCATCGCATACACGTAGGCCCGCGTCATCGGCAGCTGCGCCGGGCCAATGTTGAAGAAGGGATGCCCGAACGCGTAGACCCGATCGCCGTCGATGTGCGTGATCGTACCGGTGGCGCCCATCTCGAGATCGCCGCCGACGAGGGATACGCCAATCGCGTCTCCTTCACGAAGCGGTCCGGTCAACTTCTTCAGATCGGCTGTCGCCTGTCCACCGACGGCGCCGCCGATCACCGGCACGAAACCTGCCGCGCTGAATGCGGACGACAGCAGATCGACCGACGACGGTTCGAAGCCGCTCATGATCAGCGGCGTTGAAATCGGCCGCAGCATGGCGGCGAGTTGCGCGCCGGCCGCCGCCGGCATGCCCATGACCTGGACGTCAGCGGGACGGTTGGCGAACGGCGCCAGCCGGGCGTACGTCGCGTTCAACGCCGCGGTCAGTCCGTCGCGCGTGATCGGCAGCTGGATGCGCGCCTGTGGCGACGACACCCGGCGCGACGTCCGCGTTGCATCCTTCATTTCCGCAATCGGGGTGATGCCGGCGATCGCTTCCGTCGGGAATGCGCCGATCGAATACGACACGGCGCCAATCAGCTTTCCGTCGATGTACACGGGGCTGCCGCTCATGCCGGCGGCCACGCCGGTCTTCGCCAGCGGTCCACCTTCGAGCCGAGCCAGGATCAAATCGCGCTGCGGCCCCTGGACGTTGTGCAGCACGCCGAGAATATGTGCCTTGAATTCCTGGAGTTCGGTGCCTTCGAACACGGTGCGGCCGATGCCGACCATGCCCGGTTTGATTTCGTTGACCGGCATGAGCGTCGAGGTCGCCGGCACAGAAGTCCGGTAGAAGACGGCCAGAAGAAGCGCCGCGGCGGCAGTTCTGATTTTCATGGGTGTCAGGAATATGGTACGGGCTAACTGCTTACCGGTCAAGGAGAAAGGCCGCGCGAACCGATCTGCCGAGGTGCCGAAATTGACACCGCGTCGATCCGTCTGTTATTGTCATCCCGTTTTGACGCTTCTGCTCAACGGCCAGCCGTATCGATTCCGCCGCGGGACGTTTTCGTCCTATTGGTGGGGGTATGCGCACGCTGAGGGGGCGGTCCGCTAACCTGTAGTACAGGACAAGGATTCCAAAAAGCCTTCTCAGCCACCGGCTGAGGAGGCTTTTTTCGTTTGTGGCCATGCACGAACCACAACTGTGCGCAACGGTGACCGGTCGAACGATGGAGGAGCTGCGCCGCGCCCGCGACGCCGCGAACTTCGCCGACATCGTGGAAGTCCGTCTCGACACGGTTGACCATCCCGACGGGATCGGCGCGGTGGAAGGACGACGGCGGCCGGTGATCGTGACGTGCAGGGCGAGCTGGGAAGGCGGGTTCTTCCGCGGATCTGAAGAGGAGCGCGAACGGATCCTGTCCGACGCGCAGGCAGCGGGCGCGGAATTCATCGACGTCGAAGCGCGCGCGGAATTCGCGGCCACTCTTGGGCGACGCCGGCGCGGACGCGGGATCATCGTCTCGATCCACGCCTTCGGCGACCCGCTTGCGGACCTCGTGGAGCGTGGGATCGCGATGCGCAGCACGGGCGCCGAGATTGTGAAGATCGCCATCGACGCGCAGCGGCTGACCGACATGCTGCCGCTGTTCGATCTCGCCTCGCGACCCGATTTCTCCGATCCGGACGGCTCCGTCGGTCACGTCCTGATCGCAATGGGGCAGTCCGGCGTCCCGTCCCGCATTCTGGCGGCGCGCCTGGGCAACCGGTGGACCTACGCGGGCGATGGCGTGGCGCCGGGCCAGCTGCCCGCGGTCCGCCTGCTCTCGGAGTTCGGATTCCGGCGCGTCACCCGCGACGCGTCGCTCTACGGCGTCGTCGGCAATCCGATCGCGCACTCGCTGTCTCCCGTCATGCACAACGCCGGATTCAGGGCGGCCGGCCTGGACGCGGTGTATCTGCCGCTGGAGGCAGCCGACGTCGATGATTTCGTGACGTTCGCACGCGCGATGCGCATGCAAGGCGCCAGCATTACGGCGCCCTACAAGGTCGCGATGTTGTCGAACGTCGACGAGACGGATGTGATGGCCCGCCGCGTCGGCGCGGTCAACACCCTCGTCGTGCGCGATGGACGCTGGCTCGGCGCGAACACGGACGTCGAGGGTTTTCTCAAGCCGCTGAAGGGAACCATCGCGCTCAAAGGGGCGCGGGTGACCGTGCTCGGAGCGGGCGGCGCCGCGCGCGCCGTCGCGGTTGCGCTCGGCGCACAGGGTGCGGCCGTGACGATCAGCGCGCGGCATCGGGAAGCCGCGCGCGAGGTCGCCGCACTCGCTGGCGGCGCGGTCGGCCCCTGGCCGCCGCGCTCCGGCAGCTGGGACGTGCTCGTGAACGCGACCACCTGCGGCGGCGGCGGAGAGGCCGACGATCCGGTGCGCGGTATTCCGCTCGACGGCGAGATCGTGTTCGACCTGGTCTACGCGCCGCCGGTCACGCCGCTGCTCGATCGCGCGCGCCACGAAGGCTGCCTGACGATCGGCGGCCTCGAAATGCTGGTCGCCCAGGCGGAGCGGCAGTTCGAGCTCTGGACGGGCCATCGCCCGCCCGCGGGGCTCTTCAAGGACGCTGCGACCGGGACCGTGACGGTGTAGGCGGGGCTTTCGCCCCGGCGGTAGGGCGGGCTTTCGCCGGCGGTAGGGCGGGGCTTTCGCCGGTTGTAGGGCGGGGCTTTCGCCGGTTGTAGGGCGGGGCTTTCGCCCCGCCAGAAGGAAGGCGCTTGAAACAAACCAGCTACGAGGAATTCGTCGATCTCGCGCGACGCGGAACGTTCGTTCCGGTCGTGAAGGAGATCATCGCGGACCTGCTCACGCCGGTGTCGGCCTTTCTCAAGATCGCCGAACACTCCGATTACGCGTTCCTTTTTGAGAGCGTCGAAGGCGGCGAGCGCGTGGCGCGTTATTCGTTCCTCGGGAAGGATCCGTTCCTCGTGCTGCGCCAGAAAGGGGGCCGCACCGTCATCGATCGATCGGGGGTCACCAGCGAGAGCGACGAGCCGTTCGTGTCGGCGCTTCGCCGGTTGATGGCGGATTTCCAGTCGCCGTACGTGCCCGATCTGCCGCGATTCACCGGCGGCGCGGTCGGGTTCATCGGCTACGACGCGTCTCCGGTGTTCGAGCCGGCGCTTGCCGCGACGTGGACGCACGCCCCGTGGAAGAGCAACGGCAAGGGCGATCCGCAGCCGGAAGACGATGCGGGGTTCATGCTCTTCGATGCGGTGCTGGCGTTCGATCATGTCAAGCACCGGATCCTGATCATCGCGAACGCACGGGTGACCGCCGACGAAGACCTGCAGGCGCTCTACCAGTTCGCCTGCGCGAAGATTCAGTTCCTCGAGCGCGAGCTCGAGCGCGGGCTCTCGCAACCACACGCCGCGGGCGGGCCGCCCCCTGAGATGCGGTCGAACATGACCCGCGACACCTACGAAGCCGGCGTGCGTACGATCAAGGAGCACATCGGCGCCGGTGACATCTATCAGGCGGTCCTGTCGCACCGGTTCGAAGCCGACGTGAACGCGGATCCCTTCACCGTCTATCGCGCGCTGCGCCACGTGAACCCCTCGCCGTACATGTATTTCATCCGGATGGGCGGCCTCTCAATCGTCGGGTCGTCGCCGGAAATGCTCGTCCGCGTCGAGGGACGTCACGTCGAGACCCACCCGATTGCGGGCACCAGGCCACGCGGCCAGAACGACGACGAGGATTTGCGTCTCGCCGAGGAATTGAAGCGCAACGAGAAGGAGCGTGCCGAGCACGTGATGCTCGTCGATCTCGGACGCAACGATCTCGGTCGGGTGTGCGAGTACGGTTCCGTGAAGGTGCCGCAGTATATGGCGCTCGAGCGCTACTCGCATGTGATGCACCTCGTGTCGACGGTCGACGGAAAACTGGCGGAAGGCCGCGACCATCTCGATGCGCTGGTCGCGTGTTTCCCGGCGGGGACGGTCTCCGGGGCGCCCAAGATTCGGGCGATGCAGATTCTCTCCGGTCTCGAGCCGACGCGCCGGGACCTCTACGCCGGTGCGGTCGGCTACATCGATTTCGCCGGCAATCTCGACTTCTGCATTGCGATCCGGACGATCACCATCCGTGACGGCCGGGCGCGCGTCCAGGCCGGCGCCGGCATCGTCGCGGACTCCAATCCGGCGGCGGAATACGAAGAGACGCGCGACAAGGCGCGGGCGCTGCTGACGGCGCTCGCGATGGCCGAGGCGGGGTTGTAGTGGTTCTGCTGATCGACAACTACGATTCGTTCACGTTCAACCTGGCGCAGTACCTCGGCGAACTGGGCGCGCCGCCGCTCGTCAAACGCAACGACGAGATCACGCTCGACCAGGTCGCCGAACTGAAGCCGGATCGGATCGTCATCTCGCCAGGGCCCGGACGTCCGGAGGATGCAGGGATTTCGGTGGCGCTGATTCAACGGTTCGGTCCGACGGTGCCGCTGCTTGGCGTCTGCCTGGGGCATCAGGGCATCGGGATCGCGTTCGGCGGCGAGGTCGTGCGAGCGTCACAGCTGATGCACGGCAAGCTCTCTACGGTGCAGCACGACGGGAAGGGTGTCTTTCGCGGCGTGACGCAGCCGTTTACCGCCGGCCGCTACCATTCGCTCGTCGTCGCGGAGCCGCTGCCAGACGCGCTCGAAGCGGCGGCGCGGACCGACGACGGGACGATCATGGGCGTGCGGCATCGCACCTTTCCGGTCCACGGCGTGCAGTTTCATCCTGAATCGGTGCTGACCGGCGAAGGCCGGCATCTGCTGCGCAATTTCCTGGAGCTGTAGATGTTCACGCCGCTCATCGAAAAGCTCCAGCAGCGCCGCGATCTGACGACGGAGGAGGCGGCCGCCGCGATGGAAGAGATCATGGAGGGGCGCGCACAGCCGGCCCAGATTGCCGGCCTTCTGATCGCGCTCGCGATGAAAGGGGAGCGGCCGGCGGAGATCGTGGGATTCGCGCAGACCATGCGGAACCGCGCGACGAAACTGCCGCGCACGCATGCGCCTGTCTTTGATACCTGTGGCACGGGCGGGGACCGGTCGCACACCTTCAACGTCTCGACCGTCGCCGCGCTGGTCCTGGCCGCGTGCGGCGTGCGCGTCGCGAAGCACGGCAATCGATCGGCGTCGAGCAAGTGCGGCAGCGCGGACCTGTTCGAGACGCTCGGCGTCAATATCACCGCTGGCCCGGACGCGGTCGAGCGCTGCCTCGAAGACGTCGGGATCGCATTCTTCTTCGCCCAGACGTTCCATCCGTCCATGCGCCACGTCGCACAGACGCGGAAGGATCTCGGCGTCCGCACCGCCTTCAACCTGCTTGGCCCGCTGACCAATCCTGCCGGCGCCGCGCGGCAGCTGGTCGGCGTGCCGCGGCCGGAATTGACGGAGCTGGTGGCGCG
>JBKPLP010000092.1:0-17499 GCA_046731735.1 Acidobacteriota bacterium
CCGCTCGAAGGGGCGAAGCAGTGGTACGTGGCGCGCGATCTCGGGCAGGCGTTCGGACGCACCGGTGTGCTCGACGCGCCGCGCGGCGACATCGAGGTGTTCGAACAGACGCCATTCATCCGGGGGGTCGGGAACGGGCACGTGCAGTTCGACTACCGGGGGCGACACAAGGTGCTCTTCGAAAACATCTCGCCGGCCGACGTGCGCTGGGTCTGCGGGCAGTTGAAGCGCCTGACCGACGATCAGTGGCGCGACGCGTTTCGCGCCGGCGGGTTTCCCCAGGCGCTCGCCGACCGCTTCATTCGCCGCATGAAACAGAAGATCGACGAAGGACTGGCGCTGAAGGATTCATGATGCAGATACCGTTCGTCCGTCACCTCGCCATGCTGGCGTTGACGGCACTCTGTCTGCTCGGCCCCGTCGGCGTGGTCACGCCCGCCGCGGCGGGGCAGCAGGCGGGGCAGCAGCTTCCGAACCAGCCCGAAGAACGGGTCCCGCTCCACGAAACGAGCGCGCTTCACGAGGTACGCGCGTCGCTCGTGCGGCTGCCGGTTGCGGCGCTGCTCGGCGCGGCGCTGGCGCTGCGGCCAAAGCGCCGCGGCACGCCGCCGCGCACTCCCGCTGTGCTGCAGACGCAGATCATCCTGTCGATTGTCGGCGCGGTGATCATGCTCGTCGTCGGCGCCAGCCTGGCGCGAGCCTTCGGCATCGTCGGCGCCGCGAACCTGATTCGCTACCGGTCGAAAATCGACGATCCCAAGGACGCGGTCGTGATGCTGTGCACGCTGGCCGTCGGCCTCGCCTCGGGCGTCGGCCTCTACGCGCTCGCGCTGGTGTCGACCGGGTTCATGGTGGTGGCGTTGTGGCTCATTGAATCGTTCGAGCCCAGGTCGCGGAAGTTCGATCTCAAGATCAAGGTACCGGGGAGCGATACCGATTCACTGCGTCCGAAAATCGAACCGATCCTCAACCGTTACAACCTGACCTACGAGCTCCGCACCTCTTCGGACGAGGAGGTCTGCTACGATGTCCAGGTACCGTTCGACGTGCAGACCGATCGCATCTCCAACACCATCCTGCGCCTCGACCGCGGCGGCCATGCGGCGGTTGAATGGGCCGAGAAGAAAAAGGCGAAGTGAAACTTATCATTCAGCCCGATGACGGCCTGACGCCACTCGTGCAGGCCGTCCGGGGCGCGAAAAAAACCATCGACGTCGTCATCTTCCGGTTCGATCGCGCTGAGCTCGAGAAGGCGCTCGAGGCCGCGGTCGCTCGCGGCGTTGTCGTCCGCGCGCTGATCGCGCATACGAACCGCGGCGGCGAAAAGATCCTGCGCAAGCTGGAGCTGCGGCTGCTCGACGCCGGGGTCACCGTCGCGCGCACCGCCGACGACTTGCCGCGTTATCACGCGAAGTTGATGATCATCGACGACACGCTGCACCTGTTTGGCTTCAACTACACCAAGCTGGACATCGAGAAGAGCCGCAGCTTCGGGCTGACGACCGGCGACGACGCTCTCGTGAAAGAAGCGAAGGCCCTGTTCGAAGCCGACAGCACGCGACAGGCCTACAAGCCGTCCAGCGCGGATCTCGTCGTCAGTCCGGAGACGTCGCGTGAGCGCCTCACCGCGTTCATCAAGAAGGCGAAGAAAGAGCTGTTGATTTACGACGCGAAGGTGAGCGACCGGCTCATGTTGCGGCTGCTTGCCGAGCGGGCGAAAGCCGGGGTCGAGATCCGGATGTTCGGCAAGACCGGGAAAGGCGCCACCGGGATCGAGGCACGAAAGCTGCCGGACCTGCGGCTGCACGTCCGCGCCCTCATCCGCGACGGCGCCGCGGCATTCATCGGGAGTCAGAGCCTGCGCAAGCTGGAGCTGGACGGCCGCCGCGAGGTCGGGGTCATCGTCGAGGACGAGAAGATCGCGCGGAGAATGCGCAACGTGTTCGAGGCGGACTGGGCCCAGACCCCCGAAGCGGTCGCGGCCGCCGCGGCGGCGGCGAAGGAAAAGGATAAAGAAAAAGAAAAGGAAAAGGTCACTTCCGGCGCGTGATCACGCCGCTGTCGAACACCCCGCCTTTCCGTGAGATCGTATCGAACCACATCTGGTCGCCGTTGATCTCGCAGATCATGAACGCGTAATCCTGATCGTTGCCGGCCGCCGTCAGCCCCGAGCCCTTGTCGATGTTGCCTTTGCGCAGCTGCCCGCCGGACCCGACGACGAAGTAGACGATCCCTTTCTGCGGCTTCACGCGCTCGTAGAAGTGATCGTGTCCGGTGAGGACCACACTGACCCCATACTTGAGAAACAACGGCTCGAGTACCTCACGCAGCCGCGTGTCCGAGCCGTGGCGATCGCCTGAGGAATACGGCGGGTGGTGGAAGTACGGGATCTTCCAGTCTGAATTCGAGCTCTGGAGCTCCTTCTCGAACCACGCGATCTGCTCGGGATCCAGGTAGGTGCTCTCCAGCGCGAAGAAGCGAACGCTCTGCTTGTCCGGCTTGAACGAGTAATAGAGCTTGCCGTCCATGTTGAACAGCTTGTAGTAGCGCTGTTCGCGCGCGTCGTGATTGCCGAGCGAGGCGTAGAACTTCACGCCGGCGTCGAGCAGCGGCTTGTAGGGCTCCTCGAATTTTTTCTTGAAATCCTGCGGCCGCTCGGACCCGTACAGGTTGTCGCCGACGAGGACGACGAAATCGAACTTGAACAGGTCGTGGGCCTGCTTCATCACGGCCGCGAGCTCGTATTGCTCGCGCGTCCCCGTGCCGAAATCCCCCAGCACGGCGAACTTCACCGAATCACCCCGGTTCGGCATCGTGAGCGACAGCGCTCCCGCGGCTTGCCGCGTCTCGACGACCGTGGCCGGCCCTGGCGCCGTCGCCGGCCGCTCGGGGCTCGCCGAACCGCATCCGAGGACGACGACAATGAGCAGCAGGATTACAGCGGAGATCCTGGAGGGGATGGCGCTCTTCATGGTTTATGTGGGAATGCGTCGGGTATGAAATCCGCGATGCTGTGCGCGTGAACGTCCATCAGCACGAGCGTATTGCCGACGAACCGGAACTCCATTTCTTCCGGCAGCTTCGGCAGCCCCTGCAGCACCTGCGGCGGAATCGTCGAGAGCGGCACGGTGTCGGGGTAGCGCTCGTTGACGACGATTTTCTGCACACCCGGGTTCTCGTCCATGATCGACGCCTTCAACGCGGCCCCGTCCGAGCCGCCGAACACCTTCGCCAGAAGCTTCTTGATGACCGCTTGTGATTCGGCGGTGAAGAGGTCACCCTGGCGGGCGCCGCTCCGCGCATTGCGAATGAGTTCCCCGAGCGCCCGCTGATTCTTGTCGATTTGCTCCGGCGTCGCCTCTTTGGGCAGATGTGGCAGCGACGCTTCCAGCTTCTGGTGCATCTTGACGTACTCGTTGACCCGGTCGAGGAACCCGGCGAGCGCTTTCGCATCGGGGTTGACCGGCTGGTCCTTTGGCGGCCCCGCCTGTTCGGCCGCGGGTGCCGGTTTGGAGGGCGGTGTCCCCGCCGGCGGCTTCGCCTGATCGGCCGACGGCGACGCGCCCGCGCACGCGAGCCCGGGGATCGCGACGGCAAGCGCGAGCGCCCGAACCCGGCGGTGGAATGGTCGAATCATGGTGCCCCCTGTCAGCCCCGGTAGTTGCCGAATTGCAGCGCGATCCCGAAGTCGTGCTCGCGCAGCAGCCGCATGGCCTCCTGCAGCTCGTCCTTGGACGGCGACGAGACGCGAACCTGTTCCGCCTGGATTGCGGCCTGCACCTTCTTGAGCTTGTTGTCTTTCAGGAACTTGACGATCTCTCTGGCGGCCTCGGTCGGAATGCCCTGCTGCAGAGTCACCACCCTCCGCACCGTGTCATTGGCGGCGCGCTCGATCTCGCCCGGCGTGAGGTTCTTCGTGGGCACGCCGCGCCGAACCATCCGGCCCTGCAGGATCTCCCAGAGCGCATTCATCTTGAACTCGTCGTCAGCGATCAGCGTCAGCGTGTTCTCGGCGCGGTTGAATTCGATGCCGGCCCGCGATCCCTTGAAATCATAGCGCTGGGCGATTTCCTTGCGGGCCTGATTGACCGCGTTGTCGACTTCCTGCAGATCTACGCCCGACGTGATGTCAAAGGACGCCAGGTTCGGCATACAGTCAGCAATATATCAAGAGTCAGGCTGACCGAAGCTCAGCGCCAGCGCTCGACGATGCGGCCAATCGCGAGGGAATGCTCGAAGATCGCTCCAACCCGAATCCCCCCTGTGAGCCGGTGCCGGGCGACGGCACCCAACCCAGCCGAGGCAATGCACCCGCAGCTCGAGCAATCCGGGGAACCGCCGAACTGGCAGGGTTCGATGTGGCGCTTGAAGTCCGCGGACACGCAGGTCGTGGTCTGGGCGAACACGCATTCGTCCGGCGACTGCGGCGGGTCGGCGTAGACCTTGATCAGCCCGACGGGCATGCGGAGCTTCGGGTAGTTGCTCCGCAGATGCATGAGGGCGGCGATGACGCGCTCGCGGTCTTCAGGCCTCAACCGTTCGGCCGACTCCTCGCCGATCTGTGGCGTGTACAGACTGATCCAGATTTGGTCGGTATCGGCATTGTTCGACCAGAAGTCGACGAACTCGTCGAGATAACCATCGCGAAGCGACTGCTGGCGCGTGACCGTGCAGTGCACCGTGATGTGATGTCCCGTGATGTGCTTCAGGATGCGGTCGTAGGTGGCAGGCGTGCGGCGCACGTCGTGTTCAGGCTGCAGCCCGTCGATCGAGACGACGATCTGCAGGCGCTTCAGCCCGATCCACTCCGGCGGAATCGGACGCACCGCGCTGGTGACGACCTGCGTGTAGATGCCCATGGCCACGAGCCGCGGCAGAATCTCGCTCAATTCGCGGAAGCGCACCAGCGGTTCGCCCCCGACGATCGACACGTGAAGGGGGCGATGCTCCTCGATGAGCTTGAAGAACCGCTCGACGAGCTCCGCGCCCTTGAAGTCGCTTACTTGTCGCAGCGTGATGTCCCCGCCAAGATGCTCGTCGCCATAGGCGTAGCACCCAGGACAGCGCAGCGGGCATTCGCGGGTGATCTCAACCGATAGGGCAGGCCGATAACCGCGAAGGATTTTCCCCCAAGCGGGGATAATGCCTTCCATCCTTGAGACTATAACAAAGTCCGTGTGTCACAATGTGTCCTTCGGAGGACCCTTGCGTCGGACATGATCGAAAAACGCCATTCAAAGATCCAGGGCTGGGGCGTATTTGCCACACAGTCCATCCCCAAGAACAAGCGCATCGTCACCTACGACGGTGAAAAGATCACGAACAAGGAAAGCCTGAAGCGTGAGGCCCGGTACCTGAAAAAGGGCCATATCTGGTGCTTCAAGCTCAATCGGCTGTTCGTGCGCGATGCCGCCGTGGGCGGCAACGTCGCACGGTACATCAACCACGCCTGCGAGCCGAACTGCTATACGCGGGTTATCGGCGACACGATCTGGATCATCGCCGCGCGCAACATCAGGAAAGGCGAAGAGCTCACCTACGACTACTCGACTGATGGCGAGGGCTCGATCCCGTGCCGCTGCAAGCCGGGGTGCAAGGTCATGATCTGATGCGGGTGGTCTACCTGCACGGGTTCGCCTCCTCCCCGACCTCGTCCAAGGCGACCTTCTTCGCGTCCAAGCTGGCGTTGCAGGGAATTGTCCTGGAAACACCCGATCTCAACGCTCCGGACTTCTCCACGCTGACCGTCACCCGGATGTTGTCGCAGCTGGGCGAGGTTATCGCCACCGGCTCCGAGCCGGTGGCGCTGATTGGATCGAGCCTGGGCGGGTTTGTGGCCATTCAGGCGGCGCTTCAGCACGTGCGGCGCGTGTCGCATCTGGTCCTCCTCGCGCCCGCCGTCGACTTCAGCCGAAACCGGATGCGGGAGCTCGGTGTCGAGCTCGAGGACTGGAAAGCGACGAACCAGGTCGAGGTCTTCCACTACGGCTACGGACGCACGATGCCGGTGCACTATGAGCTGTACCAAGACGCGCGGCGCTATGACGCATTCAGAGCGGAGCTCAGGCAGCCTGTTCAGGTGTTTCAGGGAAAACGCGACGAGGCGGTCGATCCGGCGAGTGTCGAGGAGTGGTGCGGTGCCCGGCCCAACGTGGAATTACACCTGCTCGACGACGATCATCAGTTACTGGCGAGCCTCGACCGCATCTGGGGCGAGGCCGGGCGTTTCCTCGGCCTCCGCTGACTGCACCGGCTACGTCGCCACGATGCGCGGTTCGGTCTCCGGCCCTGGAGCGCCAAGGCGGAACACGTTCGGGTGCGGCTTCTTGATCGCGTTCCGTGTGTCCACGATGATGTTGGCTTCGGCCACCAGCGCGTCGTAATCGAATGCCTTGTGATCGGTGACGATGACGATGCAATCGTACTTGCCGATCGAGCCCCGCGTGAGATCGACCGCCTGTATATCGTAACGCCCCGACCAGTCCGATCCGCGCAGGTGGGGCACGTAGGGATCTGCGTACGCGACGTGCGCTCCTTTGGCCTGCAGCAGTCCCATGACGTCGAGTGCCGGGGATTCGCGCATGTCGTCGATGTCGCGTTTGTAGGCGATGCCAGCGATCAGGATCGTCGATCCGTTGATCGCCTTGCGCTTGGTGTTGAGCGCGCCGGCGATTTTCTCCACCACGTAGTGCGGCATTGCCGCGTTGATGTGCCCCGCCAGCTCGATGAAGCGCGGGTCGAAACCGGTCTGCTTGGCCTTCCAGGAGAGATAGAACGGATCAATCGGGATGCAGTGGCCGCCGAGCCCGGGCCCGGGATAGAACGCCATGAACCCGAACGGCTTCGTCTTCGCCGCATCGACGACTTCCCAGACGTCGATATTCATCCTGTCGCACATCAGCGCCAGCTCGTTGACGAGTCCGATGTTCACGGCGCGAAACGTGTTTTCGAGGAGCTTCACCATTTCGGCCACGCGGGTCGAGCTCACTGACACGATCGTCTGAATCGCGGTGCCGTAGAGCGCGGCCGCGAGCTTCGCGCAGTCAGGCGTCAGCCCGCCGACGACCTTCGGGACGTTGTGCGTCTGAAACGTCGGATTGCCCGGATCGACGCGTTCGGGCGAAAACGCGAGGAAGAAGTCGACGCCCGCCTTGAGTCCCGTCGCTTCGAGCAGAGGCTGCACCACTTCCTCGGTCGTGCCCGGATAGGTCGTCGATTCGAGCACGATCAGCATGCCTTCGTGGAGATGCTTCGAGATCGCTTCGACGGCCGAGACGATGTAGGACATGTCAGGGTCCTTCGTCTTGCGGAGCGGCGTCGGCACGCAGATGTTGATCGTGTCGAGTTGTGCGACGACGGCAAAGTCGCTCGTCGCATCCAGCTTGCCCGCGCGCTTCAGCGCGAGCACGTCGGCGGTGGACACATCGGGAATATAGGAGCGGCCGTCCTGGATGGCCTGGATCTTCCGCGCGTCGAGGTCGATCCCGGTGGAATGAAAGCCCGCTTTGGCGAGTTCGACCAGCAGCGGCAGGCCGACATAGCCGAGGCCGACGACGCCGGTGCGGGCGCGGCGCGATTCAATTTTGGCGAGCAGGGCAGCAGCGGGCGCAGACATTCGCGAAACTCCTGGAAGAGCGGCCGGTCGGGAACCCAGATCTATTCTCCACCGCTGCCGCCGGTCCGTCTACATGCAATCTTTTCACCACTGGCGCCCTATCGTCATCCGTTCACCCCGAACGGCTGTCTCGAGCGCCGCGCTTCCTCTGGCCCAGCGCCGCGATTGCTGCGGCGACTCGTTGCGGGTGGTGACGTATTTTGCCGGGCGGGTGCTCTGAAACGAGCGCCACACCGACAGGGCGGATGTTCAACTTCTCGAGCGCGTTCAGCTCGAAGCTGCCCGTGGCGATCGGGAAGCTTCCGTGAAGCCGATACGCCTCGGAGAGGTGATCGGGCAGCGGACTCGTGTTGTAGATGACGAAGTCGAACAGCTGGGCGCCGACATGCCGCTCGATGGTCAACACGTGCTCGAGGACGCTGTAATCGTCCGTCTCGCCGGGTTCCGTCATCAGATTGGCGACCAGCACGCGCGGTGCGGCGGCGTCGCGGATGGCGTCGCACACCTGCGGCACGAGCAGCGGCGGAAGGATGCTCGTATAGAGACTTCCGGGCCCTACAACCACGACGTCGGCGCGGCGGATTGCGTCGCAGGTTTCCGGCAGGAACCGTGGCCGCTCGGGGATGAGCGAAACCCTGGCAATCCGTCCGCCGGCGTTGGAGATCGCCGTTTCGCCGCTCAGCACGCGCCCGTCTTCGAAGTCGGCAACGAGCGTCACGATTTCGCTGGTTGCCGGAAGCACCGTACCGCAGGCGCCGATCACCCGCGCCGCGATCTGGACGGCGCTCGGAAAATCATTCATGACGTCGGCGAGCGCGGTCAGCACCAGGTTGCCCAGCGTGTGTCCGTTCAAGCCGTCGCCGCTGCCGAACCGGTACTGGAAGATGTCGGCGATGAGCGCGTGGTTGTCGGACAGCGCCGCGAGGCAGTTCCGGATGTCGCCTGGCGGAATGATGTTGAACTCCGTCCGCAGCTTTCCTGAACTCCCTCCATCATCCGACGTCGCGACGATGGCGACCAGCTGATCGCGCGGCAGCCGTTCCCGCACGCGCTCGTCGCCGGGGTACAACATCGGCCGGAGACCGCGCAGGACATTTGGCAACCCGGTGCCGCCCCCGATGGCGACGACCCGCGGCAGCATGTCAGCGCGACACTCTGACTGGCCCAGCACGGTCGGGCGTGGGTGCGGTGTCGGAGGCGTCACCACGGGTCGCCGCTCTCAAAGTTGGTCAAATTGATGGGTGTCGGCGGTGCGCCGCAGCGAATCGATGTCGGCGCCATGAGTGGGGCAGGTGGCCGCGCCGATCTCCACCGTCACCGGCGTCGGAAATCCATAGGCGTCGAGCCGTCTACGCAGGCGCTTGATGACGTTCATCGAGTTTTGCAGGTCGACGTCCAGGAGCGCGAGCCAGAGGCGGCCCGTATCCTCCTCGGCGACGAGATCGGTTTCGCGCAATTCGCGGCTGATGAGATGTGCGATCTGTTTCTGCGTCACGCTCTGGTCGGCAGTGACCGGGTCCGCTATCCGAGGCTTGACGCTGACGAGCGTCAGGAAGTTCTGGGAACGCACCGCCCGCTTCAGCTCTTTGTTCAGTACGAACTCGAATGCCGCGGTCGTGAGGACGCGGTGGCTGTCGTCGAGAAACAGATCGGTGGCCATCAGGAAGCCTTGTCGAGTTCAGCTTCCTTGATTTTATAGAGGAGGGCCTTGTAGCTGACGCCCAGAATCTCCGCCGCCTCGCGCCGGTTCCATCGTGTTTGCTGCAGCGTGCGGTAAATGAGCTCGCGCTCGGCCTCCCGCGCCGCACTGCGCGCGATCGCCTTGAGCGAACCGGTGACGACAGGTGCCTGGGTAACGCTCGCGAGCGGCGGCTGGGACGTGGTCGCGGGCGTTGAGTCGTTCCGCGGCTCGTCCCGTCGCGGCTGCAGCGCCGGAATCGGGCTCGCCAGCGTTCTGCCCGCGGACAGCGCCTGCCTCAGCTCTTCGCGTATCGAATCGTCGGATCCCGACATCACCGCACGCTTCATGAGCGCTTTGAGCTCGCGGACGTTCCCCGGCCACGAGTATTCGTCGAAGAGCCGAAGTGCTTCTTCCGAGAGCCCACTGCGCGGGCGGTTATAGCGATCCGTGTAGTACTGCAGGAAACGGTCGGCCAGGGCCGGGATTTGATCGCGACGCTGGCGCAGTGGCGGCAGCGTAATGCTCACGATGTTCAAGCGGAAGTACAAGTCCTCCCGGAACCGCCCTTCAGCGACCGCGCACTCGAGGTCGCAGTCGGTCGCGGCGATGATCCGCGCGTTGACGCGCACCTCGCGCCGGCCACCAAGACGCGCGAACTGCCCGTCCTGCAGAATCTGCAGCAGTTTCGCCTGGAGGCACGGGTCTACCTCGCCGACCCCGTCGAGGAACATCGTGCCTTCGTGGGCGAATTCGAGCTTCCCGGGTTTCTGCTGGATCGCCCCGGAGTGGGCGCCGCGCTCGCATCCGAAGAGTTCCAGCTCCAGAAGCTCAGCCGGCAAAGTCGCGCAATTCACTTTGACGAACGTCCTGGAGCGCCGCGCGGAAGACTCATGAATAGCGCGCGCCACGAGATCCTTCCCGGTGCCGCGTTCGCCACGGATGAGGACGGCGACATCAGTGTCCGACACGGCCGCGATGAGGTGTTGCACGTTGCGCATCGTGCCGCCCCAACCCAGCAGCTGGAGAGCATCCTGGCGAGCGCTGGTCGGGCCGTTGCCCGCGCACGCGGCGAACTCCGCGCTCATCGGGGACGCCTCCGGAGGGTCAGATCCGTCTGGAGAGCCTGCACATCCTCGGTTCAGCAAGCGAGATGCCACGAAAGTAGACTTTTCGCCTTGTTGTGCAAAACAGGCGAGTTCCGGGGACTACGGCTGGCACGAACGGCCGGAGCGCGACGATAAGTGGAACTTGCCTACAGAAAATCAGCTTTCAGCTTCCAACGCCAACCGCCTGCCAGCTGATCAGTCGCGACTGATTCGGCACTCTTTGATTTTGTTGAGAAGCGTCTTGTAGCTCACGCCGAGAATTTGGGCCGCCTTGCGTCGATTCCAATGCACCTGAGCCAAAGTCTGCTCGATGGCCGCGCGCTCTGCCTTCAGCGAGGCTGCCTTTGCTACCGCCGCCAGCGATCCGCCCGACTCGTCGTCAGAGTCTGCGCCCTGGTTGTCGTCTTCGGGCGTGGTCTCGGGTTCGACGGGGGCGACGGGGAACGGCCCGGGCAGCACGCCGCCAACGCCCGCCCCCACGGGGATGGCCGCCGCGGTGGCCACCGCTGACAGCGCATGAACCGGTGCCGGCGCGGCCGCCGCGCGACGCTGCATGCTCGCCTGAATCTCACGAACCACGAGGTGCTCGTCTTGCAGGATGACGATCCGCTTGATCATGTTTTCCAGCTCGCGAATATTGCCCGGCCACTCGTACTGCAGGAAAAGCTCGCGCAGCGGCTCGGAAATTGGCTTCAGCGGCCGGTTGTACTTGCGCGAGTACCGGGCGGCGAAGAAGTCGGTCAGCGTCGGGACTTCGTCGCGCCGCTCGCGCAACGCGGGCACGGTGAGCTCGATCACCTTCAACCGGTAGTAGAGATCCTCGCGGAACTCGCCGTTCGACAACATTTTCTCGAGATCGCGGTTCGTCGCCGCAACGATGCGGACGTCCACCTGGACACGCTTGTTGCTGCCAAGTTTCGTGAACTCGCCGTCCTGCAGCACGTGCAACAGCTTCGCCTGCAGCGCCGGCGTCATTTCGCCGATTTCGTCGAGCATCAAGGTGCCGGTGTCGGCCTGCTCGAACTTGCCGATCCGGGTCGTCGCGGCGCCGGTGAACGCCCCCCGTTCATGGCCGAACAGTTCGCTCTCGAGGAGCTCGGCCGGCAGCGCCGCGCAGTTGACCTTCACAAACGGACGGTTCCGGCGAGTGGACCGCTGATGTATCGCGCGCGCGACGAGCTCCTTGCCGACACCGCTCTCGCCGCGGATCAGCACGCTGACGTCGCTGTCCGACACCTGCTCGATCACCTGGGCGATTCCCCGCATGTTGTCGCTATTGCCCCACACGGCGCGATCTTCGTCGTCGCTCAGCTGCTGCCGCAGCTCGCTCAGCTCCGAGACGAGCCGGTTCTTCTCGATCGCGTTCTTGATCGCGACGTCGAGGGCAATTTCTCCCAGCCCTTCCGGGTCATCCGGTTTCACGACGTAATCCGCGGCGCCCAGGCGGACGGCTTCGACGATCGTGGAGGCCTGGTTGCGTCCCGAGAGCATGATGACCTGCGCCGCCGGTCTGGACGCCTTGAGCGCGCGCAACGTTGCCAGGCCATCGAGACCCGGCATCATCACGTCGAGCAGCACCACGGCGGGCGCCTCGGTCTGATTCATCGAGGCGAGGAGCTCGTCGCCGCGGGTGTAGCAGCGTGCTTCATAGCCGCGAAGCGAAAGAAAGGTTTTGAGGTACGCGGCAAACGACGAGTCGTCGTCCACGATAGCGACGTAGGGGTTCTTCATCTATTTCTCTATAAGGCCTTTGGACCTGAAATGTTTCCCGCCAGGGGGCAAATCCGGGACATACGTGGTAATCACGGACACCTCAGACATTCAAGAGTTGTACCTCAACAGCCGGCGGGCGAGGGAAGAAGGAGGATTTCCCCCTTGGATCCAATAAGTTGTGCCGTTCGGGGGGATGCTTACGATCGTGGCAGCGCTACCACCGCGCCGGCCTTCGTGCCCTCAGCGGGCGACCACATCGCGCCGCCGTGACCGTCGATGATTCGCCGCGCGACTGCGAGGCTCAACCCACACCCCCCTCGCCATTCGTCGAAGGTCGCCAGCGACGCCGAGGTCGCCGTCTCGAGGCCGCCAATGTGCTCCGCGTCGCCGATCGCAACCCACGAGGCGGGTTTTCCGCGGAAGTCACCGCCGCGTTCCCTGACGAACAGCTCGTTGCTCGACACGAGCTCGCGGCGCAAGGCGTAGAGCACAGAGCTGAAGGCGGTCTTCAGGCGGACCGGATCGCCCTGCACGGAGGGATTCCCATCGCTTGCCGTCAGTTGAATCTCCACGGGGTGATCGCTCGACGGCGGCAACGAGTCAATCGCGTCGGTGAGGACGCTCCGGAGATCGACTGCGCTCTTGTTGAACGGCGCGGTGCCCGCTTCCAGGCTGGCGAGGTCGCTCATCTCGACGAGAAGCGCCGATAACCGCGCGCAGGACTTTTCGGCTTCCTCGAGCAACCGGCGCTGCTGATCGCTCAACGGTCCCGCGCGGTCCTTCAGCAGCATCCGGATGTACCCCGCGACCACGGTCATCGGCGTGCGGAATTCGTGGACGGACAAGGAGAGGAGCCGCGGCCATTTGGCCTCCTCGGTCGGGGGAATCGGCATCAGGCGCATTCTCCAACAGCGGCGACCCTGCTGTCGAGCGGCGTGACAAATTGGTGGCGCTGGAATAATTGTGGGAATTGCGGTGATTATAGGAATGGAAGAGGAGCCCGATGCTGATAAAGGCCGTCCCCGCTATCCCGTCACGCGAAATCACTGACGAGCAGATCTACCTGCGGCGTCGCGAGTTCCTGCGCCTCGCCAGCGGGGCCGCCTTTGCGGCGACGGCGCCGCTTCTGGCGTGCGCCAGCGAGCCATCCGCGGCCGAGCCGCAGACATCGGGGCCGTTTTCGAAGGCGGAGCTTCCGCTCGCCGGGTACAAGCAAAAGGCCGTCTCCACCGACGAGAAGCTGAACACCTTCGACGAAATCACCAGCTACAACAACTTCTACGAGTTCGGCACCGGCAAGGGCGATCCGAAGCGCTATGCAAAGTCGCTGAACACGAGCCCGTGGACCGTCAAAATCGACGGACTGTGCAGCAAGCCGGCGGACTACCACATCGAGGATCTGATCAAGCCGATCCAGCTGGAGGAGCGTATCTACCGGCTGCGCTGCGTCGAAGCCTGGTCGATGGTGATCCCGTGGATTGGCGTGCCGCTGAGTGAAGTGATCAAGCGGGCGGAGCCCGCCTCGAAGGCCGCGTTCGTCGAATTCACGACGCTGCTGCGTCCGTCCGAGATGCCGGGGCAGAGCGACGACGTGTTGAACTGGCCGTATGTCGAAGGTCTGCGGCTGGACGAGGCGATGCATCCGTTGGCGATTCTCGCGGTCGGTCTATACGGCAAGACGCTGATGAACCAGAACGGCGCGCCGATCCGGCTCGTTGTCCCTTGGAAATACGGATTCAAGAGCGCCAAGTCGATTGTGAGGATACGGTTCACGGAAAAGATGCCGCGTACTTCCTGGGTCGATCAGAACCCGTCGTGGTATGGCTTCTATTCCAACGTCAACCCGGCCGTGAGTCCCGTTCGTTGGAATCAATCGACGGAACGCCGACTGCCGGAGTTCCTGCAGAACCATCCAACGCAGATGTTCAACGGCTACACCGAGGTCGCGTCGCTGTACGCCGGCATGGATCTGCGCAAGAACTATTGATGCAGAAGCTGCTGAAGCCGCTCGTCTTCCTGCTGGCGCTCGTGCCCGTGGGTTACCTCGGCTATCGCACTTACACCAACGACCTCGGGGTGAACCCGGCAGAGACCCTGCAGCTCGAAACCGGCGAGTGGGCGCTGAAGTTCCTGATCATCACACTCGCGGTCACGCCTGTACGCCGCCTGACCCGATGGAACCGCGTCATCCAGTTCCGGCGCATGCTGGGATTGTTCGCGTTCTTCTACGCCTGCCTCCACTTCCTGACCTACATCGTTCTCGACAAGTATTTCGCGTTCGGCGAGATGATGGCGGACGTCCTCAAACGTCCGTTCATTACCGCGGGCTTCGTGGCGTTCGTGGCGATGGTGCCGCTGGCGATCACCTCGACCAAGGGGTGGATCCGGAGGTTGGGACGCCGTTGGCAGGTGCTGCACCGCCTCATTTATGTAAGCGGCGCCGCGGCTGCCGTGCACTTCGTCTGGAAGGTCAAGGTCGTGATCGGGGAGCCCATCTATTACGCGCTCGCGATCGCCCTGCTGCTGGGGTTCCGCGTCGTCTGGCAGCTCAAGTCGGCTAAGTCGTTGCGGGCGCACCGGGTTAGCGCCTGACCTCTTCCTTACCTTTGTTTTACCTTTTACCTTCTACCTTTTACCTTTTCTTTTTCCCCTTCAACCCCCAATCGCGCCAGTTGGCCGGAATTTCGCCTTTTTTCTTGCGTACGGCAAGTAATCTGACCATGGGTGCGCCTCCCCGTGTGCGCCCTGAGCCTGTCGAAGGGGGTTCGGGATACAGCCCGGGAGGCGGACATTTCGGAGGCATATGCATAAGCCGGTGAAGTACGCGGAGAAGGGTCTGACAATCGTGGCGCGGGGCGCTTGGAGTGTGTTCAGCACGCTCAACAGCGTGGCGCCGGCGCGGCCGTTCACGCCCAAGTGGTCCGAGAAGCCGTTGCTGAAGTCCTGGCAGAAGGTGAAGCCGCCGCTCGGCTGGCCTCGCGACACCGACTCGCTGTGCCCGGTGTGCGTGCGGGAAGCGCGCCAGGAGATTCTCGACGGCAAGCGCGACTACAAGATTCTCTTGAACGAAAAGATCGGCGAAATCAAGGCCCAGATCATCGAGCGCGACGGAAAGATCCTGATGGTCAAGGACTGCCCGATCCATGGGCACTTCGAGGACGTCATGGCGATCGACCCGGCGTTCTTCAAGCACCTCGAGGAGTCGTTCCCGGGCAGCGACATCCGCGCGCACAACGACGAAAAGCTGCACAACCACGGCTCGAGCACCATCAAGTACGGACGCGGCGCAGTGCTGACGATCGATCTGACCAACCGCTGCAACATGATGTGCGATCCCTGCTTCATGGACGCGAACCAGGTCGGTTTCGTCCACGAGCTGTCGTGGGAGGACATCAAGACGCTGCTCGACAACGCGATCTCGATCAAGCCGAAGCGGCAGATGTCGGTCCAGTTCTCCGGCGGCGAGCCGACGATGTCGCCGTATTTCCTGGACGCGGTGCGCTACGCGAAGAAGGTCGGCTACAGCAGCGTGCAGGCGGCCACCAACGGCATCGAGTTCGCCAAGAGTTTCGAGTTCGCGAAGGCGGCGGCCGAAGCAGGCCTGCGCTACGCGTATCTGCAGTTTGACGGGATCGGCAACGCGGCGAACTCGCACCGCCTGGTCGGCAACCTGTTCGACGTGAAGCTGCGGGCCATCGAGAACCTGCACAGCGCCGGCGTCGACATCGTTCCGGTCACGACGATTGTCAACGGCGTCAACAACGAGCAGGTGGGCCGCATCGTGCAGTTTGCGCTGGACAACCCGAAGAAGATCAACTTCCTGTCGTTCCAGCCGGTCTCGTTCACCGGCCGCGACGAGGAGGTGACCGACGAGCGCCGTGCGGCGCAGCGCTACACGCTGTCGCACCTCGCGCACGACGTGAAGAACCAGGTGGGGATCGGCGAGCCGATCCGCGACTGGTTCCCGATCTCGTTCATCGGCACGTTTACGGACTGGGCCGACCTGGTGCACGGCCCGAGCGCGGAGTGGGGCAACCTCACCTGCGGCTGCCACCCGAACTGCGGCGTCGGCATGGCGGTGATGATCGACAAGGAAACGAAGGAAGCGGTGCCGGTGACCGCGTTCCTCGACGCGCAAAAGATGGCGAACGACCTGAAGAAGGTCAACGACGCCGGCCGTGGCAAGTTCCTGTCGTCGGTCGGCATGGCGCTGGCGCTGATGAAGAACTACGATCCGTTCAAGGCGCCCACGCACTTCAAGATCGTCGACTTGATGAAGAAGTTCGACAAGACGTTCGGCGCGACCGGCCGCAGTTACGGCAGTGTCGGCGCCAATCGCACGCACGCGGATATCGAGAAGCGTCGCGCGGACCGCTGGAACTTCCTCTTCATTGCCGGGATGTGGTTCCAGGACCTCTTCAACTACGACTTCCGGCGCACGGAACGCTGCATCATCCCGTACGCGACGCAGGAGGGAGAGATCTCGTTCTGCGCCTACAACACCGGGATCGGCTGGCGGAACATCATCGAGAAGATGCACATGACCGCCACGCTGACGAAGTGGTACGAAGAACACGGCCGTCACGAGATCATCGCGGGCGGCAAGAACGTCGCGCTGTCGTCGAAGGACCACAGCCTGGTGCTCGATCCGGAAGCGGTCGCGGCGGGCATCCAGCACGACCTCGACGAAGCTGGCATCGCGAAGACCGCGCGCGAAGAGAAGCTGCGCGCGAAGGCCGACGCGAAGAAAAAGGCCGAGGAGAACGCGCGGATGGCGGCGCTCTATCGCCAGCATGTGCTGAAGGAGGAGCCGGCGGGGCCCGTGCTGCAGATTCAGGGGCTCGGTGGCAAGAAAAAGCCGCCGGTCCAGGAAGTGCTGCACAAGGAGCAGAAGTAGGCCGGCGCGTCGGGGCGTAAAGCCCCGGCCTACAGGTAAGATCGAAGGCGAAGGCGCCGGGGCGTAAAGCCCCGGCCTACATGTAAGATCGAAGGCGAATAGGGCGGGGCTTTATGCCCCGCCTTTTTTTATGTCGATTCTCTCCGTCAGCAGTCTCCGCAAGACCGTCCGCGATACCGTGTCGGTGGTCGGAGTGTCGTTCAGCGTGGCCCCGCAAGAAATCGTCGGCCTGATCGGGCCGAACGGTGCCGGCAAAACCACGACGATCAACATGATTCTCGGCGTCCTCGAGCCGACCGGTGGCACGATCGCGATCGACGGCCGGCCGCTGGCGTCGGACCGGCGTGCCGCGCTGGCGCGAACGAATTTTGCCGCCGTCTACGCGCCGCTGCCCGGCAACCTGACGGTCGAGCAGAATCTGCGCATCTTCGCGATGCTGTATGGCGTCCGGCATCTGGCCACGGCGATTGACCGGGTCATCCAACAG
>JBKPLP010000093.1:0-9584 GCA_046731735.1 Acidobacteriota bacterium
ATCGGGTCAGCGCGCTCGCGCAACGGCGACCAGTCGCTCGCGAAGGGACAGACCGAGGTCGTCCGTCATCGCTTTCTCATCTACACCGGATCGCTCAGCGACGTCGAGATGACGAACGCGTGGGGTCAGTTCAGCGGGACGACATCAACGTCCGCGTTATGGAACATCGCGCAGACGGAAGGACGGCGGGCGAAGTTCCTGACGGCGGAGGAAGCCGTAAAGGAGATGACGCTCGTCGACGGCTACGACGTCAACGCCTGGGCGTCCGAGCCGATGGTCCAGCAGCCGATGGCGTTCTGCTGGGACGACCGCGGACGCCTCTGGGTCGCTGAAAACCTCGACTATGAGAACCGCGTCAGCGGGTTCTCGAGTTCCGGCAGGAGCCGAATCATCATTCTCGAGGACGCCAACCATGACGGCGTCGCTGACAGCCGGAAGATCTTCATCGAAGGAATCATTTTCCCGACTGCGCTCGCCGTCGGCTTCGACGGCGTGTTCGTCGGCGCGCCGCCGAACCTGCTGTTCATTCCCGATCGCAATGGCGATGACCGGGCTGACGAGCGCGACATCGAAGTCCGGCTCACCGGCTGGGGGATCGCCGATCGCCACGAAACGCTGAACAGCCTGCACTGGGGCCCCGATGGATGGCTGTATGGGCTGCAGGGGTACGCGACCTCTTCGAAGATCCGAAAGCCGCAGGGGAACGGGCGGCTGTTCAGACAGAACGAGCCGTTTCCCCCGGATTTGCTCGAGGCACCGGGAGTCGAGATGGACGGCGGAGTCTGGCGCTACCATCCGACGAAAGACGTCTTCGAAGTCGTGGCCCATGGGTTCAGTAATCCGTGGGGAATCGACTACGACCGGAAGGGCCAGCTGTTCATCAGCGCGTGCGTCATTCCACACATGTGGCACGTGCTTCTCGGCGGCATCTATCAGCGCCAGGGCGGGCAGCACCTCAATCCCTACGTCTACAGCGATATCGACACGATTGCCGACCACCGTCATCGATCCGCCCACGGCGGCGCGCGTATTTACCAGTCGGATGCCTTTCCGGGCTCGCAGCGCGGCCGCATTTTCATGGCCAACATTCACGAGCACGCGGTGCTGTCCGACGTCCTCGTGCCAAAGGGCTCCGGCTTCGTCGCGAGCCACGGCGAGGACTTCCTGCTCGCCAACAACGCGCAGTGGATCGGGTTCAGCATCGAGATCGGTCCCGAGGGTGCGGTGTACGTGCTCGACTGGCACGATGCCGACATCTGCGGCCAGGACGTGCTGCAGAAGGAAACGGGACGCATCTTCCGGATCACGCCGAAGAAATCGGAGGCGATCCAGTGGGACGGACGCTACGCGGACCTGACCCGGATGCCCGACAGCCAGCTGGTCGACCTGCAGCGGAGCGCCAGCGACTGGCACGCGCGGCGCGCGCGGATCATCCTGCAGAACCGCGCCGCCAAGGGCACGCTCGCATCCGACACGCACGATCGCCTGCGGCGTCTGTTCGCGTCCCCGGACAATCCTGACTGGCGAATGCGCGCGATGTGGGCGCTGCACGTCACCGGTGGCTGGACGCGCGAGCGCCTCGTCGAAGCGCTTGCCGATCCAGACGACTACGTCCGGGCCTGGGCGGTGCAGCTTCTCTGTGAGGATCGCTCGCCTCCGGCGGTCGCCGTCGACCGATTCGCGCAGATCGCGCGCGCCGATCGCTCGCCGGTGGTTCGGCTATATCTCGCATCCGCTCTGCAACGGCTCGATACTGCCCCTCGCTGGAAGGTGGCCGGCGAGCTGATGACGCACGCCGAGGACGCGGGCGACCACAACATTCCGAAGATGCTGTGGCTCGGCGTCGAACCGCTCGTGAAGGAGAATCCCGAGTTCGCGCTCGAACGAGCCGCGCACGCCGGCATCCCGCTGCTGGCGCGATTCATTGCAAGACGCAGCGTCGACGCCGATGCGCTCACGGCCGTCGTCACGGCAATCGGCAAGGCGCCACAAACCGAGCGCGCCATGCTCGAGGGGATGCGCGACGGCCTCGAAAGCCGCGTCGATCTCGCGGCGCCGGCCAACTGGGCGCCGGTGTTCCGGCGGCTTCAGGCGTCCGATGCCGCGGTCGCCAGGCTCGCGTCCGACGTCGCGCGGCTGTTCAACGACACCGACACCGCGACACACAATCTGGCGCAACTGAAGAACCGCGCCGCTCCCATCGATCAGCGGCGCAAGGCGCTGCTGACGCTCGCGGCCCAGCGGCGCCCGGAGCTCGTTCGCGAACTGCGGCACGTACTGGACGATCGCACGCTTCGCGGGGACGCGATCCGCGCGGTGGCCGCGTTCGATGACGACGCCCTGGGAAGCCTGCTCGTCGCGCGTTACGGCACGTTCAGTCCCGCCGAGAGAGCGGAAGCCATCCAGACACTCGCCACGCGGCGCCGCTATGCGCGGCTGCTCACCGATGCGCTGTCGAGCGGGGCCATTCCGAGGCGTGATATTCCTGCTTTCATCGCGCGCCAGATGGTGCGGGTCCTCGGCCCATCCTTCACCGACGTATGGGGTCCCGTGAACAGCGCCAGCGAAGAACGGGCCTTCGCGCGCTATCGCGGCCTGGTCAACGATGGCGCACTCGCGGCCGCCGACGTGCGAAAAGGGCACCAGGTGTTCCTGCGGACCTGCGGTCCCTGCCACCGGTTGTACGGTGAAGGAGGAAATATCGGGCCGGACCTCACCGGTTCCAACCGCGGCAACCGCGACTACATCCTGTTCAACGTCCTCAACCCGAACGGTGAGATTCAGGACGCCTACAAGATGGTGGTGATTACCACGCGCGATGGGCGCACGTTGTCGGGGAACGTCGCCGCGGAGACACCGCGGCAGGTCACGTTGCGCGTGATCGGACGCGATTCGGTAGTCGTCAACAAGTCCGACATCCAGTCGCGCGAGGTCACCGCGGTGTCGATGATGCCGCCGGGACTCTTCGACACGCTGGAGGACAAGGAGATCGTCGATCTTGTCGCGTATCTGAGGACCGTGGAGCCGGTGAAGTGAGACTGGCCGGCAGCCGCCTCGGCCGGCTGCGCCGGCAACCACGGAGAAACGGAGACACGGAGGGCGGCCGCATCCATTCGACTCGGCAACGCCGGCCTCCGGCCGGCGTCACGAACGACGGGAGATCAAGAAAACAAACGGCTCATGAGACGCCTGCCGCTTGTTTTCTTGATCTCGCGTCGTTCTACCGCGCGCAGCGCGGTTGCCGGACGCCGACTCCGTTTCTGCGTGCCTCCGTTGCTCCGTGGTTCCCGCCGGAGGCGGATTATTTCTCCCGCCTTCTGACCTGCAAGCGGATCGGCGTGCCGATGAAGCCGAACGCTTCCCGGATTCGATTGACCAGAAACCGTTCATAGGAGAAGTGGAACTCGGTTGCGACGTTGGTGAAGAGGACGAATGTCGGCGGGGCCACGCCTTTCTGTGTCGCGTAGAGCACGCGCACCGCACGTTTGCCCGGGCTCGCCGGCGGGTGCGCGGTGGTGACGGTCTGAATGAATCGATTCAACTCGCCGGTCGGCACACGGCGCATGCGGGCTTCGGCGACCTTGTCGATGGTCTCCAGCACCTTGGCGGCGCGCTCCCCCGTGGCTGCCGAGATGTGCAGGATCGGCGCGTACTCGAGGAACTTGGTCTGCTGACGCAGCTTGTCGTCGAACGTCTTCGAAAAGTCCGCACCGCGCCCCTTCATGAGGTCCCACTTGTTCGCGGCGATGAGGATCCCGCACCCCGCCTTCTCCGCCTCACCGGCGATCGTCGCATCCTGATCGGTCGCCCCTTCGACCGAATCGATCACGAGCACCGCGACGTCGGCGTGCTCGATCGCGCGGCGCGCCAGCACGACGCTCAGCGACTCCAGCTGACCGCTTCTGGCGACGCGCCCCGCTCTGCGGATCCCGGCGGTGTCGACGATGCGGAACGTCCGGTGATGCCACTTGAGCACCGCATCGACTGTGTCTCGGGTCGTCCCCGGCATTTCGGAGACAATCGATCGCTCTTCGCGCAATAACCGGTTGAGCAGAGACGACTTACCCACATTCGGCCGGCCCACGATCGCGACCGCCGTCTCCTCCGGCAAGTCGGGAGAACTGCCGGCGTCGCGCCGCGCCGGCAACCGCTGAATCACTTCGTCGAGCAGATCGCCGACCCCTTCGCCGTGCTCCGCGGCGACCTCGACGACCGGCTCGAAGCCCAGCTGGTAGAATTCGCCCGCACGGCCGCGTGCGCGTTTGTCGTCCGTCTTGTTCACCGCCATCAGTACCGGCACGTGCACGGTCCGCAGCCGCGCAGCGATTTCCTGGTCGCCGGGCACCAAGCCTTCGCGTCCATCTACAACAAAAACAATCACCTCCGCCGATTCCAGGGCGCGCTCCCCGGCGTGCAGCACGAGCTCGTGCAGCGGATCTTCGCTGGCGCCAAACATTCCGCCCGTGTCCACGAGCGTGAACGTAACTCCCTGCCATTCAGCGGGCTGCGAGATGACGTCGCGCGTCGTTCCGGCAATGGCCGTCACAATCGACCGGCGCGTATTGGTAATCCGGTTGAAAATCGTGGATTTTCCGACGTTTGGGCGGCCGACCAGTACGACGGCGGGGGCCCGCGATAACCGTTTCACTGACATGCGGAAATGTACTTAGCACTCAGCTTGACAGCGTAAGTGCCGATATTTATAGTATTTACAAATCCCAGGGAGCGCCTAAGCATGATCAAGGTTGACATCGTCAACGAGGTGTCCAAGGTCGCCGACATTACCAAGGTCAAGGCCGAGGTAGCGGTCGACGCGGTCTTCGATGCGATGCGCCTGTCGATGCAGCGCGGCGAGCGAATCGAGTTGCGCGGGTTCGGCGTGTTCCAGGTGAAGCCGCGAAAGCGCGGCATCGGCCGCAATCCGCGGACGGGTAAAGAAGTCCGGATCCCACCCGGACGCACGATCCGGTTCAAGCCGGGCAAAGACCTCCAGAACATCGGAGGGTAATTGCGCTTTCCTTCCGGCTCCCCTGATGCTCCGGGGAACGCTTTTCCGCTCGAGCCTTTCGACGCGTCGTTCGTCGACCCTCCACGCCGGCGCAAATTCCAGAGCCGCCTGTGGTTGCACCTCACCCTGCTGCTGCTGACGATCGCCTCGACCACGATCGCGGGGGCCCTGCATTATGCCTCGTTCGTGTCGGCGTTCTCTGGCCTGCCGGCGACGATGACGCTGTGGGGACTCTTGAAGACCTTCTGGCTTCAGGGCTTTTGGTACAGCGGCACGCTGCTCGGGATCCTGGGTGCGCACGAGATGGGGCATTACCTGCTCTGCCGACGATACAACGTGGACGCGAGCCTGCCCTACTTCATTCCGATGCCCCCGCTCTTCTTCCTGACGGGAACGCTCGGCGCGGTCATCAAGATCCGCGAAGCGTTTCCGACGCGGAAGGTCCTGTTCGACATCGGCGTCGCCGGCCCTATCGCAGGATTCGTGGTTCTGGTGCCCGCGTTGTTCTACGGCATGACGATGTCGACCGTCGTGCGGGAGCCGACGAGCGGCGCGGTGCTGTTTCTCGGGGAGCCGGTCCTCTTCAAGCTCGCGGCCTGGGCGGTGTTCGGCACGGTGCAACACGGCTACACCGTCAACATTCATCCGGTTGTGTTCGCAGCCTGGTTCGGCATGCTCGCGACGGCATTGAATCTGCTGCCGTTCGGTCAGCTCGATGGCGGACACATTACCTACGCGACCCTCGGCCGCTGGTCGACACCAATCTCCGTCGCGACGGTTGCGACGGCGATCGGCATGACCTTCATCTCGGTGAGCTGGCTGGTGATGACGGTGATGATGCTGGTCATGCTCGTCCTGCTCGGCCCGCGTCACCCGCGCGTGATCTACGAGTACGAATCGCTCGACGCAACACGGAACATGGTGGCGGTGTTCGCACTCGTCATGTTCATCCTGTGCTTCACGCCCGTGCCAATCCAGTTGCAGGATTTGGTGGGAGGGCGTTAACGGGATCCGGGATGCGGGATCCGGGATGCGGGACGCCGCTACAAAACTGAAACGGGATCGACATCGACGATGGTTCGTCGGCGAATCTCCGGCCGCGACGCGAGCACGTTCATCAGCGCCTTGCGCATTGTCGGCCGGTGGGTTCCCTTGATGAACAACTGCGCGCGGTGCTCCCCTTTCAGGCGGCTGAGCGGGGCGGGCGCGGGGCCGAGCACGCGGTAGGGTTCGGCGCCGAATCGCAGGGCGTTCACGATCTCGCCGGCGTCGGCCATCGCGGCCTCGCGGGTCCGCGCCTTGACCACGGCATTGATCAACGCCACCACCGGTGGGTATTTCATCCCGCGGCGATACCTGATCTCGTCCTGGTAGAACGCGTCGTAGTCCTGCCGGCAGGCGTGGCCGATGCTGTAATGCTTCGGGTACAGCGTCTGCACGATGGCTTCGCCGCGAATCTCCCCACGGCCTGCCCGCCCGGCGACCTGCGTCAGCAATTGGAAAGTCCGCTCGGCGGCGCGAAAGTCCGCCAGACCGAGGCCGACATCGGCGGAGATCACGCCGACCAGCGTCACGCGCGCGAAGTCGTGTCCCTTCGCGAGCATCTGCGTGCCGACGAGGACGTCGATGTCACCGCTGCCGAAACGCGACAGCAGCGCCGTGATGGCGCCGCGCCTGCGAATGGTGTCGCGATCGACGCGCGCCACCCGCACCCCGGGAAATCTGTCGATGATTTCCGCTTCGACGCGCTCGGTGCCGAAGCCGATCTGCTCGAGGTACGGGCCGGCGCAGTTGACGCACGCCTTGGGCAACGCCATCGCGTAGTTGCAGTAATGGCACCGCGCCCGCCGCGCCGCTTTGTGGACGGTCAGCGACACGCTGCAATTGGGACACTCGAGCGTCGAGGTGCACTCGCGGCAGAACACCGCGGTCGCGAATCCGCGCCGGTTCAGCAGGACGATCGCCTGCTCCTTCCGATCGAGGCGTTCGCGCAGCGCTTCAGACAGCACGCCGCTGAGAATGACCTCCGGGCCGTTGGCGGCGTACTCCTCGCGCATGTCGACGATGCGGACCGCCGCCATCGGCCGATCGAGCACGCGGCGGCGCAACGCGAGCAGCTCATACCGGCCGTTCTGCGCGTTGTGAAAACTTTCCATCGACGGCGTCGCCGAGCCGAGGACCACGAGCGCACCGGATTGCCGCGCGCGGACGATCGCGACATCGCGTCCGTGATAGCGCGGACTCTCCTCCTGCTTGTAGGAACCGTCGTGCTCCTCGTCGACGATGATCAGCCCGAGCGACCGGACCGGCGCAAAAACCGCGGAGCGGGTGCCCACGACCACGTCGACGTCGGAGTTCCTGATGCGCTGCCATTGGTCGTGACGCTCGCCGTCGGACAGACCGCTGTGCTGGATGGCGACGCGGTCACCGAATACGGCCCGGAAGACCGCCGCGACGGCCGGCGTCAGAGCGATCTCCGGGACCAGCACCAGGACGCCACGACCACGCTGCCGGACTTCACGGGCGAGCCTGAGATACAGCTCGGTTTTGCCGCTGCCGGTGACACCATGGAGCAGCGCGGTATAAAACGTCCCGCTCGCCGCGAGCGCGGCAAGACGTTCGAACGCGGCGGACTGCTCGTCGGTGAACTTCAGCGGCATTCGCCCCGTCGCCGCTCGCTCGGGCTCGAACGGATCGCGCTCAATCCGGCGCCGGCCGATCGCGATGAGACCAAGCTCGGAAAGCCGCTTCAGCGTCGCGGCGGTGATGCCGCGGCCGCCGAGTTCCGCGGCGTCGATGCCGTCCACCGCGCCTTTGAGCAACTCCAGCGCTTCGCGCTGGCGTACGCCAAGCTTCGGGCCTTCCCCATCGCCTGACATCACGATGTCGTGCCCCTGGGCGGTGAGGGAGGCGACGCGGACGCTCCGGAACGCGGATGCGCTGCCCTTCAGCGGTCGCGTGAGCGCGATAAGTCCGTCGCGCTCGAGCGACTGAAGCGCGTCCGCCGGCAGGCGTCCGCCATCGATGCGAACGGCCCCGGCCTCTTCGAGCGCGTCCAGCACATTCCGCCGGGCGCCACGCTCCGTGAGCAGCCGCGCATGTCCGGCCTCCGTAATGCGCGCGAATCGCTCGCTCTCGACGAACGCACGCGGGGGCATCGCCGCCGCCATGGCCTCGCCAATGCCGCATGCGTAGTAGTCCGCGACCCAGGCGATCAGGCGCATGACGTCGGGAGGAAGAAACGCCTCGCGATCGAGGACCTCGGCGATGGGCTTGACGTCTCCGGGATCCGGGATCCGGGATCCGGGATCCGACGCACCCTCGGATCCCGCGTCCCGCATCCCGCTCTTCGATCCCTCTTCGGATCCCGCATCCCGCATCCCGCATCCCGACACTACCACCCCGGTGATCGCGCGCTTCCCCAGCGGCACCAGGACGCGCGCCCCGGTCGCGGGCTCCGGCATTTCATCTGGCAGTGAGTAGGTGAGCGCGTCCAGCGCGGGGACTGGAACAGCGACCTGGATGAGGCGCCCTTCGACTCGCTGCCGCTCGCTCAGGGCAGGCACTTTCGACTCCCTGTCGCTCGCCCGGACCACGCGCCTACTCGGACGGCGCTGAGGACGACGCGCGCGGCAGCTCGCGCCCGAGCTCGGACAGCGCCAGCTTGAGATCCTCCCACGCCTCGCGCTTGTAGCCAGGGCTGCGGAGAAGGAAGGACGGATGGAACGTCGGGATGAGCTTGGCGCCGCGGAAGTGGTGGATGCGGCCGCGCAACCGCGAAATCGGCGCATCGGTCTGAAGAAGCGTGCGTGCGGCGAACGCGCCAAGCGCAATCACGACTTTCGGCTGAATCGAGGCGAGCTGGCGAAACAGAAACGGCTCGCATTGCGCGATCTCGTCCGGTTCCGGGTTCCGGTTGCCCGGCGGGCGGCACTTCAGCACGTTCGCAATGTAGACCTCGTCGCGTTTGAGGCCCATCGCCTCGATCATCTTCGTCAGCAGCTGCCCTGCACGGCCGACGAACGGTATCCCTTGAATGTCTTCGTCGGCGCCTGGCGCTTCACCGACGAACATCAGTTCGGCGGCCGGATTGCCGACGCCAAACACGATCTGGGTCCGGCCCTGCGTGTGCAATTTGCACCGCGTACAGTCGCCGAGGTCCTCGCGAATCGCCGAGAGCGCTTCGGCGCTGGATCGCGCAAATGTCACCGGCGCGGCCGGAACGTCGGCGGACGTGTTGACGTCTTCGGACACTGCGTCAAATTGGTCGGACTCGCTCTCAGGCTGTCCACGCCGGCGCCATGCGGGATCGCGACTCACACCCGTCACGCCAAGTTCCTGGTAGAAACGCAGATGATCGGAGAGTTGACTCAAGGGTTATGGCTTCAAGGCTTCAGGGCTTCAGGGCTTCAGGGCTTCAGGGCTTCAGGGCTTCAGGGCTTCAGGGCTTCAAGGCTTCAAGGCTTCAAGGCTTCAGGGCTCACGGCTCAAACCGGCGCCTGGTTTTGGACTCGAGGCGGAGAGCCGTGTTTCGGCGCGATCGAGGATCGCGGCGGCGATCTCCGCTTTCGGCGCG
>JBKPLP010000094.1:0-31975 GCA_046731735.1 Acidobacteriota bacterium
AGCCGCCGGCGACGTGATCGCGCGATCGGCGAACGCCGCAGCAGCCGAACGGCGCTGAACGGCACTTCGGGCGCGATGTCGCGCCGCAGGAAATGCAGCACGATCGGGATGGCGATCGCGACGGCGCCGGCGAGGAACGCAGGATAGAGGAAACGCACCGTTATTTCCGTTTCGATCGCGCAGCGAGGTAGGCGAGCAGCGCGAAATCGAGTGGCTTGGATGTGTCGAGCTGCACATAGTCGATCCCATGTCCACGCAACTCGCGGTCGTACTGCAGGGTGATTTTCGCCAGTTCCCGCAGGTAGGACGAGCGGATCGACTCTGGATCCGCGGTGATCTCCTCGTCGTTCTCCAGATCCTTGAAACGGCTCGCGCCGGTGAAGGGGAACGTGAGCTCGTTCGGGTCGAGCACCTGGAAGACGACGACGTCGCTGCCACGGGACCGCAGATGCCGCAGCCCCTTGATGGCGGGTTCGGGATCGTCCAGCAGATCCGTGATGAGCACGACGAGGCTGCGTCTCGTCAGCGCTTCTGCCAACTGGTGCAGCGGACGGCCGACGTCCGACCGCGCGCCCGGCACCAGCCGCTCGAGCGCCAGGAGCAGCGCGTGGAGATGGCCGGTACGCGCGCCGGCCGGCATGCGGAACGCGATCCGATCGTCGAACGCGATGAGACCGGTCGCATCGCGCTGTTTGTTCATCAAAAACGCGAGCGACGCGGCCAGCACCGAGCCGTATTCCAGCTTGCTCATCGGCGCCGTGCCGCGGTACCCCATCGACGCGCTGACGTCGATGAGAATGTGGCACTCGACGTTGGTCTCCTCCTCGAACTTCTTGACGTAATGCCGGTCGCTGCGCGCGTAGACCTTCCAGTCGAGCGTGGACAGGTCATCCCCCGGCAGGTATTGACGGTACTCGGCGAACTCGACGCTGAAGCCCTTATACGGACTGCGGTGCAGCCCCGACAGGAAGCCTTCCACGACCGTCCGCGCCTTCAGCTCGATCGTTCCCAGCCGCGCGATGATGGCGGGGTCGAGAAAGCGAAGGTCGCGCGAGGTCGAGGCCGGAGGCATCGCTACATTCCGCTGCGGGGCGGCGGCACCGCCTCGAGAAGGCGATCGATGAGGTCATCCGGCGTGATGCGCTCGGACTCGGCGTAGAAGTTCGGGATCACGCGATGCCGCAGGACGGGGCGCGCGAGCGCCTGGATGTCCGTCACGGAGATGTGATATCGCCCCATGATCAGGGCACGGGCCTTCGCGGCGAGGATGAGCGCCTGTGACGCGCGCAGCCCGGCGCCCCATTTGACCCAGTCGCGCACGAATTTCAAATCGCTCTGCCGTCCGGGCCGCGACGCGTCCACGAGACGCACGGCGTAACGGGCGATCTCCTCCGCGACGATCACCTGCCGGACCAACTGCTCGATCTCGAGAATATCCGCGCCGCCATACACGCGCGCGGGCGTGTGGCTGTGGACCCCGGTCGTGGTCGTCACGACGCGCACCTCTTCATCTTCCGAGAGGTAGGTCATGACGATATTGAACATGAAGCGGTCGAGCTGCGCTTCCGGAAGCGGGTACGTGCCTTCGAGCTCGATGGGATTCTGGGTCGCCAGCACGAAGAACGGCCGTTCCAGCTGGTAGGTCCGTCCCGCCGCCGTGACGTGGTACTCCTGCATGGCCTCGAGCAGCGCCGCCTGCGTTTTCGGCGGCGTGCGATTGATCTCGTCCGCCAGCAGGATCTGCGCGAAGATCGGCCCCTTCACGAACCGCAGCGAGCGGTGCCCGGCGTCTTCGTCGAGTACTTCGGTGCCGGTGATGTCGGCCGGCATCAGATCCGGCGTGAACTGAATCCGCTTGAACGAGAGATCGAGAATCTGCGCGACCGTCTTGATCAGCAGCGTCTTCGCGAGTCCCGGCACGCCGGTAATCAGGCAGTGCCCGCCCGTGAAGAGCGCCATCAGCACCTGGTCGATCACCTCGTCCTGGCCGACGATGACCTTGCGGATCTCGGCGAGGATCCGCTCGCGCCCCTGCGCGACCCGTTCGGCGACCGCGGCGATATCGGCAGATGTCTCCATCAGTGCGTCAGCGAATAGATGATTTCGTTGATTTCCATCCGGTACGCCTGCGCGGTGTACTTCACATAGCCCGGATACTCCGCGGCGTTCGACCACTCCCAGCCGTCGCCCATATCGACGTTCCAGTTGATCAGCACCATCGCACGCCCGTTATCGTCCTCGATCGCGCGCAGATGCGCCACGTACCCTCCCTTTTCGTAGGTGCGGCCCTGCAGAAAGGAGCCGAGTCCGGGCGTCTGGGGAAAACCATCGAACTGATAGAAACAGTGAAAGATGGGATGCGCCGGGGGCAAGTCGACGATCTTGCGATTGGGAAACACCCGGCGGAGCTCGCTTTCGACGTTGGCCCATTCGATCGGGCCGTGGAAGTCGTCGAAGGTCAGCGTGCCGCCGCGCAGCAGGAACTCGCGCAGGATCGGGACCTCCGCATCCTTCAACCGCAGGTTGCCGCCTTCGACGATATAGATCCAGGGGTGGGCCCAGAGCTCCGGATCCTCGAGCGTGAGGACGATCGGCTCGTTCACCTTGATCGACGTCACGGTCCGGAGCCGCCGCGAAAGGTTTTGTTCAGCCGCCGGCGCGTCGATGAACCATGGCTCGTCTTCCGGACTCAGGAACCCGCCGCGCGGCACCGTCCACGCGGTGTAGCGGATCCGCACGAAGGTCCACTCGAGCCCTGCAAATCGCGCGTCCGCGTGCGCGGCCGTCTGCGCGTCAGCGTGGCGGGAAAAGGTCGCGGCGCCTGCGCAGAGCAGCAGGCCGGCAACGGCCGCTGCCGGCAGGGCGGGCTTCATGGCTGGCCACCGGCAGCGCCGGATCCTTTGATGGCGCGCAGCAGGAGCTCCTGTGCACGATCGAAGCTCGGCGCGATCTCGAGCGCCGCGAGCGCCTGAGCCTTCGCTTCAGCCGGTTTGTTCGCGCGCAAATAGGCTTCGCCAAGATCGCAATGCGCCGCGGCTTTGTCCGCGGGTCCGATCGCCAGCGCGGCCTTGAACTCGCGCACCGCGGTCTCGACCTGGTTGTTGTCGAGGGCGAGGCGACCAAGCCCTGCATGCGCCGCCGGATCGAACGGATCGATCGCCACAACGCGATCGTACGCCGCCGTCAGGACAGCTGGCGCCTGCGGATGGGAGAACTTCGTGACGAGCGCCGCCAGCTTTCGCGCCGGCTCGACCGCCGTGTGATCCTGCGCGAGGAGGGCCTGATACTCCTTGATGGCGCGCGCGATGTCGCCGAGCTTTTCCGCGAGCGCCGCCATGAGCGCGTGAGGGCTGGCATCGCCCGTCGCGCCGGGCACCAGCGCCGCCGCTTTCTCGAGCGGCTCGAATGCGGCGCGCTCCCCCTCGGCGGCGAGCGCCTGACCGTATTCCAGCTGCGCCGAGTAGCTGTCCGGATGCGCCACGGCTGCCGCGCGCAGCCCCGCCATGTCGAGCGCCTGTGGCCGTGCCACCGGCTCGGCGCCACGGCCCGCCGGCGGACCCGTGACTCCGGGAATCTCGCGGAGTGCCGCGCGAATCGAGCCGAACTTCGCGTCCAGCGCCTTGTCGAACGAGGCCTGCAGCTGCGGCACCGTCACGCCGACGACTTTCTCGAGCGCGTCGTTTCCCTCGATCCCCTGTGCGTACGATCGAACGAGCGCCTGCAGCTTGTCCTGGCCGTAGGTTTTGACGATGTGATCGACCAGCAGCGAGGCCTGGTAGTAGGCGAGCGCGATCGTGTCCGGGCGCGTGAAGCCGGAGTTCAGGTCGGCGACCTTCAACGCTTTGCCCCGCTCCAGCGCGATCGCGAACGGGATCTCCATCTCGCGTCCCCACCCGCGCCCGGCCTGCGTCTCCTCGTATTCGGAGACGCCTTCGGTCAGCCAGCGTGGAATCCGCTGGTTCGACATCTGCAGCGTGATCACGTGCGTCAG
Source organism: Acidobacteriota bacterium (assembly GCA_046731735.1). GTDB lineage: Bacteria > Acidobacteriota > Vicinamibacteria > Vicinamibacterales > 2-12-FULL-66-21 > JALZOC01. The sequence goes on from JBKPLP010000094.1 coordinate 3,992, forward strand.
CTCATGCCAGAGCGTCGCCTGCCAGGAGAACGAACCCGGCGGGCGGGCGTGCGGCGAGTCGAGCGACACGACCCGGCCGAAGCACGCGCCCAGCGCGCCGATCATTCCAGGCAGGCCGAGCGTGCGTACCGCAAAGTCGTCGTGTTTCGGGAAGATCTCGATCAGGATCGGACCGGTCGGCTTGAAGTTGTACTTGGCGGAGAGCGTCTTGAGCGCCTCCTGGGCGAGCGGCATCGCGTACTCGCGCATGACGGGCGCTTCATCCGGATCGAGCTTCAGGATGACGTCCCCTTCCTTGATCTCGACGAACTTGTCGAGGCTGTCCAGCAGCGCCAGCAGATTGAACGTGAGGACGTCGTACGGATCATCCTTGAACGCCCGCTCGAGCGACTCGCGCGCGTCGGCCTCCTGGCCCGTCCGCATCAAGTGCATGCCGAGCTCGGCGTGCGAGCGCGCGCTGGTCGGGTCGAGCTTGACCGCCTCGCGCGCGAGGCTGACGGCCTCTTCGAAGCGATAGTTCTGCGCCGCCAGTGAGGCTGCGGCACGATAGACCTCGCCGAACGCCGGGTTAATCGCCAGCGCCTTTTTTGCTTCGACGTCGAACGCGGCGCGGCCGCTGCGGACGTACGCGATCGCGGCGCCGAGCGCGAGCGCATCGAGATGCTGCGGGTTCTCGGCGAGGATGCGGGTGATTCGCTCGCGCGCGGCATCCCACCGGGTATTGTCGAGATCGAGCTCCGCGAGCAGCAGCTCGGCATCCGCAAGATGTGGATCGATCTCCAGCGCGCGCGTCGCTGCGGCCCCCGCGGCGGGCGGATCGTCCTCGCTCAGCGCGCGCGCGAGCCCGGCATGCGCCGGCGCCCACTCGGGATCTTCGGTGAGTGCCTGGCGAAACGACTTGACCGCTTCGCCGAGCTGGTGCTTCGACAGGAACAGTAAGCCCCAGCTCGTCTCGATCGACGGATTGGACGCCGCAGCCGACGCCGATCGGAATAACGCGTTCGCATCGCGCTCGCGTCCGAGCGCTGCCGCGGCACGCGCGGCGCGGAGCAGCGACCCGCCGTCGTCGCCGGAGCGCTGGTAGAGCACGCTAAGGAGCTGCGCCGCTTCGCCGTGTCGTCCAAGGCGCTGATAGAGGAGCGCCAGTTCGAGCGCGGCGTCGCTGAGCGGAGTCCGGCGGGCCGCCGGCTCGAGCATCGCCAGCGCCTCCGCGTAGTGCCCCTTCTCGATCGCGAGATGCGCGAGCACGGCGATCGCGGCGGGATCGTCAGCGGGCCGCGCACGAGCCTGGGCCTCGGCATCGGCCGGCTTGCCGTGCGCGATCGCACGCCATGCGCCCGCCGGGAACGCCTGCGGCGCAGACGCCTGCTGCCCGTGCGACGGCCCCGCCAGCGCAGTCCAGACACACAGACAGAGGATGAGGGCGACCGTGGGACGAACGGCGGGACGTCGCATAGGGACCTGAATCGATTATATGGGCGGGGGCACTAATGATGAATGATGAATGATGAATGATGAATGATGAATGCTGAAAATCTCTAAATTTTCATCATTTATCATTCATCATTCATCATTACTAGAACAGCTCTCTCCAGGTGAAGAACAGCGCCGTGCACAAGCCCTGTCCCACCGCGAACGCCGCGACCCATGCCGGTACGTTGCGGCGCGGCACGATCGCGGCCAGTGCGAGGAACAGCGGGAAGAGCGTCGCGCTCACGCGGCCCATCGACAGCACGCCTCCGGCGAAGAGCGGCGGAACGATGTTGACGAGCACGAAAACACCCCACGCAAGGCCGAGCCGCCGGAAGACTGAATACGTCAGCGCGAGGGCGAAGATCACACCCAGCGTGTTCAGCGTATTGAACGGAATGTTACCGACCACCTGGAGGAACGGCTCGTCGCGCAGCCAGCCGAACGCGGTCAGGAAAGGGCCGAGGCCACGGTACGTGCGCCCCCAGGCCTCGTGGCTGCGCGCCCACGCGAACCACACCCCGGTGAGGTTGAACAGGTAAAGCGTGAAGAGCAGCATGCCGATGCCCGGCATGGCGGCGACGGCGAGGCGCGGGACGACGCCCAGAGGCTCTCGCCGCGCGGGATCCGCGGTCTGCACACCGCGCCAACCGGGAACGATCTGCTGAACCGCAAGAATCGCGAGCGGGATGCTGACGAAGCATCCGTTCGGGCGCGTCAGACCGGCGAGCAAACCGAAGCAGGAGGACGCGATCCACTCGCCGCGGAGGAAATGCCACGACGCCCCGGCAGCACCGAGCAGGAACAACGCCTCGGTGTACGGCACGTTATAGAAAAGCGCGAACGGATACGCGGACAACAGCAGCGTCGCGCTGGCCGCGTACTCGGCACCTAGAAGGCCGGTCGCGAGCCGCGCGACGTAGTAGAGCGCCCACAGGAACGCGACGAGCGAGATGACCGTGCCTGCCCAAAGCGCGCGCAGCATCCGCCGCTCGCGTGGCACGCTGCTATCGTACATCCCCAGTACGGTGCCGAGGGGGCGCATCAGCATCGGCAGCGCCGGGAAAAAGGCGATGTTCCGCTGGCGCTGGAACGTGTGGTCCCAGGTATAGCCGTCGAGCGCGATATCGCCGTACCAACCAGCATCGAAGCGCGCGGGGAGGTTGTAGAGCGGCTCGCGCGACAGGATGAAGCCGGGCTTGGCCGAAAGCCCGATCGTGAGCACGGAGAAAAACGCGACGAGGAATACCGCCGGCCGCGTCGCCACGAACGCGCGGACGGCGTCGCCGACGTACGGCCGCCCAGTCACCGCTTCACGTGCCGCGTTGAACCGCGACCACGCCGTCGGCCTCGGCCACATCACATGTCGCACGATCAGGACGCAGGCCGCCGCGTAGACCACCAGCGACGCCGACGGCGGCGCGAGCACACGGCCGAAGATCAGGTGGCGGTTGATGCCCACGACGGCGAGCCACAGCGCGAAGAGCAGCAGTGCCGCCGTGATGAGATCGGCCGTCCGCGCATACCGGTGAAGCGGTACGTCGTCCGACGACGATACGGAGTTCTGCACCTTCCTCGGTTCTCCCCCTCGTTACCGTGTCTCGTAGAGCGATGATGGCGCGCCGTACCAATCGGCGCGCGCGACCAGCCGCACGCGAGAATCGCGATCGAGCTGACTCGTCGTCGCCGCGCAGGCCTCAGGTTCCCACAACCGGCAGTGCACGGTGACATGCGTCACACCGATGCGTTTCAGATAGTCCAGCGACTGCGGTGACGGAAATCCTCGCGTCCCTTCGAGCATCGCCACATATTCTCGCGGATTGAAGCCGCTGTAACCGTTGAGCATCGGCCGCCAGTGCCAGATCGAGAAGTACATATAAGGGAGGTTTTCGCTGAATTGCTCGGGCTGCGCGTGAACCGGAAACTCGAACAGCACGGCGGAGGACGGCATGGATTGATAAATCGCGGGCGGGCGCTCCCACATCGGCAGCGCGTCGTACCGGGGCCATCCGTCCACGGTGAGTCCCGCGGTGAGCAGTGCCACCCAGCCGAATCGCGCAGCGGGGACCGTCACGGCCGAGAGAAGGCGTGACGCACCGTACCCCGCGAGGACGGCCATGGTGAGCATCACGAGCATCCCGAACCGCGCCGGTACTCGGATCGAATGGAACGGAAACGCCGCCTTGTACAAGAGCGGATACACGAGCCCATGCAGACCGAGGGAACCGTCGAACGCGATGAGTCCGGCGGCGATCACGGCGATGCGGGCCTGACTGAACGGCGGCCAGGCGCCTGCGATGGCAAGCACAAGTGCGACGACGCCGGGAAACAGCGCGCGTTCCGCGTGAACGCGCGGAAGGAAACGGCGGTAGGGACTGGCGACGCCGGGACGAAGATAGTCGGCTGGCATCGCGCTGAATTCCGTAATGCTCTCGACGTGCCGGACTCCGCGCGCGGGCTGGGACGTCGCGTATGCGGCCGCGAGCGGCAACACCAGCACTCCCGCGAGCAGGCACCCGGCGATCCCGGGCGCGAGCCGGCGCAGGGGAATCCTTCGCGCGGCCGCGATGACGGTCGCGAATACGGTTGCATAGATGGTGAGAAAGAGCCCGTAGTACAGCGACGAATACCACTGCGCGGCAAGGGCAACACCCAGATACACGGCGTATTTGACGCGGCCCGTCTCCAGCAGCCGGTACGTCGCCAGCAGCACGAGCGGCATCCACATCGTCATCTGCAGCTCGAGATGGCTCAGATGGTTCATGCGAAACGGCGACATCATGAACGCGACAGCCGCAACCCAGGCGGCCGTCCTGTCCCACTCGAGCGTGCGAACGAGCAGCCAGGTTGCAAAACCCGACAGCACGAAGGACGCAAGCAGAAGGACGTTATAGGCGACGACCGGGTGAACGCCGACCGCCGCGAGCGGCCACGCCGCGATCGCAGGCAGGATCATCGCATCCGAATAGGTGAGCGTCGCCCGGAGCGGATAGAAGATGTTCGCGTCGAACAGATGACGCGGATCGGCCGCGAGCTGATGCTGCACCCACGCGATGCGCCACATCGAGAATAACGGGTCCCCGCGATCGGGCACGGAGAAGAAATGCAGTACTTGCTTATGAAGGGCGACCAGGGTCATTGCGGCGAGTGCCGCCAGAATGGATATCCAAGGCTCTCTCCTCGACACGAATGCGCCTCGCAATCAGCCACGCGAAGATTAGCACCGATGCGAGTCCCGCCAGCACGGCGTGCGCCATCAGCGCGAACCCGGCGAGCTCCCCCATGACCGCCAGATAGTTCGGATGACGCATGACGCGGTATGGCCCGCCCGTGACGAGGGCCGAGTGCGGAGGGACGAGCACGCGAAAGGTCCAGCGCGGACCGAGCGATGCAATCGCCCAGTACTTGAGGGCCTTGGCGAGCGCGAAGACACAGCCGCCAGCGAAGGCGAGCGCGTCGGCGCCGTGCGGACGGAAGAGCGCCTCCGCGGCCATGGCGACGAACACCGCTGGATAGACCACCTGCATCCACTGGAACACATCGTCGGCCGGCTCGACCGCGCCGGCGGCACGCAGCGCGCGATCGTGGCGGGACGCGAGCCGCGCTTCGAACAGCATCGGTCCGAAGGCGAGAAGAAGAAGAACGACTGGCAGCGTCATGCGGCGTGGAGATCGCCGGCGTAGCGAATGACGTGCTGCAGGACTGCCGGCGCGACTCCGGCGCCGAGCTCGGCCAGCCGCAGCGCCCGCGAATCCTGCACGACCCAGCGCATCGTCCGATTGAAGCGCCACTTGCCGGTGAATTCGCGCCGGCGCGCAGTGAGCAGTCGCACGTGCGCATCGGGGTTGCCGTGCTCGAGCACGTGAAGCGCTTCGATTGCCGCGAGCTCCGCCCCGCGGATCGCGAAGCGCAGTCCATCGCCCGTCATGGGATCGACGAAGCCGGCAGCGTCGCCCGCGATCAGCAGACCGCGCATACCGGGCATCGGGCAGTCGACCGCCAGCGGCCCGAGACAGCTGGGCAAGCCGACCATGCGTGCGCGGCTGAACCGATCGCGCAGCAGCCGGTCGCGGCGAAGCGCGGAGATGAGGATCTCGGCGGGTCCGCCGCTGCCCGGATGCGGCGTGACGACACATGCGTTGGTGATGCCGCCAGGCAGCGGCGCGACCCCGATGTAGTGGCCGGGGCGGACGTGCATCTCTCCGAGTGTCGTCATCCCATCGACGTCCTGGAAGTAGGCGCCGATTGCCCAGCGCCGCGGCCGCTGCGGTGAGGACGACAGCCTGAGAGCACGGGCGAGGCGCGAATACCTCCCGTCCGCCGCGATCACGAGCCGGGCCGTCAGACGCAACGTGTTGCCCGTGCGTCCTTTCACAATCGCGCCGCACACCGTCACGTCGGCGGCAGAGTCGACAACGGGCGCGTCGACCAGCACCTGCTGTTCAAGGCCGGCGCCCGCGCGCACCGCCGCCCTCAGCAACGCGTCGTCGAATCGGCTTCTCGATATGGCGTAGCCGCGGGCGTTCTCGTAGCGCCCTTCAATGGGGGCGCTTCGTTCGCCGGTCACCACCATTCCGTCGAGCGGCAGCGCTCCGGTGGCCGACCCTTCCAGCCCCAGGCGCTGCAGACAGGCAAACGCGCCAGGATTCAGCGTGTCGCCACAGAGCTTCGCGCGGGGAAATCGTGCGCGATCGACGATCAGCACGCGCACGCCGGCGCGCGCGAGAACGATGGCGGCAATAGTGCCCGCCGGTCCGGCCCCCGCAATCAGGACATCGATCATGCGCTAGGCGCGACCGAGAACGATCGCGCTGTTCTTGGAGCCGAATCCGAGACAGTTGCACAGCGCCGCATCGGCCGCCGCCGCACGGCCGACGTTCGGGATGAAGTCCAGATCGCATTGCGGGTCGGGATCGCTGTGGTTGATCGTGGGCGGCAGGAAGCCGTCGTGCAGCGCGAGCGCCGCGGTGACGATGCCGGCCGCGCCGCTGGCACCCTGGGGGTGCCCGATCATCGACTTCGTGGACGATCCCGCGACGCGATCGGCGAGCGGCCCGAAGAGCCGGCGCACGCACCGCGATTCGACCGCGTCGTTCAGCACCGTCGATGTGCCGTGAAAATTCACATAGCCAATCTCTTCGAGGGCGCGCCCCGACCGATCGACGGCGAGCTGCATCGCGCGGACGATCTGCTCCCCCTCGGGATCCATCTGCACGCGATGGTACGCGTCGCAGGTCGAGCCGTAGCCCTCGACGATGGCGTACACATGGGCACCCCGCGCGCGCGCTCGATCCTCGCGCTCCAGCACCACCATCCAGGCCCCCTCGCCCAGCACGAATCCGTCGCGTCCCCGGTCGAAGGGCCGCGAGGCCTGCTCCGGACGCTGGTTGTAGCCGGTCGACACCGCGCGCATCTTCGAGAAGCCGAAGATCATCCCCGGCGTCACGCACGCGTCCGCGCCGCCCGACAGAATGACGTCCGCGTCGCCCGAGCGAATCATCGACGCGGCGTAGGAGACGGCATCCGTCGAGCTCGTACAGCCGGTCGAGACCACGTGGCTGATGCCGTGCAGCTCGAGCGCAATCGAAATCTCGCTCGAGATCATGCCGACGATCGAGACGGGAATCGCGTAAGGGGTCACGCGCTTCCAGCCGTCGTTGAAGAACTCGTAGTATTGGCGCTCGGCGACATCGATCCCGCCGGCGCCGCTTCCGACGAGCACTCCCGCGTTCGGCTCGTCCAATCGCAGTCCGGCATCGTGCCACGCCTCGCTCGCCGCAATCACCGCAATCAGGGAGGCCCTGGAGTAGCGCCGCGGATCCGGCCGGCCGCTTCGGTCGGCGCGTGCATCCGGTGCCCGGTCTTCAATCGTGACGGCGTCAGCAATGCTCACCGGCGGCACGGGTGCGGCGACACCGCACGGGTAGGCAGAGGTGTCGAAATCGGCGATCGCGCGCGTGGCGCTGCAGCCGGCGCGAATATGCCGCCAGAAACAATCGCGCCCTACGCCAAACGGAGAGACGACACCGATCCCGGTAATCGCGACTCGCGGAGTGTCCGCTGCTCTCATCGGGGCTCAGTTACGTGGTTCGTCATGAACTACGCGATTTGAAAAGCTTCATGAAACGCCGCGATGCGCCGGGCGCGGGTCGAGGTGCGCCACAACGCCAGCTATGCATATTCTGTGCATCCGACGCAAGCGGACACCTAAGGTACACTGCCAAGGAGCACGATGCTGTCGCGTTCCATCATTGTTGCGCTTCTCTGGATCTTCGCGAGGGGCCCGCTGGCGCCCGCCGCCTCGCGGCTGCCACCCCCGGTCGAGGACGCGATCCAGCAGGTTACCGCGGACGAGCTTCGCGCCCACGTTTCCGTGCTCGCCAGCGACAAACTGGCCGGCCGGGGCGTCGGCCATCCTGGAAACCAGCAGGCGGAAAGTTACATCGCCGACGCGCTGAAAAACGCAAACGTGCCCCCGGCCGCCACCGGCTACCTGCAGCCGGTGGAGGTCTATCAGCCGCAACTCGGACACGCCGCCCGGCTGACCGTCCGGTCGGGCCGCGAGACCATGACCGACCTGGAGGTTGGCGGTGACTTCTTCCCTCTGCCGGAGTCCGGCGATCGGACCGTCGCGGGGCCGGTCGTGTTCGCCGGCCATGGCCTGTCCGCGCCGGACCTGAAATACGACGACTACGCGCGCGTCGAAGCCGCCGGCGCGATCGTCATGGTGCTGGACGACGCGCCTGACGCCGTGCGTCAGCTGGCGTCGCTCTCGAACGACGACAAGACGGAGATCGGCGGCATCGATCGCAAGGTCCGCGACGCGCGCGCGCATGGCGCAGCCGCGCTCCTGGTGATTCGCCAATTCCCCGGCAGCGCCGGCTACTTCTGGCCCGAACATCCGTCGGTGCGGTCGGCGAATTATCGCCTGTACAGCGCCCTGCGCACGCAGCCGCTCGCGGTCGGGACCATCTCCGAGCATGCCGCCCGCCCTCTCCGTCACGCGCTCGAAGGGGGCCGGCCGCTGGCCGCCACGTTCAACCCCGACCTCATCGCCCGCCCCGTCGTGATCGACAACATTCTCGGCATGATCGAAGGGCGCCAGTCGTCGCAGGAGATGGTGATCGTCGGTGCGCACCTGGATCACGACGGCCTCGACGAGGCCGGACAGATCTACAACGGCGCCGACGACAACGCGTCCGGGACAGCCGCCGTGCTGGCCATCGCGTCGGCATTCGCCCGCGCCGCCGCGCGCGGCTCGCAGCCGGCGCGCACGGTCGTGTTCGCGCTCTGGAACGGAGAAGAGAAAGGATCGCTCGGCGCGGAGTTCTACGTGCGCCAGCCGGTGCCGGCGCGGCGGATCGTCGCGGACATCAATCTCGACATGATCGGCCGCGAGGAGGAGATCCCCGATCCCGAGAATCCGCGCTTCCGCGGATTCAACAAGACCAGCGCCGCCGAGAACAGGAATGTCGTGCATCTGCTCGGCTACTCGTATTCGCCGGACTTCGCCAAGCTGGCCGAGGCCGCGAACGAGCCCATCCGCCTGACGATCAAAGCAGACTACGACAGCGGCGCGCAGAGCCTGGTGCGCCGGTCCGACAACTGGCCGTTCCTGGTCAACGGGATCCCTGCCCTGTTCCTCACCACGGGACTCCATCCGGACTACCACACGCCAGGCGACGATACGGAACGCATTGATTTCCCCAAGCTCGAACGGATCACGGAGCTCGCGGCGCGGCTGGCCTGGATGGCCGCCGACGGCGACGCGCCGCGGTTCAAAGCCCGATGACCGACATGATGGCTGACGCTGACACTCCCCCGCCCCAGGCCCCGTCGCTCCCGACCGAGCTCCCCGTCGTGCCGTTGCGCGAGACGGTGGTGCTGCCGCTGACCGTCGCGCCGCTCGGCGTCGGGCGGCCGGTCTCGATCGAAGCGGTCAATCGTGCCCTAGCCGGCGACCGGATGGTGCTGCTGCTGCTTCAGAAAGGCGAGGCCGAAGAGCCCTCCACCGACGACCTGCACCGCATCGGGACGATCGCGATCGTGCGGCAGATGGCGAAGGCGCCGACCGGAATCCGTATCCTCGTCGAAGGATTGACGCGCGCGCGCGCCGAGTTCATGCAGACGGAGCGCGGCATGATTACCGCGCTCCTGAAGCCGTTGCCGGAAACGATCGAGCGGTCGATTGACATCGACGCGCGCGTGCGGCGGCTGCAGGAACTCGTCGATCGCGCGTTATCGCTCGCGACCGGGCTCTCCCCCGACATCAAGACGCTGGTGATGAGCCTCGACGATCCCCTGCGGATTGTCTATCTGCTCGCGAGTCTGCTCGACATGAAGGCGGAAGACAAGCAACGGCTCCTCGAGGAGAACAGCCTGGCGGTGAAGCTCGACGCGATCTCGCTGGTGTTGTCGCGCGAGATCGAGGTGCTCGAGCTGAAAGGCAAGATCGAATCAACCGCCGAGAAGGAGATGAGCGATGCGCAGCGGCAGTATGTGCTGCGCCAGCAGTTGAAGGCGATTCAGGCGGAACTCGGCGACGAGGACGGTGAAGCCGCGGAGCTGAGAAAGCGTGTCACCGAAGCCGCCCTGCCCGACGCGGTCGCGGCGATTGCGAATCGTGAGGTCGATCGGCTCGAGCGGATGACCCCGGCATCGCCCGAATACCAGATGATCCGGACCTACCTCGACTGGGTACTCGACGTGCCCTGGGACAAGCCCACCGAGGATCGGCTCGACCCCATCGAGGCGCGCAAAGTGCTCGACGAGGATCACTACGATCTCGACAAGGTCAAGGACCGCATCGTCGAGTACCTGGCGGTGCGGAAGCTGAAAGGCGATTTGAAAGGACCGATTCTCTGCTTCGTCGGTGCGCCTGGCGTCGGCAAGACATCGCTCGGCCAGTCGATCGCGCGGTCGATGAACCGCAAGTTCGTGCGTATCTCGCTCGGCGGGGTGCGCGACGAGGCGGAAATCCGCGGCCACCGCCGCACCTATATCGGATCGATGCCGGGACGGCTGGTGCAGGCGCTCAAGACCGCCGGCGCGTCGAATCCGGTGCTGATGCTCGACGAGATCGACAAGATTTCCGTCGGCATCCAGGGCGATCCCGCCGCCGCGCTGCTCGAAGTTCTGGATCCGGCGCAGAACCACGCGTTTCGCGACCACTATCTCGAAATCCCGATTGATCTCTCGAAGGTGCTGTTCATCGCGACCGCGAACCAGCTCGGCACGATTCATCCTGCGCTCCTCGATCGCATGGAAATCATCTCGCTGAGCGGCTACACCGAGGACGACAAAGTCCACATCGCGAAGATGTACCTGATCCCGCGGCAGCGCGAGGAGCACGGGTTGAAGCCGGAGCAGCTCGCGATCACGGACGCGGCGCTGCGGCGCGTGATTGAGGAGTACACGCGCGAGGCCGGCGTGCGCACGCTCGAGCGGCAGATCGGCACCATCGCGCGCAAGGTCGCCGCGCGCGTGGCCACCGGCGCCGCGCCACCCGCGGTCGTTGATGCCGGCGAAGTCAGCGAGTACCTCGGGCCGTCGCGGTTCCGATCGGAAACCGCGTTCCGGACGTCACGTCCCGGCGTCGCGACCGGCGTCGCGTGGACTGAAACCGGCGGCGATGTGCTGTTCATCGAGGCGGTCCTGCTGCCGGGCGGCGGCGGTCACCTCACGCTGACCGGACAACTGGGCAACGTCATGCAGGAGTCCGCCCGCGCCGCGCTGAGCCACGTGCGGCAGCAGGCGGCGGCGCTCGGGATCGATCCGGCGACGCTGACGAAACAGGATCTTCACGTCCACGTCCCCGCCGGAGCGATCCCGAAAGACGGTCCGTCCGCGGGTGTGACCATGGCAACCGCGATCGTGTCCGCCGCGCGCGGTGAGTCCGTGCGATCCGACGTCGCTATGACCGGCGAAATCACCTTGTCTGGCCTGGTGCTTCCGGTCGGCGGAATCCGGGAGAAGGCCCTGGCGGCGCGGCGCTACGGGATCAAGACGTTCATCCTGCCGGAGATGAACGTTCAGGATCTCGACGAACTGCCAGCGGACGTCCGGCGCGAGATGACGTTCGTTCCGGCGCGAACGCTCGAGGACGTGCTGAAGGTGGCGCTGCCGGGCGTGCCGCGGCAGCAGTCTGACGCCACGCCGGCCGCGGCCCCGGCCTGACGCGTCTCGTGCCGTCGGTCTTCCTTTACATCTCTGGGCACGGGTTCGGGCACGCCTCGCGCGAGATCGAGACCATCAACGCGCTGCTCGGTCGCGCCGATTTTTCCCACGACATCGTTGTCCGCACGTCCGCGGCGCGGTGGCTCTTCGACCGCACCATTCGCGGCGCGTTTACCTACCTCGCCGGCCCGTGCGACACCGGAGTCATCCAGATCGACAGCCTGCGCCTTGATGCCCGCGAGACCATCGAGCGGGCGGCCGAGTTCTACCGCAGGCTGCCCGAAGAGATCGAGCGCGAAGTCGCGCACCTGCGCGAACACGACGCGCGGCTCGTCATCGCCGACGCGCCGCCGCTCGCCTGTGCCGCCGCCCGTGCCGCGGGTGTGCCAGCCGTCGTGCTGTCGAACTTCACATGGGACTGGATTTACGAGGGGTATCACGAGGAGCTGCGGAGCGCGCCCGACTTGATTCCGGCGATTCGGCACGCCTACGCCGCCGCATCCGAAGCATGGCGTCTGCCTCTCCACGGCGGATTCGCCCCCTTCAGTCGGATCATCGATATTCCGTTCATCGGCCGCCACGCGTCGTGGGCTCCTGATACGGTGCGCGAACGCCTGTGCCTTCCCGCCAGCCGCCGGCTCGCCCTGTCGTCGTTCGGCGGATACGGCGTCAGCGGCTTCGACGCGCACCAACTGGACTGCCTGGACGAGTGGACGGTCATCATCACCGGCAGCGGGGCGCGGCCGCCGCTGCCACCGGGGACGTGTTATCTCGACGAGCGGCGCATCTACGAATCAGGACTTCGCTACGAGGACCTCGTCGCCGCCGTCGATGTCGTGGTCACGAAGCCGGGATTCGGGATTGTCGCGGAGTGCCTCGCGAATGGCACAGCGATGCTCTACACGTCGCGCGGCCGGTTCGTCGAGTACGACGTCATGATCGCCGAGATGCCGCGGTTCCTGAGATGCGAGTTCGTGCCGCAGGAGGACCTCCTGGCAGGACGCTGGCGAGAGCCGCTGGCGCGGTTGATGCGACAGCCCGTCCCACCGGAGCGGCCGCGCACTGACGGTGCGCAGGTTGTCGCGCAGATGATCGTCGAGCGACTTGCTACTTCGAGCCAGAACCGCTGACACGCTGCACGCCCCGACGGGTAGTCACGAAGATCACGAAGAACACGAAGCTCACGAAGACGTAGTCACGGGCGCGACATGCAGCCTCGCCGGGCCGGCCTTCGGCCGGCCGCCCGGCGTGCGCATGAAGATCGAAAACACAAGCGCGCGACCGATCAGCGGCGTTTGTGTTTTCGATCTTCATCGCGCGCCACCGCGCAACGCGCGGTCGGCGGGGCTGCATGTTGTGGCGTGCCGCAGCCTTTTCGCCCACTTCATATCTTCCTTCGTGGCCTTCGTGACCTTCGTGGCCTTCGTGTGAGCTTGCCGTGGGCGCGTCTCAGCGCGACCGTGAACGCCGCGCGTATAGAATCTCCCCATGCTGAACCGCCGCTCGTTCTTGTCGTCGTTCGCCGCGCTGGCCAACGCGCCGGTCCTCCTCGCGCAGCGTCGAGGCGGCGCCGACGCCGCGCCATCGGCTCTGCCCCCGCCGATCGCGGCGCTCACGTCGATGCGCGCAGAGGCGAAGCCGATTACCAACGACGAGCGTCGCGCTCGCATCGAGAAGGCGCGGCGGCTCATGGCGCAGGAGAAGATCGACGCGCTCGTGCTGACCGGCGGCACGTCGCTCGTCTATTTCACGAACATCCGCTGGGGCGGCGGGGAGCGCCTGTTCGCGTGCGTGATACCGGTCAAGGGCGATCCCTTCTTCGTGTGCCCGGCGTTCGAGGAGGACCGCGCCCGCGAGCAGATCGGCCTGGGTCCGTTCGGCGGCGGGCGCGCCGACGTGCGGACCTGGAACGAAGACGAGAGTCCATACGCGCTCGTCGCGCAGGGGCTCAAGGATCGCGGCGCTGCGACGGGCCGGATCGGAATGGACGAAACGACGAAATTCGTCTGGAGTGACGCGATGGCGGCAGCGGCGCCGCAGATGAAGATTGTGAGCGGGACGTCGATCACCGCCGGCTGCCGGATGATCAAGGACGCGCACGAGCTCGCGTTGATGCGGACCGCATGCGCTGCCACGCTGAAGGTGTACGAGGCGGTCTATCGATCGCTACGCGCCGGCATGACCCAGAACGAAGTCTCGTCGCTCATCGCCGCCGCATACCGGCGCGTCGGCTTTCCCGGCGCGGCGAGCGTTCAGGTCGGGGAATACACCGCGCTGCCGCACGGCTCCATCACGCCCCAGACGATCAAGGAAGGCACGATCATCATGATCGACGATGGATGCACCGTCGAAGGATATCAGTCGGACATCACGCGCACCTTCGTGCTCGGCCGGCCAACCGAGAAGATGAAAAACGTGTTCGACATCGTGAAGAGCGCGCAGACGGCCGCGCTCCGTGCCGCGCGTCCGGGGGTGCCGCTGGAATCGATCGATGCCGCAGCACGGAAAGTGGTGGTCGACGCCGGCTACGGCCCCGGCTTCAAGTATTTCAGTCACCGCCTCGGCCACGGAATGGGCATGGACGGTCACGAGTGGCCCTACCTCGTGAAGAACAACATGTTCGGCTGGAACAAGGCGCTGAAAGCGGAGCCGGGAATGGTCTTCAGCGATGAGCCGGGGATCTACATCCGCGGCGAGTTCGGCGTGCGGCTCGAGGACGATCTGTATATCACCGACGATGGGGCGAAGCTATTCACGCCGCAGTCGGAGTCGCTGGACAAACCGTTCTGACCTGCCGGGGCATGAAGCCCCGGCCTACGTAGTTCTGATCGGCGGGGCATAAAGCCCCGGCCTAAGTAGGCCGGCCCTTTACGGGCCGGCGATCGGCTCCGGCCCTTCATGGGCGGCCGCCGTTATTTGATGACGGTGACCAACGACCACAGCTTCGGGAAGTTCACCTTCTCGATCGACTGCGGCTTGAGGTCGGCCTGCGCCAGCAGCGCCGGCAGGTCGAGGTCCGACTTGAAGCCGATGTGAATCGTGAACGGTGAAATCCACCGTTCGACGCGGGACAGGATCGCGTTGGGACTGAGGAAATGATTCAACAGGATCACGCGCCCGCCCGGACGGCAGACGCGGTGCATCTCGCGGGCGACCTTCACCGGATCGGGCACAACGCTGATCAGATAGGGTGCGTAAACGATATCGAAGGAGTTGTCGGCGAACTTCAGGTCGGCGGCGTCCATCTGCAGCAGGCGGACATTCTGAATGTCCTTCCGCTCGACGCGCTCGCGCGCGAATTCCAGCATCGATTCGCTGAAATCGATGCCGGTGACGGTGCAATTCTTCGGATAGAGCGAGAGATTGATCCCGGTCCCGACGCCAACCTCGAGCACGCGCTCATCGGGCTGGATATCCATTCGCTGGATCGCGCGGAGCCGGCCGGGATGCAGGGTCGGACCGAACACCAGGTCGTAGACTTTGGCGAGTTTGTCGTAGACACCCTCGACGAAGTCGTTCTCGACCGCGGTGACCGATAGCGCCCGGGTGCCCGCATCCGTACCGGACACGAGCTCGTCCGAATCCGTTTCGCGTTCGAATAAGGCCATCAGGAAAAATCCAAGCTGCAAGCGCAATGCCGCGAAAAATGTCACCGCCGGAGCTTTGCGACTATACCGTGTTGAGATCGGCAGGGCAAGTTGCATCGATCCGGGCGCGTACGGACGCCACGGGCGCGCGCTTACACAGCTTCCATGACGCCGAGCGCGCTCTCGACGGAGCTGCCAGCGGTCGAAATCTCGATCCCCTGTACCAGCGGACGAACTTCGCCGGCAATCTCGCGCGCGATCGCCAGCCCCTCCGCCGCCGCGCGCCCCGCGGCTTCGGCACGGCGCATACGTTCGACAACCGCCTCCGGCACGTGGACGCCCGGCACCTCGTTGGCCATGAACTCGGCGTGCCGCAGGCTCTCGAGCGGCACCACCGACGCGAGGACCGGAATGCGGAACGCCTCGATCCGTTTGAGGAACTGCGCCAGCGCCCGGGCGTCGAAAATGAGCTGCGTGATCGCGAACTCCGCACCCGCCTCGACCTTGTATTCGAAGCGGCGAAGCTCTTCGTCCGGGTCCAGTGCGACCGGGTTCAGCGCGACACCCACGTGAAACGCCGTCGGACCGCCGATGCTCTGGCCGCCGATGTCCGATCCGCGGTTCAGCCGCGTGACCATATTGGTCAAGCCGATCGAATCCACGTCGAACACGCCGGTCGCATCGGGATAGTCTCCGACTTGTGGCGGGTCGCCGGTGATGAGCAGTACGTTGCGGATGCCCATCGAATGCGCGCCGAGGAGATCCGACTGCATCCCGAGCAGGTTTCGGTCCCGGCACGCATAGTGGAGGATCGGCTCGACGCCGGCCTGCTGCTGGACGAGCAAGGCCGCGGAGAGCGCGCTCATGCGCGCGCCCGCGCGCGGACCATCCGGAATGTTCACGAGGTCCACGCCGTGGATCCGCAGTTGCCGAGCCTGTTCGACGAGCCTTTCCGCCCGGAACCCGCGCGGGGGGACGAGCTCGACGGAGACGACAAACGAGCCGCGCCCCAAGCCGTTCGCGAGGCGTGATTTTTCAGCACGCGGCACCGGATCCACCAGCGGCACCGCCGGTGCCGCCCCGCGCGCGCCGCCGCCGCGCCCGGTGGCGGTCGCCACGGCGCCATTCAGCGCGCGCACCGCCGCCTTGATATGCCGAATGTGGTCCGGCGTCGTCCCGCAGCAGCCGCCGACGAGGCGCACGCCGTTGCTGATGAACCGCCGGGCGTACGACGCCATGTACTCCGGCGAACACAGGTAGATGTTGCGGCCTTCTATTTCACGCGGGCGGCCGGCGTTGGGCTGCGCGGACAGCTTGACGGTCGCGACCTGCGACATGCGCTCGATGGTTTCGAGCATGGCCGCCGGACCCACGCTGCAGTTCAACCCGACGACGTGCGCGCCCCAGTGTTCGAGCGCGGGCACGAATGTTTCGGGCGCAGCCCCATCGAGACTGTTGCCGTCGTCCTCGGTGGTGACCTGCGCCACGACCGGCAGATCGCAGACGCTGCGCACCGCGCGGATCGCGGCGCCGATCTCGTTGACGTCACGGAAGGTTTCGAGGACGAAGAGATCGACTCCCCCCTCGAGCAGCGCACGCGCCTGCTCGCGGAAAAACTCTTCCGCCTCGTCGACGCCCGTCTTGCCCCACGGTTCGATGCGGATGCCGAGCGGACCGATCGACCCCGCGACGTACGCCTGGTCGCGCGCGGCGTGGCGCGCCAGCCTGGCCCCCTGCAGGTTGATCTCGTGGACACGCTCCGCGAGACCGAACACCCCGAGCTTGATGCGGTTCGCGCCAAAGGTGTTCGTCTCTATCACATCCGCGCCGGCGCGGACGTACGCCTGGTGCACCTCGCTGACCAGCTCGGGACGCGTGACGTTCAACTCGTCGAACGAACGGTTCAGGAAAATGCCCTTCGAGTACAGCATGGTCCCCATCGCGCCATCGCAGACGAGGACGTGCGTGTCGAGGGCTTCAAGAAATGGCGGCCTGTTCACGTCGTCTCGAATTGTACCATTCAGTGTGGGGTATGATATTTATATGATATAGTATACTTGTGAAAAAGGCGATTTCCGTCACATTGAAGAGCGAGAATCTCCTCTGGCTGAAGGCGCAGGCCGCGGCGCGGACAGGCGGTAATGTCAGCGAAATCGTCGATCGGCTGATTCGCGACGCGCGGGCAACCAGCACGACGGATCGGGCGGCGATTCGCTCGGTCGTGGGCACCATCAACCTGCCCGACGACGAGAGCCTGGCCGAGGCAGAGAGTTCCGTGCGGACGATGTTCGATCGGTCGCTGTCGAGGCCCATGCTCGTGCGCGAGACGCCGCGCCGGCCTTCACGTCGTGGCTGATTTCGAGGCGGCGGTTACCGATACGCACGCGCTCCTCTACCATGCGGGCGGCAGCCGACGTCTCGGACGTAAGGCAGCGGCGCATCTGGCCCGTGCCGAGGAGGGAACTGCGCTCGTCTACGTTCCGGCCGCCGTCATCTGGGAAATCTGTCTGCTCGCTCGCGCCGGACGATTCAATCTACGCCGATCGGCGCGCGACTTCTTCGCGGATCTCTTCACCAATCCCGCTTACCAGCCCTACGATCTCACCTCCGAGCAGGTCATCGACGCGGACGAGCTGCGCATCAACCGCGATCCGTTCGACGCCCTCATCTGCGCGGCGGCACGGGCGTTGTCGTTGCCGCTGATCACGCGCGACGCCGACATCGAAAAATCGGGTGCCGTGCGAGTTCTCTGGTGATCGCGTGATCGCCGGGGCATAAAGCCCCGGCCTACGACGATTGCCGGGCATAGCCCCGGCCTACGACGATTGCCGAGACATAGCCCCGGCCTACGTAGGCCGGCCCTTTACGGGCCGGCGATCCGCTCCGGTCTACACCGGGCCAGCGACAGTGAAATCGAGCGTCTCCAAATCCACCAACAGGTGACCACGCCCGACCACATCGAGGCACACGGACCTGACCCCCTTCACGTTCATCTCCGCGAACCGGTGATGGTGGCCGAACAGGTGCAGCCGCGGCTTCATTGCGGTGAGCACGTCGTTGATCGGCGTCTTCCCCGCATCGATCGGACCGACCCGGAAGGGCCGTGGCGCTTCGTGGGTGAGTAGCACGTCGACCTGCGTCATGCGTTTGCACGCTTCGACTTCCTCACGCACGAAATGCCGCCGCCGATCGGCAAGCTCGGTGGCCTTGGCACTGCCTTTTTTCGGGTGCGGAAGCTCGGCGGCCGGCGTGTCATACATGGTCGGCGCAAATGTGCCGCCCAGCCCGGCGACGCGGAGGTGACCGCTAGTAAACGCCGCGGCGACGTCGACAGGCTCTGCGTTCGGAATGTAGAACAAGTTGTCGAGCAGCATGTAGGGTGGCCCTTGACGGGCCGCCTCGCCGATCAGATCGAAGTTCTCGTTGTTCCCCTTGATCCAGTAGATCGGGGCGCCGAGCGGCTCGTATCGGCCGCGGTCGTCGGCCACGTCTCCGACCGAGAGCCAGAAAGGAACGTCAGAGTGCGCCTTCACGATGCGGCGCACCGTGGCGAAGTCGCCGTGGATATCACCCAGGGCGCCAAAGAGAATTGCCATAATTACGGAATTGCCAAAACTGCCATAATTTCGTTCCCTGAATTTTGAAATTCAGCGAAGGAAATTTTGGTAATTCTGGCAATTTGCCAATTATGGCAATTCACCGGCTAGGTATGAGCAGGTCAGCTTTGTCCCAGATGAAATCCTTGTTGCTGTAGACCGCGAGCTCGTAATCCTTGCCCATGAAGATCGCCGAAACCGGGCAGGCTTCTTCGCAATAGCCGCAGAAGATGCATCGCGTCTTGTGGATCTGGTAGACCTTCGCGTAGCGCGGTCCCGCCTGCACCGAACCGTCGTTCTCCGCCGCCTCGAGATAGATCGCGTCGGCCGGGCACGCGACCGCGCACAGTCCGCAAGCCACGCACTTCTCGAGCCCGTTCTCGTCCCGCATCAGGACCTGTTTCCCGCGGTATTTCGGGAAAACCGGCACCTTCTGTTCCGGGTAATCGACGGTAATCGGCTTCTTGAAGATGTGCTTGAGGGTGGTGGCAAAGCCGATGAGGAACGGACGGATCATATCGTGATCATATCAAATCGGGATGCGGGATCCGGGATCCGGGATCCGGCATCCACGCCCCGGGTTCCTCAGTCCCTCGCCGCATCCCGCATCCCGCATCCCGGATCCCGCATCCCGGATCCCGCATTCCGCATCCCGGATCCCGCATCCCGGATCCCGCATCCCGGTATAATTGACAATCAATGCCCCAGGCTACGAAAGCCCTGACGGCCGGGCAGTTCCTGCTCACAACCCTCGTCGTCCAGGTCGCGATCGTCGCGGCACTGTCGACGATGCTGGTCCGCTTTCCCTGGTTCCGTCGGATTCTTCTCACTGAAAAGCGCGACTGGCCGGAGCGGCTGATTTTTGCCGCCAGCCTGGGCGTTCCGCTGACCGCCGGGGTCGTGTCGCGGCTGCTGATCAATTACGACGCGGCGGACCTGACGCTTTCGGGCGCGTTTCTCGCCGGCTTGCTGGCCGGTCCGTACGCGGGAGCCATCGTCGGTGGCGTCATCGGCATTCCGCCTCTGTTCGCGAATGAATGGATTGCGCTTCCATTCGCCGTGGGCTGCGGCTTCGCGGGCGGCGGCCTGCGCGAGATCTGCCCGAAGGAGGCGATCTGGCACTTCTCGCCGCTCTTTTTCACGGACCTCCATCGCCACGTGTGGCGGCTGGTGCGCCGGTTCCAGATCGACTGGGTCGTGATTCTTCTCGCCGCGCCAATCGGCCTCGAGCTGATTCGCCAGGCGCTCGGTCACCGCTTCTCGGAGGAGCGCATCTTCTACCTCGCTCCTCCGAATCCGCTCACCGATCCGTCCGACATACCCACAGCATGGTTCCTCTTCTTGATCGTCCTGGCGACCGTTCTCTGCGTCGCCATCCCCATCAAGATCTGGAACAGCGCACGGATCGAGCACCGGCTGCAGGAACAGGAGAAGCTGCTGATGGCGGCGCGGGTCGAGGCGCTCGCCAGCCAGATCAACCCGCATTTCCTGTTCAACACCCTGACGTCGATTTCCTCGTTGATCCGCTCCGAACCCGAAACCGCGCGGATGCTGATCGTGAAGCTCTCGGGACTGCTCCGCCGGCTCCTGCGCAGCCAAGAGCATTTCGTCACGCTCCGCGAAGAACTCGAAGCGATCGACGAGTACCTCGACATCGAGAGCATCCGCTTCGGTCCGAAGCTGCGGATCGAGAAGTCAATCGACCCCGGCAGCCTGGACGTCGTCGTACCCAGCATGCTGCTGCAGCCCCTGGTGGAGAACTCGATCAAACACGGGCTGTCCCCGAAGATTGGCGAAGGCCGGATCACCATCCGCAGCTCCCGGCACGACGGCCACGCGATCATCGACGTCATCGACAACGGCGTTGGCGTGTCGCCGGACCACGTGGATCGCGTCAAGACCGGCGGCATCGGGCTACGAAACGTCAACGAACGGTTGCGCGTGATCTACGGCGCCAACTATCAGCTGCAGCTCGACAGCGTCCCGGGCGAAGGGACGTGCGCGCGGGTCGTGATTCCGGAGCTCGTGGTACCGGCAAGGATCACCGCCTGACGATCGATGGACTCGCCAACTCTGCGAATCATCGTCGTGGACGACGAGCAGCTCGCGCGGGAAGAGCTGGCCTTCCTGCTGGGGCAGCTGGGCGACGTTGAAGTCGTCGGGCACGCAGGCAACGGTATCGAAGCACTGCGGGTGATTGAAGAACTCACCCCGGACGTCGTGATGCTCGACGTCCAGATGCCAGGCCTGACCGGCTTCGAGGTGGCTCGCCGCCTGCTCCGCGCTGGCATCGATACGCAGTTGGTCTTCGTCACCGCGTATGACCAGCATGCGATCGAGGCGTTCGAAGTGAACGCCGTCGACTACCTGTTGAAGCCTGTCGAGGCAGGTCGGCTGGCGACAGCCGTGGATCGGGTCCGCCGCCGCGTCGAATCCGACCGCGTCCAGTCGAAGGCTCCCTCTACCGAGGAGATGGACAAGCTGTTGCAGCTGTTGTCGGAGCGCCAGGGGCGGCGCGAGCAGCTCGCACTGAAGGTAGCGGACCGATTCCTGCTTGTGCAATCCGACGAGGTCGTCCACGCGTCCGTAGAGGACGATGTGATCACCGTGGTAACGAACAGCTTGTCTGGAACGTCCAACTATCGGACACTGGATGAACTGCAGGCGCGCCTCGACCCCGCCATCTTCTGGCGAGTGCATCGGTCGCACCTGGTTAACATCAATAAAATCAAGGAGATCGTACCCTGGTTTTCTCGCAACTACATCCTGAAGATGCGGGACGGCAAGGGGACCGAGATCCCGGTGAGCCGTTCGCAGACCAAACGGCTCCGAGAGTATCTGAGGTTATGAGCGAGCAGTACGACCCCTACGCGCCGCCGCCGGTACCGGCCGAGCCTTATGCGGACTCCTACGCGGCTCCGCAGTCGATCCCTGCGGCCGATGCGCTGGCACCAGAGCCCCTCGTCGCCACCGAGCCCGTGCCAGCGCTCGCCGGCGGGGTTCCCGCGTCTCCTGACACGCGCATCGCCATCGATGGCGGCGCGCTTCGGATGGAGCGGATCGTCGAAGAGATCGTCGCCTGGCTGAAGACGCTGGCGTCCGCCGCGGTGTACGCGACGTTGATCGTCACGTTCGGTTTTCAGGTGGCACGCGTCGAGGGCCACAGCATGGCGCCGACGCTCGCGGATCAGGATCGACTGATCATCAACAAGCTGGCGTATCGGCTCGGCGAACCGCACATCGGCGACGTCGTGATGCTGTACTATCCGCTCGATCCCGGCAAATCGTTCGTCAAGCGGGTGATCGCGGAAGAAGGCGACCAGGTGCGGATCGTGGACGGCCGGGTCTACCGCAACGACGTGGTGATCGACGATTCGTTCGTGCCGCCCGATTACCGGAGCCACGACGACTGGGGCCCGCAGGTGATCCCCGAGGGCTACTATTTCGTGCTCGGCGATCACCGCAACAACAGCTCCGACAGCCGGAACTGGGGATTCGTGCCGAAGAAATACGTCATCGGCAAGGTCCAGCTGCGTTGGTGGCCGCTGGCCCACGCGCGGATGTTCTAGTCCTGTCGCGCCACGCCGCAGTCGCCCGCGTTCTTCTTCGAGTCCTCCTTCTCAATCTGCTCGTCGCCGGGGCGAAGCTGTTTCTGGGCTACGCCACCGGCGCGGTCAGCATCATCTCCGACGGGTTTCACTCGCTCACCGACTCGGCGTCCAACGTCATGGGCCTCATCGGTCTGCGGGCCTCGGGCAAACCGCCCGATGTCGACCATCCGTACGGTCACCGCAAATACGAGACGCTGGCGGCGGCGGGGATCTTCGTGTTCCTGCTTCTGGTCGTGATCGAGGTGATCCGCGCCG
This sequence comes from Acidobacteriota bacterium, assembly GCA_046731735.1. Lineage (GTDB taxonomy): Bacteria > Acidobacteriota > Vicinamibacteria > Vicinamibacterales > 2-12-FULL-66-21 > JALZOC01. The sequence goes on from JBKPLP010000094.1 coordinate 26,687, forward strand.
CGCTGCACCGGCTCGGCGGCGGCGGTGCGCCGGAAATTACCGCCCTGAGCTTCGGCGTCATGATCACCACGCTGATCGTCAACCTCGCCGTCGTCCGCTACGAGGGCAACGAAGGACGGCGCCTGAAGAGCGAGCTGCTGCATGCGGACGCGATGCACACCAAGAGCGACGTCTTCACGTCGTGCGCGGTTCTCGCGTCGCTGGTGGCGGTCAGGAGCGGTTACCCGGTGCTGGATCCGATCGGCGGGCTGATCATCGCGTGCTTCATCGCGCACACCGGCTGGGAGATCGCGCGACAGACGTCGCGCGTGCTGTCAGATCGCGTCGTGATCGCGGAGGACGCGATCCGCGACATCGTCATGGCGTCGCCCGGCGTCGTCGGCTGTCACCAGATCCGAACCCGCGGATCCGAGGATCACGCGTTTCTCGATTTGCACGTCTGGTATCCGCCGCACATGCCGCTGCACGAGGCACACCGGCTCTCGCATCTGGTCAAGGATCGCCTGATGGAGGCGTTCCCCCAGATCGCGGACGCGATCATCCACATCGAACCGCCGCCGACGCAAACAGAATTGCCACAATTGCCAAAATCGCCGGAATCCCTGGAATCGCCGGAATTGCCATAATCGCCGGAATTGCCAAAATTGATCGATCGATTACGGCGATTTTGGCAATTCTGGCAATTACGGCGATTCCCGATACAGCTCTTCGATCTTCCCCTTCCACTTCTCTTCGACGACCCGCCGCTTCACCTTCAAGGTCGGCGTCAGCTCGCCCGATTCGACAGTGAACTCCGATGGGAGCAGCGCAATACGTTTGATGCGTTCGAACTGCGAGAGCTCGAGGTTCAAGCCGTCGACGATCTCCTGATACAGCGCGACGACGTCGGCGCGCGCGACGAGCGCCTCGCGCGGCGCCGGCGGACGGCCGAGGTCCTTGAGCCGACGCTCGAGCGCGGCGAACTCCGGGACGATGAGCGCCGCCGCGTATTTGCGGCGGTCGCCGAGGATTACCGCCTCGGAAACGATCGGGCTGCGTTTCAGGATTGCCTCGATTGGCTGCGGCGCGATCTTCTTGCCGCCCGAGGTCACCAGAAGATCCTTCTTTCGGTCCGTGATAGTGAGATATCCGTCGCCATCCAGCTGGCCGATGTCACCGGTATGAAACCAGCCGTCTTGCAGCACGTCCGCCGTCGCCTCGGGTTTGTTGAAGTAGCCCTGCATGATGTTCGGTCCACGCGCGAGGATCTCGCCATCGGCCGCGATGCGGAGCTCGACGCCAGGAATCGCCCTGCCGACGGTGCCGACACGTGGCGCGTTCCTGGGATTGAACGTCAGGATGGGCGCGGTTTCGGTGAGCCCATACCCTTCAATCACCGGCACGCCGATCGCGTAGAAGAATTCGAGGATGTCGCCCGAGAGCGGAGCGCTTCCTGAAGCGGCAAAGCGCAGCCGGCCGCCAAGCTTCTCGCGTATGGTGGCAAACACCAGACGATCGGCGATCGCCGCCTTCAGCCGGGTGATGGGCCCCGGGGTCCGTCCGCGCAGGAGAGCGCTCGATTGAGCCAGGCCGGCCTTCATCGCCCATTGAAAGATCCGTCTCTTCGCGCCGGGCGCCGACTGACCGGCCTCGACGATCCGCGCGTTGAGCTTTTCGTACACGCGCGGGACGCCGGTCAGCACGGTCGGCCGTACTTTCACCATGTCCCGCGCGATCGTCTCGAACGACTCGGCAAACACGATTGTGACGCCCGAGAAGAGGTAGATGTACGCGACCATCCGTTCGAAGGCGTGGCTGAGCGGCAGGAACGACAACGCGACGTCGTCCGGCGAGAGATCGAGCGACGGCGCGGCGCCGCGCAGGTTGGCGACCAGGTTGGCGTGCGTGAGCATCACTCCCTTCGGCTCGCCGGTGGTACCCGATGTATAGATGATCGTCGCGAGATCGTCGGGGGCCACCGCCCTCGCCGTGTCACGGAATTCCTTCGCCGCACCCCACTCCCCCGTCAGGCGTCCGTGACCGCGCTCCTCGACCGCCGCGAGCGCCACCACGGAGGTCGCTGCCGCCGCCGCGGCGCTTTCCATGACGATGACCGCCTCGAGCGAGGGCAGCAGGTGCCGCACTTCCTGGACTTTGTCGAGTTGCAGGCGCGTGGACACGATGGCGAGCCGGGCGCCGGAGTCCTGCAGGATGTAGCGCGCCTGCGCGGCCGAGAGCGTCGGGTAGACCGGGACCGTTACCGCACCGCTCGCGAGAATCGCGAGGTCGCAGAGCAGCCACTCGGGGCGGCTTTCGGCGATCAATGCGACGCGGTCGCCTGGTGTCACGCCCAGCAGGCGTAGTCCGAGCGATAAGTCGCGGACGCGCTCGAGCATCTCCTTGCTCGAGATCTCGAGCAGCTGTTCGCCGCGGCAGCGCCCGATGGCGAGAGGCTTGGGAAACCGGCCGGCGACGTGAAATGGCAGATCGGCGATGGTCCTGACGTCGGCATCGATGTCGGTGGTCACGTCCATCGCCGCGCAGCGTACCACAACATCTTTCGCTGTCGGGCCGGACGCCCCGACGGGTAACACGAAGATCACGAAGAACACGAAGCTCACGAAGATCCCGCCGCCGGTCCGGCAGGACTTGCCGACGCCGGCCTTTGGCCGGCGTTCACCGCGCGCAGCGCGGTCGGCAAGTCCTGCCCGGCCAGCGGCACCTGTAGCTGCGTGTTCTTCGGCTCTTCCTTCGTGGTCTTCGTGACCTTCGTGGCCTTCGTGTGAGATTGCCGTGAGCTCGTGGCAGCGGGATAGTGGCTGTCGCTGATTGGGCCCGCGGGCTACAATCAGCCCTTGTGAAGGATCTGAACAAGAAGCCGCGCCGCGCGGCGGCAGACCCTGCTGAGCCGGTTTCGGAGCTGACGACCAATCGCTTATCGGTATATCTGCGGTGCCTCAACGCGCTCGATGCGGCGGGCGTGCGCACCGTGTCGTCGCAGGCCCTCGCCGAGCAGTTCCATCTCAACGCCGCCCAAATCAGGAAGGACCTGGCCTACTTCGGCGAGTTCGGCGTGCGCGGCGTCGGTTACTACGTGAAGGAGCTGCGCCGGCATCTGCGGCAGATTCTTGGCCTCAACGGCCACGTCGCGCTCGCGATCGTGGGCGCCGGCAATCTCGGGCTCGCGCTGGCCGACTATCCCGGCTTCCGCGACGAAGGCTTCGAGATCGTCGCGCTGTTCGACACGATGCGCGAGAAGATCGGCCATCGCTCCCGCGCTGGCGTGCCCATCTACGATATCCGCGAGTTTCGCCGCCACGTGCGCCGCGCGCGGATCCGGATTGCCGTGATCGCCGTCCCTGCCGAGGCGGCACAGGGCGTCGTGAGCACCGTGGTCAGCGCCGGGATCAAGGCCATTCTGAACTTCTCTCCCGGCGCGCTGGAGGTTCCGCACGAGGTGAAACTGAAGAGCGTCGACCTGACCGTCTCGCTCGAGAGCCTGTCGTTTTTCCTCGCGCAGGGAGAACCCGATGAGTAAGAGGAGGGCGTCTCCACGCTTGAGCCACATCGACACGCGCGGCGCGGTGCGCATGGTCGACGTCGGCGACAAGCCGGTTACCGCTCGTGAAGCCGTCGCCCGCGGCCGCATTACGATGTCGCGCCAGGCCCTTCGGCTGATCCGCGCCGGCGCGGTCAAGAAAGGGGACCCCCTGCAGACGGCGCGGCTCGCCGGGATCATGGCCGCGAAACGTACTTCCGAGGTGATTCCGCTGTGCCATCCGCTGCCGCTGTCGCACGCTGACGTGACGCTGAGTCCGCTGCCAGACGGTTACGAGATTGAGGCGCGCGTGCGCACCTCGGCGCAAACGGGGGTCGAGATGGAGGCGCTGCACGCGGTCGCCGTCGCCGCACTGACCATCTACGACATGATCAAGGCCGTCGACAAGCGCATGGTGATCGGTGATATCCGTCTGATCGAGAAGCGCGGCGGCCGGAGCGGCCTGTTCACCGCGTGACGACCGCGCGCGCGATCCTCGTCGGCATCTACAGTCCGTTTGCGTCGTGGAACATCCCTCACTCCCACGTCGCCCGCCTGCGGGACTTCTTTCCGCACCACACGTTTCTGCACGCGACGTCCGAACACGAGGCGCTCGAGCTCATGCCGCGCGCCCAGGTCGCGTTCATGTCCGAACTCCGGCCGAACCACTTCGCGGCGGCGCGCGTCCTCGAGTGGATACACAGTCCCGCCGCCGGTGTCGGCGGCATGTTGTTTCCCGCACTGGTCGAGTCCGGCGTGGTGATGACCAACTCGCGCGGCATCAGCGCCGGCACCATCTCCGAGCACGTGCTCGCGGTCACGCTGGCGCTGTTCCGCAAACTGTGGATCGCGTTCCGCGCCCAGTCCGAGCGTGAGTGGGCGCAGGATGCGGTGCTCTCTCCACCGCCACTCCGCACGATCGCCGGATCACGCGTGCTGGTGGCCGGCCTGGGCGCGATCGGAACAGCGACGGCGCAGGCGATGAGCGCGCTCGGTGCACGCGTCGACGCGGTGCGCCGCGCCAGCTCGCGGCCAAAACCCGAGTTCGTGGACACAGTCGGGGGCCCGGACCGGCTGCTGGATCTCCTCCCGTCAGCTGACGTGGTCGTAGTCGCCGCGCCACAGACCAGCGAGACGCGAGGGCTCATCGGAGCCCGTCAGCTGGCCGCGATGCGGCGGGACGCCATCCTCGTCAACGTGAGCCGGGGGCGGCTCGTCGACGAAGCGGCGCTCGCGCGGGCGCTGGCCGACGGTGAAATCGGCGGCGCCGCCCTCGACGTCTTCGAACAGGAGCCGCTGCCGAAAGAGAGTCCGCTCTGGTCCATGGACAACGTCCTCATTACGCCGCACATGGCCGGCTTCCGCCCGGATCACTGGGACGCCGTGGTGGATCTGTTCTCCGAGAATCTTCGGCGGTTCGAGGCCGGCCGGGAGCTGCTGAACGTCGTCGATAAGAGAGCGGGATACTGAGCCTCCGCTTCCGCGATGTCGGGGCGCACGCGCCGCAGCCCTGACGTCAGCGCGCCAGATTGGCGAGCGAAGGCTGGTAATATCTCCCCCCATGGCACACACCCCGACGACCACCACGCCAGCGGCCGCCGCCTCCACATTCAAGCCTTACGTCTCCGCTGCAGAATCACCGGCTGAATTCACGATCAAGGCAATCGTGCTCGGCGTCCTGTTCGGCCTGATCTTCGGCGCCTCGACGGTCTACCTGGGCCTCCGCGCGGGACTGACGGTCAGCGCGTCCATCCCGATCGCGGTGCTGGCCA
>JBKPLP010000095.1:0-22704 GCA_046731735.1 Acidobacteriota bacterium
GGCACGGACCGCTCGGATACGAATTACGGGAAGACGTCTGAATTCCCGAACTACTCGATATCCGGCAACATGGACTGGACCGCGTCGCAGCGGCTCTTCTTCGGCGTCCGCGGCGGGTACTACATGTCCGATCAGCACGACACGAACGTAACGGAGCAGCCGCTCTATCGTTTCTCGAACACGTCGAACGTTGGCTACCTCGATGTCCCTGCCAGCCTGCAGAAGCCGGCCGGCTTCACGAGCATCCCGTCGAACACGAAGGTGGTTCGCGACCAGCAGACGCGCGCCTACTTTCAGGCTGACGGCACGTGGTACGCAAAGGGTGGCGGCGATCACCAACTGAAGTTCGGCGTGCAGGCCGACCGCGTGGGTAACAACGTGCTCAGCGGCGAGTCGCGTCCGCGCGTCACCGTTCTGTGGGACAGCGTCCTCACCGAGGATGGTGTGGACCAGCGCGGCAAGTACGGCTACTACATCGTTCGCAGCAACGGCGCGGATCCCACGAAGGGGTTCATCACCGAAGGCAACATCCACACCACGAACCTCGGCCTGTTCGTCCAGGACAACTGGACGCTGAACAATCGCCTGACGATCAACGGCGGTATTCGCACGGAGCGCGAGCGCGTCCCGACCTACACGACGGGGACGGACATTCCCGAGTTCGGCATTGAATTCAGCTTTGCCGACAAGCTGGCGCCGCGCGTGGGCTTTGCCTACGACATCAACGGCGACGGCAAGTGGAAGGCGTTCGGCTCGTGGGGTGTGTTCTACGACATCTTCAAGCTCGAGCTGCCGCGCGGCTCGTTCGGCGGCGACAAGTGGCTCGATTACAACTACACGCTCGACACGTTCGACTGGCCGAACCTGCTGGCGTCGTCGGCCTGCCCGCCGGCGTGCCCTGGGCGGCTGATCAGTGGTCCGATCGACTTCCGCCACCCATCGTTCGGTTCCGACTCGATCGAGCCGGATCTGAAACCGATGCGGCAGCAGGAAGCGACGTTCGGCCTCGACCATCAGCTCAGCGATGTCGTCGCGGTCGGCGTGCACTACGTGCACAAGCAGGTCGACCGTGCGATTGAAGACACGGGCTCGCTCGACGCCGCCGGCAACGAGATCTACATCATCGCCAACCCGGGCGAAGGGCTCACCGCGCTGGCCTACACCGATCCGGCGGTGGCGCTCCCGAAGGCGAAGCGCGATTACGACAGCGTTGAGTTCTCGGTGGAGAAGCGGCTGGCGCACAATTGGTTCGTCCGCAGCAGCTACCTGTGGAGCCGCCTGTATGGCAACTACTCCGGCTTGTCGCAGTCGGACGAGAACGGGCGCACGAGCCCGAACGTCGGCCGCCTGTTCGACTATCCGATGATGATGTTCCAGGATGGTGGCAAGGCGGCAATGGGACCGCTGGCCACGGATCGGCCGCATCAGTTCAAGGCGCAGTTCCTCTATATCCTGCCCTTCGGCACGAGCCTGGGCCTGAACCAATACGTCGCGAGCGGTCTGCCTGTCTCGCGCGAGATCGGTATCTACCCGACCAGCAACCTGCCCGTGCAGTACCTCGGGCGTGGCAGCGACGGGCGGACGCCGACGTACTCACAGACGGATTTTCTGGTCGCGCATAACTTCCACATGGGCGGAAGCCGGTCGTTCCAGGTCAACTTCAACGTGATCAACCTGTTCAATCAGCACGTCGCGGTCTCTCGTCACTCCACCTATCAGCGCACCAACGGCGTGACGCCGGGCACTACGCTGACGGCGAAGAATGGCGACGAAGCGCCGTTCTACAATGGTCAGCAGACACTCGCGCAGCTGATCACGGCGCAGAACATCGTCCGGGATCCGCGGTTCCTGATGGACAACGGGTTCCAGGCGCCGATGCAGGCCCGTATCGGGTTCAAGTTCCTGTTCTAGACGAGACGCCGGAGAGTCGGCTATCGTCTTTGCCCCGCGGGCCGCGTGCCCGCGGGGCTTTTTTTGTTGCGTTTTCTCGGGAGGCACACACCATGCGCACACGAGTCGCCACGCTGGCCCTCATGGCGATGCTGTTTTCGTCGTGGGCTGTCGGGCAGAACACCTTTTCGAACAGCAACTCCCAACGGAACGCGGCGATGTCGCCCTATAAAGAGGGCGTGGGATTGATGCGTGCTGAATCGTGGGATAAAGCGGCCGAGGCCTTCAGCAGGGCCATCGATCTCGATCCGACGTTCGACATGGCGTACTACGCGCTCGGCAAGACCAACCTGTCACGGAAGCACTACGCCGAAGCCGTCGCTGCCCTGACGAAATGCCGCGACCTGCATCAGCAGAATGCCGGCCGTCTGTTCAGCAACCAGCAGGAAGCGCAGCGGTACCGCCGCGACCGCATTCTCGAGATCGATGAAGTGATCCGGTCCTACAGCTCGGGGCCACAAACGGGGGCGACCCAGGAAACGCTGAGGCAGCTGAACGAGCAGCGGCGGCAGCTGCAGGAGTCGATTCAGCGCGGCACGAATATGAGCATCGACGCGAGCGTCCCTGCCTATGTGTCGGTCGCGCTGGGAAGTGCCTTCTTCCGGACAGAAAGATTTGCCGATGCCGAGCGTGAGTACAAGGCCGCAATCGCTGCAGACTCGAACGTCGGAGAAGCGCACAACAATCTGGCGGTCGTGTACCTGACCACCGGCCGCATCGACGAGGCCGAGAAGGCGGTCAAGGCCGCCGAGAAGGTCGGCTTCAAGGTGAACCCGATGTTGAAAGAAGATATCGCCGCGGCGAAGAAGAAGACGTTTTAGGCCGGCGCTGCCGCATCACGCGACGGCGCTGTCTAAACCCACCCGCGCGAGCACGTCCTGCAGGTCCGCGGCGGTGAACGGCTTCTCGAGGATCGGCACGCTGCGTAGCGCTTCCTCGATCTCGAGCGCGGACTTGTCCCCGGTGATGAAGACGAACGTGCGCCCGAGCTTCGGATCTTTCTTCGCCAGCTCGCGGTAGACGTCGAGGCCGTTCATCCCCGGCATCCGGATGTCGCAGAGCACGAGCGACAGCTTCGCGCCGCCGGCAATCGCCAGCGCCGCCGCCCCGGAGTCCGCTTCCACCACCTCGAACCCGCGCCGTTCCAGCAGGCGCATCAGCAGCTTCCTGATCTGGACTTCATCGTCGACGACCAGCGCGCGCAGGGGGGTCCCGGAGACTGGCTGGCTGGACAGCGCGGGGGGGTGAACCGCGACCGCCTCGGCATGAGCGGGCAGCACGAGCCGGAAACAGGCGCCGGCATCCACGTCGCAGAGCTCGAGCGAGCCGCCGTGCGCGGCGGCGATGCCGTGGGAAATCGACAAGCCCAGCCCGGTCCCTTCGCCGACTTCTTTCGTGGTGAAGAACGGCTCGAAGATGCGGCCGCGGACGTCGGTGTTGACGCCGGGCCCATCGTCCTTGACTTCCATCACCTGCTGACGCCCGGCCGAGTAGGTGCGGATGTTGATCCGGCTGCCGCGCCCGGACAACTGGATTGCCTGCTCGGCGTTGAGCAGCAGATTGAGGACGATTTGCTGGATCTCCTCGCGGTTCGCCAGCACCTGCAGCGATCCGTTGTGCAGCGTCGTGGTGATCGCAATGTTGTTCTGCTGCAGGTGGAATTCGCGCACCTGCACGATCGTGGCGACGATCTCGTTCAGATCGGACGGGGCGCGATCGGGCGCGCTGCGGCGGACGAACGACAGGAGGTTGCGCACGATCTGCCCCGCGCGCATGCCCTCGCGGCGCACCAGCTCGAGATCCCGCAGTATCGCCGGGGACGGACGCTCCTCGATCATCAGCTCGACGGAGCCGATGATCGTCTGCAGCGGATTGTTGATCTCGTGCGCGACGCCGGCGACGAGCTCGCCGATTGCGGACAGCCGCTCACTGTGCACGAGCTGGTCACGCAGCTGCACTTCGTCGGTGATGTCGCGCTCGACGCCGACGTAATGGGTGATCTCGCCAGCGGCATCCCTGAGCCCGGCCACAGTGCACGATGACGGGAAGTTCGAACCGTCGCGCCGGCGCCGCATTATGGTGCCGCGCCAGATCCCGTGGTCGCGCATGGCGGCGGCGATGTGCACTTCGAGCTGACCGAAGCCGCGTTCCATCAAGTCGGAAGACTGCATCCGCGTCAGTTCGTCGCGCGAGAAGCCGAGCGCGCGTACGAACGCGTCATTCGCGTGTTCGATGACCCCATCCACGCGTGTGATCAGGATCAGATCCGCGGTCTGCTCCGTGGCGGCCGCCAGGAGACGCATGCGCGCGCTGGTGCGCTGCAGCTCGCCGCCCTGTGTCGTGAGCCGCAGCGTCAGCAGCCCGAGCCCCGCGACCGTCACGAAACCGGTCAGCATCGCGCGGAACGAATCACCCGCGCCGCCGATCGGTTGGATGAAGATCGTGCCGTAGCCAATCACCGGAACCAGGAACACCGGCACGAGCGAAAAGGCGATGTGCAGCGGACGCGCGGGGACTTCGGATTCGGACTCCACCGGAGAATCCGGAGCGGCGAACACGGCGCCGAGATAACACAGGAAGGGAACGATCCACGCGAGATCGTAAAGCGTGCCGCTCTGGTACGCGCCGCGCGCGATTGCGAGACTGGTAAAGATACGAAGTAGAAATCCTGTGCCGGTCCCGATCGCCAGCCACCGGTAGGTGGAATACCACACCGTGTGGCGGGCCGTCACCATCGCCGCCGTGATACAGCCGAACAGCAGCGCCCGATTCAGCAGAACGAGCTGCAGGAGCGTGACTTCGGAGTCGCCCGTACCCGGCACCATCGACGGAATCGACACGAAGTACGCGTAGATGAACACCGCCAGCAACCCGTAGCCGGCGAGCAGAAAGCTGACTTTGGTGAGGGAGTCGGAACGCGGGCCGCGATGCGGACGTGCGAAGAGAGCGATCAGCGGGGCAATGCCGGCGCACAGCGTGAAAAGCGTGTGCCACTGCACCCACGCGTCACGGTGGCGAACGTATGTGTCGTACGCCCAGCCGAAATGACCGATGACCCACAACGAGAGGCCGATGGCAAACGTGTCCCAGAACAGACGTTGGCAACCCGTCCAGCGCCTGCGCCGCCACAGGATCGCGATACAGGTCGCAATCGGCGGAATGAGCAGGAAGATGTTGCCGAACGCCGTCAGCGCGGACGGGTGCCCGCGTAGCAGCCAGCCGGCGACGGCGTAGACTACGACGTATGTGAAACCGATGGTCAGATACGCCAAATAGCCCTAAATTGAGGAGTAAGGAAACTTTAGCATGATTCGGGGGGGAAAGATGTGACGAGATCGTGACCACAGGGTGTGCGGAAACGGGATGCGGGATGCGGAATGCGATCGGGTCCCGAATCCCGGATCCCGGATCCCGCCGATCACACCTGTTCTACATCTATTTGCGCGCGCTGGAGTTTTCCACTGAAATCGATGTAAATCGACTTCCACTCCGAGAAGACGTCCAGCGCTGCGACCCCGGCCTCGCGGTGTCCGTTTCCCGTATTCTTCGTGCCGCCAAACGGCAGGTGCACTTCGGCGCCAATCGTCGGAGCGTTGACGTAGAAGATCCCGGTGTAGAGATCGCGCATCGCGGTGAACGCGCGGTTGATGTCCTGGGTGTAGATCGAGGCAGACAGCCCGTACTCGACGTCGTTGCCAATCTGGATCGCCTCCTCCAGCGACTTGCACGGGATGACGGACACGACCGGCCCGAAAATCTCTTCCCTGGCAATCCGCATCCGCGGATTGACGTCGATGAAGATCGTCGGCTCGTGGAAGAAGCCCTTCGCGTATGCCCCGGATTGGAGCCGGTTTCCCCCGCACGCAAGCGCCGCCCCTTCCTGCTTGCCGATGCGGACGTATTCCATGACGGTCTCCAGCTGCGACGCGCTAATCGACGGCCCCATCTGCGTGTCGTCGCGCAGGCCGTCCCCCACCGTGAGCGATTTCGCCCGGCGCACGAATTCGGTGACGAATGTCTTGTAAACCTGCTCGTGCACGACGACGCGGCTCGCGGCGGTACAGCGCTGCCCTGTCGTCCCGAACCCGCCCCACAGGCAGCCGTCGATCGCGAGCTCGAGCTTTGCGTCGTCCATAATCATGACGACGTTCTTGCCGCCCATCTCGAGGTGCACTTTCTTGAAGCCGGGGGCGGCCGCCTGATTGACGATCCGCCCGACGTGCGTCGATCCGGTGAACGACACCACGCGCACCGCATCGTGTGTCGTCAACGGCGTCCCCACTTCGTCGCCGTCGCCGGTCACCAGATTGACGACTCCGGCCGGGACCCCTGCCTCCTCGAGCACCTTGACGAAGTTGAGCGCGGACAGCGGCGTCTGCGACGCCGGTTTGAACACGAGCGTATTGCCACACACCAGCGCAGGAATCATCTTCCACGACGGAATGGCCATCGGAAAATTCCACGGCGTGATGATCGAGCACACGCCGAGCGGCTGACGTACCGACATCGCGAACTTGTTGCGCAGCTCTGACGGAACGGTCTGGCCGAACATGCGCCGCCCTTCGCCCGCGATGTAGAAGGTCATGTCGATGGCTTCCTGTACGTCGCCGCGCGTCTCGTTCAGCACCTTCCCCATCTCGCGGGTCATGTCTCGGGCGAACTGTTCCTTGCGTGCGACGATGAGCTGCGCCGCCTTGAACAGCATTTCCGCGCGGATCGGCGCCGGCACGAGGCGCCACTTTTCGTAGGCACGCGCGCCGGCGTCGAGCGCTCGTTCGACGTCAGCGCGGTTGGATTTCTGAAAGACGCCAATCAGGTCGTCGGTGTTGGCTGGATTGCGATTCTCGAAGGTCTGGCCGGAGGAGGACGGAACCCAGCAGCCGTCGATGTAGTTGTTGTAGGTGATGGAGGAAGACATGAGGGGATTATCGCTCGTGTCGGGATCCGGGATCCGGGATCCGGGATCCGGGATCCGGGATGCGGGATGCGCGGGATGCGGGATGCGATCGGATCCCGGATCCCGAATCCCGGATCCCGCCTTCAGCCGCCGTCGTCCGCCAGTTCAGCGTCGACAATCGTCAACGGAGAAGAGGCCGCGGCTTTCTGGGTTTCGACGAACGATCGCATCGCCGCGCGGGCATGCTCGGACGGTTCGATGAACTCGACGCCGGTCCGGTAGAGGACGACCCCCTCATGCAGCTCACCGATCTTGCAGTGGACGATGCGTCCCTTGACCACGACTGACCGGTTGCCGAGCGACAGTCGGAACTCGTGCAGCGAATCAAGTTGTAGCGGGAACTTCGTTTCGATCTGCGCGCCCGTCACCGACATGTCGAGAATCGCGATCGGTTCGTATACGGTGACTTCCCCCGTCACCTCGGCCGGCACGAGTATGCGTTCGGCGCGTTTGTGTTCAGGCATCTACGGACACGGAACAGGCCGTCCCTCTCCTTATCGGACTTTAATGTGCTCGAAATAGTCCCCTGAGGGGATCCGCTGGGCCTGGCCGAGCGGGGCATTGTAGAAGTATACCCAGGCGGCGGTTTCGGTGCCGTCGGGCAGCGTTACGGGAACTTCCGAGCGGACGTAGAGACTGCGGTCCGGATGCTCGGGGGTGTAGCCCTCGATTTCGTCGAGGGCCGCCAGAACGGCGGGCGCGTCCCGCACGTCGTAAACCTCTCCCCGTACTCGCCCGCCCGGATCGGGGATGGCGGCCGGGTAGATTCCGAGATCGAACAGCGCGGCGTTGATCGAGCCGCGGCCCGCGTAGGTCAGCTTGTCATCGATTCCGGCGCGGCGGCGGCGGTCGAAGCCAGCCATCAACGTGCCGTAGAAGAAGACGCGGTCCACTTATGGCTGAATGATAAATGATGAATGATGAATGATGAATGGATCGATTCGGGATTTCATCATTCATCATTCATCATTCATCATTCATCATTCCAATGCCTGTTCGTACAACAGAAAGGCCCGGCAGGATGCCGGGCCTTTCGGCTGAACGACGGTGTGTGCCTACTTCTGTTCGGGCTGAGGAGCGTGCGGCTCGAGCTGCTTCGGGATCAGCTGCAGTACTTCGGCCGGGACGGTGAACGAGAGCGCCACGGTCTTGCCCGAGCCGGTCAATTGCAGCGAATCGACCAGGCCCTGCACGCGCGGGTCGTTGCCGGCCTGCATGCGGGCGAGGGCCAGGAAGCCGCGAACGACGTCGCGCAGGTTTTCGGCCCCCTGGTCGTCGCGCGCCTCGGCGCGCAGGCTGCCGGACAATCCGCCGTTGACATGGCCTGCTGCGGCGAACCACTTAATCGGGGGCAGCCGCGACGAGACCTGCTCCGGCAGGTTTGCTTGAGACGTCAGGAGATCGAAGCGGCCCACCGCCCACGCATTGTTGTACTGACCGATGTCGCCGACCAGCTCCATCATCTCGTTGTTGGTGGTGATGCTGTGCGACGTGAGCTGCGCGTCGATCGAGTTTTTCACGGCGTTCGTGTCGCCGATCGCGATCAGGCCGGGCTCGAGGAACGCGAGGGTGACGCTGCCCGACTGCGTCGGCACGGGGCTGCCCTGGTCATTCGACGAGCAGACCACGATCCGCTTGCCCTTGTAATCTTCGACCGCGCCGCCGTGTTCGCGCGCGAGAGTTTCCAGCTGCGTGTCGTTGAAACGGCCGCGGGCGACGACCAGAGGTGCGGGCTTCTGACCGGAGATGCTCGAAAGCGCGGCCACGACGTAATCGATATCCCGCTCGACGTCGATCCCCGTGTGTGCCTGGAATTCGCGCTGCCCTTCCTCGTGCATCGGCATCGCCTCTTTCAGGCGCGCGCGCAGGTCGGAATCCATGATTTGGCGGACATCCGCGTAGGCGACCAACGTCGCATCAGCGGGGACATACCGAAGCTCGGTCTCGACCGGCGACGCCGACAGGGTCTCAAAACCACCGCTGTAGTAAGCGACGAGTCCGGTGCCGAGCCCTGCCGCGAGCACCGCGGCCGAACCGGCAAGGAAATAGCGGGTCTTTTTGGTCATGCGCATCGCCCTCTAGGGGGATTATACAGGTCTGGAGGGTAAAAAGTTCCACCGAACACGGCCGTAAATGTCCGGAAACGGACTAGTTGGGATACAAAAAAATGATGAATGATGAATGATGAATGATGAATGAATGATGAAGCTTTTGACTAGTCAAACTCCCAGAGGATTTCGGCATTCATCATTCATCATTCATCATTCCCCTTATTGTTCCAGCACGTACTCCCGCCGTTCCACGACCCAGGCGGCCAGGCTGACGAAGCCCGCCAGAATGACCGCCAGGCAGACCAGACTGGTCAAGAGGCTCGGGCTCTCACGGAAAATCCCCTGGATCAGGCTGATCGTGTTGTCGCTCGGCATCGCATGGGGGACCAGCCCCTGGATGTAATACGCAATCGTGAATCGCTTCAGGTAGCCGGGAAACGCCAGCGCTGCCTGTTCCCACCCGAAAATGAAGATGAGACCGATGAGGAGCGGCCGCTTGAACTTCGCGCCGATGAACGCGAACAGGGCACCGTAGACCGATAGCCCGAGGGCGAGGAGTCCCAGGTCCTTCACGAGATCCAGAAACGATCCCCCCAGGCTCCCGCGCAGGGGGACGACGAGCAGGTAGACCAGCATCACCGACGGCAGGACGACAAAGATCGTGCAGGCGAGATACGCGAGATATTTGCCGAACAGTACCGCTCCGCGCCGAATCGGCCGAGTGAACAAGTACGTGATCGTTTTGTCCTCCACCTCGTCGGCCATCAGCGCCGTTCCGTAGAACACGCCGAGCACCGGCACGGTGAACCGCAAGTAGAAGACCCAGATCATCAGCCCGAAGATCGCCGGGCCTCCCATGCGAATGGTCTCGGTGCCGCCCCCCTGTGTGGACCGATGCCCTTCGAGAATCGGCGCGCCGAGCATGACGAGGACGCGGAGGAACAGCGCGATGGCGACGGGTGCCCCCACGACCAGAATCATGAAGATCGTGCGCCGCGACCACAGCATTTCGCTCAGAGACAGATCGAAGACGCGGAGGCCGGAAGCGAGAAACCCCGGCGCGGCGGGAATCGGGCGAGTCGGAGTCTCGTTCATATCAGCCATCTTTGCCAGCCGCCAACCGCCAGCTGCCAACCGCCAGCCGCCTTTACTTCACCAAGTACTGGAACACGGCCTGCAGATTGTCGTCGGGCGAGGTCACTTCTTCAATCGCGCCGTATTCACCGCTCGCGGCGAGCTGTGTCAAACGCGCGTAGAAAGCATCCGGCTTCCCCGTTTCGACCGTGACCGATCCTTCGTCGAACTTCATGCTGCGCACATCCACTTGCTCGAGAAAGTCGCGCGCGAGCCGCCGTGGATCCGCCGCGCGGACGTAGACGGTGTGCGGATGCTCGTCGATGAGGTCGCGGATGTGGTGCACATCTCCTTCCGCGAGAATCCTGCCGTTGTTGATCAGCAGGATGTTCCCGGTCATCGATTCAATCTCGTGCAGGATGTGGCTCGAGACGAGCACGCTCTTCCCGGCGCGCGCCCAGTCGCGGATCAAGCGGATCGTCTTGCGACGCGCGAGCGGGTCCATCCCCGCCAGCGGCTCGTCGAGGATCAGCAGCGTCGGATCGTGCACGATCGCCTGGGCGAGCTTGACGCGCTGGCGCATGCCCTTGCTGTAGGCGCCGATTTTCTTGCCGGCCGCATCCATCAAGTCGACTGCCGTCAATGCCCGGCGGGCCGCCTCGTCCGCCTCCCGCTCGCCGAGGCCATTGAGCCGCACGAGTGCGGTCACCCATTCGAGCCCGGTCATACGCTCGTAGAACGCGTCCTGCTCGGGACAGAACCCGATCTGAAAATAGAGATGCGGGTTGCGCCAGATTGGTTCTCCCAGCACGGTCAGCGCACCCTTGCTTGGCTTCAGCTGACCGGTAATCAGCTTCATGAACGTCGACTTGCCGGCACCGTTCGGGCCCAGCAGCCCGGTAATCCCGGGCGGCACGCTGACCGAGACGTCGTTGAGGCCGATGACTTGCCCGTACCACTTCGAGACGTGATCGGCGGCGATGATCGCCGCGCTCATGTCACCACCTCCACGCCCCGGACGCGCCGCTCGAGCACGGAAATCGAGAGCGCGATGAGGGCCACGGTGACGATCAGGGAGACCTGCCACGGCGTCTGATAGCGCGGCGTCTGCCGGAATATCACGTCGGTCACCTGCTGCAGATTCGCGCCAAGCGCGACCCACGACAGCCGGGTACTTGCGGTGATGGCCGAGAGCACGCCGAAGATCGCCAGCGTGAAAAAGATGATCCCGGCGTACATGATGGCCACGAAACGCGCGCTCTTCGAGAGCGACGACAACGCGAGCATCGTGAACGCCGCGAGCAGCGATTGCAGCAGCGACGCCGTGCCGATTGCCGGAATCAGGAACAGATTCTTGCGAATGAAATCGAAGCTTCCGGAAAACAGCACCTGCAGCAGCAGCAGCAGCATGGCCGGCACGAGCGTGATCGACAGGAGGAACGCGATCAGCACCGCCGCTTTGCCGAGAATGTATTCAGATCGGGCAAGCGGCTTCGACAGGTAAATCTGGAGCGCGTTGGCGCGCCGATCGTTGGCAATCAAGCCGGCGCCGACGTAGACGGTGATGACAAACACGAAGAAGTCCTGCCAGCCGAAAAAGTCGCGGAACAGTTTGGGCGTGACGGCCACGATCGAGACCTGCGGATAATTCGCATTCACGTAGAGCCAGATGGCATATCCGACGAACGGAATCCAGCCGCCCAGCAGTACGCCCAGAAACACCCGCTTGCGCAACAGATTGAGCATGCCCGCGCGCGCGATGACGGTCCACGCCTGGCCCGGCATCATCTTGCCGCCGCGATAGCGGCGGTAGCTCTGGTCATGTATCGGCATCGGTGGCTATTTCTCTCCGAGCGCTTTCGCGAACACGTCCTCGAGCGTCGGGATACTCGGTCGCAGATGGCGTACCTGCACGCCGTGCCGCGCCGCGAGCGCAAACAGCGTGTGCTGCGCATGGCCGTCGTTGGCACCGAGCGAGTCGGGCACGAACACGCGCATGACGTCCTCGTCGGTTGACGTGTACTCCATCCCGGCGCCGCGCAACGCCTCGAGGAACGACGGCAGGTCGCCCTTGATGCGCAGCTCGAACACCCGCCCGCCGGGACCCTTCAACTGCGCAATCGGGCCCTGCGCCGCGATCTGCCCCTTGTCCATCACCACGACGTCGTCGCACGTGTACTCGACGTCGGGCAGGAGGTGCGAGGACAGGATCAGGTTGACGTTCTTGTTGTGGGCGAGATCGCGAATGAGCTCCAGCATCTCATCGCGCCCCTTGGGATCCATGCCGTTGGTCGGCTCGTCCAGGAACAGCAGGTCGGGATCGTGCACGAGCGCCTGCGCCAGCTTGATGCGCTGCTTCATGCCGGTGGAATAGGTCTCGATGTTCCGGTAGCGCGCTTCGCCGAGGCCGACGTAGTAGAGCACCTCGTGCGCGCGCTGCATCGCGTCCACCGCGGGGAGGCCGGCGAGCTGGCCGCAATAGCCGACGAACGACACGGCGTTCATCCCCGGGATATGCGCGTCGCTTTCCGGCATGTAGCCGATGCGCGCGCGAATCTCGAGCGGCCGCTGCGCGACGTCGAGACCGAGTACCGTCATGCGCCCCTGGCTCGGCTTCACGAAGCCCAGGAGCGCCTTGAGCATCGTGCTCTTGCCCGCTCCATTGGGGCCCAGCAGGCCGACCGCGCCGCGGTTGAACTGGGCGCTGACGCCTTTGAGCGCGGCATTCTTGCCGTAAATCACGGTGACGCCGTCGAGATGAACGACCGGGGTAGTTGTGTCCAAATGTCAGTCGCCTTCGAACCGCCGAACCGCAAGCCGCGACCCGCGAACCGCGAATCGCGGCAGGGAACGAGCCTTAAGCCTATACGCGCCGCGGAATCACAGCGTTCCGCGCAGTCCAAGAACGTCGGCGCGTTCGCGCATGAAGTTGATGACGTTCGTAATGTGCTGATCGAGCGGCAGCCCCATCTCCTCGGCGCCCTTGCGCAGATCATCGCGGCTGACCGCGCGCGCGAACGCCTTGTCCTTCATCCGTTTCATGACCGACGAGGCCTCGAGGTCGAGCACGCTCTTCGAGGGGCGCACCAGCGCGCACGCCGTCACGAAGCCGGACAGTTCATCGCACGCGAACAGGGCATGCTCGAGCCGCGATTCGCGGGGCACGCCGGAATACTCGGCGTGCGACAGGATCGCGCGCGTCACCCAGTCCGGATAGCCCTTCTCCTTCAGGATCTCCACGCCGCGGAACGGGTGGTTCTGCTGATCGGGCCAGCGCTCGTAGTCGAAGTCGTGCAGGAGCGCCACGACGGCCCAGTCCTCTTCGGGTTCGTCAAACAGCCGCGCGTAGCCGCGCAACGCCGCTTCCACTCCGAGCATGTGCTTGCGCAGGCTCTCGCTCTTCGTGTATTCGGTCATCAGGGCGTAGGCGGCTTCGCGGGATACGGACATTGGCTTCATGGCTTCACGGCTTCATGACTGCCGGAAGCCCTGAAGTCCTGAAGCCCCGAAGTCTTGAAGAAACGTATAACGGTTAACGTACAACGGCTAACGTATAACGTCTAACGGATACCGACTCGCCCCTATTCCCCCATCACCTTGACGACGACTCTCTTCTTTCTCTGCCCGTCGAACTCGGCGTAGAAGACCTGCTCCCACGGCCCAAGATCCAGCCGGCCCTGGGTGATCGGGAGCATAACCTGATGGCCCATGATCGTCCGTTTCAGGTGTGCGTCCGCGTTATCCTCGCCCGTCTGGTGATGTCGATACGGCAGCCCCGCGGGAGCCAACTTCTCCAGCCAGACCTGGAAATCCTCGATGAGGCCGTCTTCCCAGTCGTTCACGTAGACGCCGGCGGTAATGTGCATCGCCGAGACCAGCGCCATGCCCTCCTTGACACCGCTCTTCTTGACGATGGCCGCGATCTCGTCGGTGATGCGGACGAAATCCTGGCGCTTCTTCGTGTTGAACCAGAGATAGTCGGTGAGAATTGTCATTTAGCTCTCAGCTCTCAGCTCTCAGCTCTCAGACATCGGCCATCAGTTGAAAGGCTGAGAGCTGACAGCTGACAGCTGAGAGCTACTCGAGTGTCAACGAGGCCTCCGCGTTGAACTCCAGGGAACCCGGCCCTCTCTCGCGAAACCGTCGCAGTGCCGCAGCGCCAATCATGGCGGCGTTGTCGGTCGACAACGACAGTGGCGGAATGAACACGGGGATCCCGTACTTCTCACCCCGGTCGCGGGCGTCGTTCCGCAAGCGGCTGTTCGCCGACACCCCGCCGGCGATTCCGATGCTGCGCGCGCCGAGCCAGCGGGCCGCTTCGAACGTGCGATCGAGCAGTGCGGTGACGACGATGCGTTGAAAGCTGGCGGCAATGTCGGCCACCTCGGACGCCGGCAGCGCCGCGCCGGCATCGTCCGACGCGCCTGCCTTCAGATGGCGGACGTCGCCGGAGCCCGTGGTGCGCTCGCGCACCAGCCGCAACACCGCCGTCTTGAGGCCGCTGAAGCTGAAGTCCACACGACGGGCAATATCGGGCGGCAGAAAACCCTCTCCGGTGGGCCTGGGCGCGTTGCGGTCCGCATGGGTCAGCCGGGCGGCGGGAAAATCGAAAGCCCGATCGTTGCCGGTTGCCGCGACACGATCGATGGCCGGCCCTCCCGGATAGCCCAGGCCGAGCAGCTTCGCCACCTTGTCGTAAGCCTCCCCCGCCGCGTCGTCGCGCGTACGCCCGATCAGGCGGTAATGCCCCGGACGATCGATGAAGTAGAGACTGGTATGGCCGCCCGAGACGACAAGCGTCGCATTCGGCAGCGGCATCTCGCCGTGCGCGAGCGTCAGCGACTCGATGTGGCCGGCGAGGTGGTGCACGGGAATCACGGGAATGTCGCGCGCCCAGGCCAGCGCCTTGGCGAAGGCGACACCCACCAGCAGTGACCCGACCAGGCCCGGCCCCTGCGTCACGGCGATTGCGGATATGTCGGCGATCGTCGTTGCGGACCGTGTGAGTGCTGCTTCGTAGACCCCGCAGATATCCCTGACGTGCTGGCGCGAAGCCAGTTCCGGCACCACGCCTCCCCACTCGCGATGCACCGCCGTCTGGGATGCGACGATGCTCGAGCGCAGCTGCCAGGGGCGTGATGGGTCGCCCGTCTCGGCGATCACCGCCGCCGCCGTTTCGTCGCAGGAGGTTTCGATGGCGAGCAGATTCATCGCGCGCTGGTCGGCGCCGCTCCCTGGAGCGCTTTCTTCAGCGACTCGGTATACGGCGCGGTGAAGATGCCGCGCTCGGTAATGATCCCGGCGATATACCGGAACGGCGTGATGTCGAACGCCGGATTCCGGATCTTCGCGCCCACTGGAGTCAGCCGCGACGCGCCGAGGTGCGTCACCTCACGCTGATCGCGCTCCTCGATCGGGATGTGCTCGCCGTCGGGGGTCGCGAGATCGATCGTGGAGACCGGGGCTGCGACGTAGAACGGAATCTTGTGCTCGTGGGCGAGGACGGCCACGGTGTAGGTGCCAATCTTGTTCGCGGTGTCGCCGTTCGCCGCGATGCGATCGGCGCCGACGACGACCAGATCGATGTCGCCCGCGCGCATCAGCGGCCCCGCCATGCTTTCGGTGATGACCGTCGTGCTGATGCCGTCGCGGATCAGCTCCCACGCGGTGAGGCGTGCCCCCTGCATGAAGGGGCGCGTCTCGTCGGCGATGACGGCGATCTTCTTGCCCTGCTCCACCGCGGCGCGGATGACACCGAGCGCAGAGCCATAGCCGGCCGTCGCCAGCGCGCCGGCGTTGCAGTGCGTGAGCACACGCGCCCCGTCAGGCACGACCTCGGCGCCAATGCCGCCCATCAGCCGACAGTTGGCGACGTCCTCGTCGTGAATCGCGCGCGCCTCCGCTTCGAGGCGATCCGCGATCTCCTCCGCCGATTCGCCGGCCTGAGCGCCTTCGGCGAATGCCGTCTTCATGCGATCGATCGCCCAGAACAGGTTGACGGCGGTGGGACGGGTGCCCGCCATCATCTGGCAGTTCTTCTGGAACTCGACGGCGAACTGGCGCGTCCCTTTCGCGCTGCTGCGGCGCATGCCCAGCGCCAGCCCCATCGCGGCTGCGACGCCGATCGCGGGCGCGCCGCGAATCACCATCGTCCGGATCGCACGCGCAACCTCCTGTGCGGTGCGGCAGCGCACGTAAATCTCCTGGCCGGGCAGTTTGCGCTGATCGACCATCACGATCGTGTCGCCCTGCCAATCAATTGTCGGAAGCATTCAGGTGGCTCCTGCGCGATTCTCTATTTCAGCAGGCGGCGGTCGAACGGCAGCGGCAGAAGCGCGGAGAGCCGGACCCTGCCGGTCGGGCCGTTCAAGTTACCCAAGATGATATCGATGTCGCCGCAGTACTCCCAGAGCAGCTGGCGACACGGACCGCACGGCGGAGTCGGCGCCGTGGTGTCGGCCACGACCGCGATTCGGGTAAAAACGGCGTGCCCGTCAGACAGCGCCTTGACCAGGGCCACCCGCTCGGCACAGAGCGTCAGCCCGTAGGTCGCGTTCTCGATATTGCAGCCGCCGATGACCTGGCCGTCAGCGGTTTCGAGCGCCGCACCAACCATAAAACCTGAATACCCCGCCTGCGCACGCGTGCGTGCGTCGATGGCGGCGGCCAGAAGGGCCTGGTCCGCGCCGGTGCTCGCCAACGATGCCACGTCGATCGTGACAGGCTGCCATTCCGCATCGCTGCGCCGATCCTGGCCGCTGCGGCGATCGCCGACGCGGCGGTCGACGCCGCTGCGCCGCTCTCGCTGTGCCGCAATCTCGGACTTCGTACGGCGATCGACACCCGAACGGCGATCCTTCCGACGACGTTCAGCACGTGACCGGCGGTCGCCACCATTCCAGCTCTTCCGGTCAGAGTCGCTCAATAATCGCCTCCAGCAGCGCCGAAAATTCCGCCCGAACGCGGCGTGCTACTTCCATCACTTCGTCGTGGACGAGCGGCTTGGGAAGCACGCCAGCCGCCGGATTCGTGATGCAGGAGATCCCGAGGACGTCGATCCCCATGTGGCGCGCCACGACGGTTTCGGGGACGGTCGACATGCCGACCGCATCGGCGCCAATCGTCCGCAGGTATCGTATCTCCGCCGGCGTCTCGTAGCTCGGGCCGTGAACGGCGACATACACGCCGTGCGCCACCGGCACGCCCCTCGCGCTGGCCGCATCGTCCGCGATCGCTCGCAATCGCTTCGAATACGCCTCGGTCATGTCAGGAAACCGCGTCCCGAAGCGCTCGTCGTTGGGTCCAACGAGCGGGTTCGTTCCCATCAGGTTGATGTGGTCGTCGATCACCATCAGCGTGCCGGGCTTGAAGTTCAGGTTGATCCCGCCCGCCGCGTTCGTCAGGATGAGCTGCTTCATGCCGAGCAGGCCGAGGACGCGCGTGGCAAACGTCGCGACCTGCATCGGGTGCCCTTCGTAGAAATGTGCTCGGCCAGACAACGCCGCGACGCGCTTGCCGCCGAGTGTCCCGACGACAAGGTTTCCGGCATGGCCCACCACGGCCGACGCCGGCCAGTGCGGAATCTCGCCGTACGGAATCGTCACGCTCTCGCGAAGCGCCGACGTGAAGTCTCCGAGCCCCGATCCAAGGACGATGCCGACGTCCGGCGTCCCGCAGCGCGGCCGCAGGTGTTCGGCGGCTTCGAGAACTCGACCGTAATAGTCGATCACAGCAGGAAACCCGCAATCGACGCCGTGATGAAGTTCGCGAGCGTGCCGGCGAGCATCGCGCGCAGGCCGAGCCGCGCGAGATCGTGCCGCCGATTCGGCGCGAGCGCGCCGATACCGCCAATCTGGATGCCGATCGAGCTGAAGTTCGCGAACCCGCACAGCGCGAACGTCGCGATCGTGAACGATTTCGGATCCAGAGCTCCCTTCATCTGACCGAGCTGCGCATAGGCAATGAACTCGTTGAGCGCCATTCGCGTACCGAGGAGATTGCCGATGGTCGGAGCGTCACGCCAGGGCACTCCCATGCTCCACGCCACCGGGGCGAACACCCAGCCGAAGATCTGCTGCAGGCTGAGCCCGGCAAGCCCGAGCAGCGCGTTGATCAGCGCGACGAGCGCGAGGAATGAGATCAGCATTGCGCCGACGTTGAGCGCGAGCGACAGCCCTTCGCCCGTTCCCCTGCCGGCGGCGTCGATCACGTTGACATCGGTGCGCTCCACCTCCAGCCGAACCCGTCCCAGCGTCTCCGGCACCTCTGTCTCCGGCACGAACACCTTCGCCAGCATCAACGTGCCAGGCGCGGTCATGATCACGGCGGTCAACAGATGCTTGGCCTCGATGCCGAACAGGACGTAGGCCGCCATGATTCCGCCAGAAATGTGCGCCATCCCGGAGGTCATCACCGTCATCAGCTCGGATTCGGTCATGCGCGGCAGGTACGGGCGGATCGTCAGCGGCGCCTCGGTCTGCCCCATGAAGATGCTGGCGGCGACGTTCAGCGATTCTGCGCCCGACGCCCGCATGACGCGATGCATGAGGATGGCAAAGGCGCGGACGACGATCTGCATGATGCCGAAGTAGTAAAGGACGGCGAACAGTGCGGCGATGAAGATGATTGTGGGCAGCACCTGGAACGCAAACACGACGCCCCATCTGGCCCCCTCTTCGCCCAGGACCGTCGTCATCACCCGCGGCCAGACGGTCCTGTCGCCAAGCGGACCGAAGACCATCCTGGAGCCTTCGAACGAGAAACCAAGCAGGCGGTTGATCACCTCACCGAGCGTCTGGAAGACGCGCTGCCCGATCGCCGTTTTCAGCACGATCAGCGCGAAGAGAACCTGGAGCGAGAGGCCCCACGCGACGATGCGGCGATCGATCGCCCGTCGATTCGTCGAGAGCGCATAGGCAATCGTGATGATGACGATCAGGCCGACGAGCGGCTGCAACCTCGGCACCACGAAATGCGCCGCGAGCGCCACAATCGCGGCGGCCACGGCGGCGGCGGCGATGACCGCGAGGTCGCGGCTGTCGTACGGCACGCGCGGCGGCGGCACGTGAAGCGGATCGCTCGTATCGGCAACAGTCATTTGTCTCTCCTGCCTGTCAGGAAATTCGCTCGAGCACGAGAGGCTGGCGCGGCGCGGCATGGTTCCCGATGTCAATCGCCCGATCGAGCAGGTCCCGCGCATCATCCAGGCCGCGCCCGCCGCGATGGTGCACGCGCAGCACCGGCTGGCCTTCCTCCACGGCCGTCCCGACCGGCGCGAGCACTTCGATGCCGACCCCGGGGTCCACCACGTCGTCGAGCTTCGCGCGTCCCGCGCCGAGGCACACTGCGGCGCGGCCGACGAGCTCCGCCTGCAATGCCGTCACGTGTCCGGCGGTCGTCGCCGGCATATCGAGGCGCTCGGATGCCGCGGGCAGACGGCGATAATCGTCGACGACCCGCGGGTCGCCCCCCTGGTGCTCGACGATCGCGCGGAACTTCTCGAGGCCAGCCCCCGATCGGATCGCGTCGCGAATCCGCTGCTCGGCCCGCATCTCGTCGCTCTCGAGACCGGCAGCCATCACCATGCGCGCCGCGAGCAGCACTGACAGCGATTCCAGGTCGTCAGGACCGTTGCCCTTCAACGTTTCGATTGACTCGATGACCTCGAGGCTGTTGCCGACCATGCGGCCGAGCGGCGCATCCATCGCGGTGATGAGCGCCTCCGTCCGTACGCCGGACGCGTTGCCGATGTTCACGAGCGCCGCGGCAAGCCGCTTCGAGTCGTCGCGCGTTTTCATGAACGCGCCGGCGCCGGTTTTCACGTCGAGCACGAGGCCGCCGATTCCTTCGGCGATTTTCTTGCTCATGATCGAGGCGCAGATCAGGGGGATGCTCTCGACGGTGCCGGTCACATCGCGAAGCGCATAGAGCTTCTTGTCGGCGGGAGCGATTTCGGACGTCTGACCGAGCATCGCGCAGCCGACCGTGCGCAGCGCCACGCGCAATTCGTCGAGCGACAACGCGGTGCGGAACCCTGGAATGGCCTCGAGTTTGTCGAGCGTGCCGCCGGTGTGGCCGAGTCCGCGGCCCGACATCATGGGCACCCAGCCACCGCAGGCGGCGACCAGCGGCGCGAGGATCAACGAGGTCTTGTCGCCGACCCCGCCAGTGCTGTGCTTGTCGACGGGTACACCGTCCAGGTCGGGGTACGTCATGCGCACGCCGGAGCGCACCATCGCGTCCGTCAGGGCGGCGGTTTCCTCGGACGACATGCCGCGCAGCACGATCGCCATCAGCAGCGCCGACGCCTGGTAATCCGGCACGCTGCCCGTCGTCACTCCCCGGATGAAATAGTCGATTTCCGGGCGATCGAGCGCACCACCGTCGCGCTTTTTCCGTATGAGGTCGACGGCGATCATCAGGGATTGGGAGGGTCCGATCCGGCTGCGTCCGAGCAGGTCCGGCTAAAGGCGGACTCTACTATAGATTACAATGGTCCGTCCCCAGCGAAATCGCGCACATGCCCGAAGTGACACCTCTGTCCCCGGAGCTCTCGCGCGGCGTGTCGGCGGTTGCGCGGGCGCTCGTCGCGGCGGCGCGCAGCTGGTCGCTGTACCCGCCCGATCATCCGGCCGTCAAGACATCGATCGACCGCCTTCGCTCCGCCCTGGCGACGGCGTCATCGGGGCAGATCCTTTCATTCGGCGTGACGCCGGAAACGCTGCTGATTGGGGAACTTGCCGTCGGAACCGACGGTCCGGTGGCGGAAGCGGCGCGCTGGCTGCACCAGCACGATATTCTTCACCTCACGTTCGCGGACAACGTGCCGATCGAGTCACTCGAGGCGCTCCTCCGGCTGATGGCTGAGGACGTCGAGTCGGTGCGTGCGCGCGGCGGCCCGGCCAACGCGTGGCGGGAGCTGCAGCACGGCGCCATCGCGATCGAGCAGATCGATTTCGCCTCGGTCTTCGAAGATCGGGAGGTCGAGCGCCCGGCCCGCCGAAAGGACGAGTTGTGGCGAGCCATCGTCCGCGCCGTCACCGAGCGCCGCAAGATCACGGATGAAGAGACCGAGCGGCGCCTGCTGGAGATTGCCGGCGACATCGTCGCAATCGGCCAACTTGCCGAAGACGTCATGGCGCCCAACTTCTCCGCCGATGGATCGCCGATGCTCACGTCGCAGGCCGCGGCGGTCATCGCGGCATACCGTCATCTCGTCGCGATGGTCGACGTGATGGAGCCCGCACGGCGCACGGAGGTCATGCAGAACCTCACGGCCGCGACCGCCACCCTCGATCCGCGCGTGATCGTCCAGATGCTGAGCATGCCCCACGATCCGGGCGGCGCGGCGGCCGGAGGGGGCGTCACGACGGCGGAAATCCGCACCCGCATCGCCGCCGGCTTCGACGATCTGAAGGTGGCGCAGCTGCTCGCGACGACGCTCGCGATCGACGGCCAGGCTTCGGCCCGGCTCGCCGGCGTGTTCGACACGATCGCGCCCGACGAAGTACGCAAGCGGCGTGTCCTGACGCTCACGAAAACGCTCCTGGGCGAGACGCCGTTCGGCCGGGCGAATCAGTTCCACACGCTCTGGACGTCGATGGAGGAACTGCTCCTCACCTACAACGAGCGTCCCTTCGTGACCGCGGAGTACAAAGCGGGACTGGACGCCGCCGCGGCGCGTGCCGAGACGATGGCAGCGCACGTGCCCGAGGACCTCGCGACGCTGATCGACACGCTGGGTCAGGAGAACGTCCGCAAGCTTTCGGTGACGCTGCTGGTGGACCTGCTGACGATGGAACACGATGCGAAGCGTGCGCCGGAGCTCGCGCGCGACATCGCGGCGCTTGCCGAGGATCTGTTGCTCGCCGGCGATTACCCCTCGGCGCTCGCGGTCACCACTGCGCTGAGCCAGCACGCGGCGACGCCGGGTGCGATCACTCAGGCGGGAAGCCGGGCCGCCCTCGATGCGCTCGTCGAAACCATCGCGTTTCATGAGACCGTCGATCTGTGTGGTGAGATGACGGAGGAGGACGCGGCGGTGTTCGCACGCGTCTGCGCGGCAATCGGTCCGGCGGCGACCGACGCGCTCCGCAACTTGCTCACCGTCGAGGGGGACACCGTCGGGCGGCGCCGCGCCGCCGACATCATCGTCAAGTACGGCGAACCCGCGATCAGCCGTCTGGCGCCGCTCGTCGATCATCGGCAATGGTTCGTGCGCCACAACGCCGCCGAGCTGCTCGGCCGCATTGCCCGGCCGGCGGCGGTTCCGCTGCTGCAGCCCCTGCTTCGCGGGGGTGAGCCGCGCGTCCTCAGGGCCGCCGTACGCGCCTTGTCGCATATCGACGACCCGGCGGCGGCGCGCGCCGTCCACACGGTTCTCCGATCGGCAGGCGGCGAGCACCGCCAGGCCGTCGTCGCAGCGCTGGTCGAGGAACGGGATCCCCGTGTGGTGCCGGTCCTCGTCTGCATCCTCAACGAGAGCGACCCGTTCGGCAGCGATCACCCCCTCGTGCTCGAAGCACTCGACGCGATCGCCGACGTCGGCCGCGACGAGGCGGTCCCGCACGTCGCGCAGATGATGCGCCGGCGGAGCTGGTTCGCACGAAAGAAGACGCGCGCGATCAAGCAGACATCGATTCGGACGCTCCAGCGCATCGGCTCACCCGCCGC
>JBKPLP010000096.1:0-8753 GCA_046731735.1 Acidobacteriota bacterium
GATCTCGACCATCCCGTGTGGGGGACCCGCCGCGACGCCGTCGCTGCGGTGGCGCACTACATCGACGGCTACTACAATTCGCAGCGGCTCCATTCCACGCTTGGCTACCGCAGCCCCGTGGACTTTGAGCGCCAACGGCGAGCTGCGGCATGACTTCTCAAACGTGTCCACAGAAACGGATCAAGATCAGAACCTTCATCATTCGCAATTCTTCACCATTCATCATTTATCATTCATCATTCATCATTCATCATTCATCATTCATCATTAACGGTATTCAGCGAAGTAACCGATACCCCCATGCGTGAGTACTCGTCGCGCGCGCGTCGTCACGGCGGAGCAATGGGGCGTTCCCGAACGCAACGCGGCTGGAGAGCCGATCTGCCGCTGGTGCGGGGCACCGGTGAAGCCTCCGCGCCGCACGTTCTGCGGTGACCAGTGCGTCCACGAATGGAAGATTCGGAGCAGCCCGTGGTACGTGCGGCAGCAGATCAAGAAACGGGACAAGGGCACGTGCCAGCTCTGCGGCTTTAACGTGGTGAAAGCGCATCGTGAGTGGACGCGTGGGAAGCCCCCGGCGGGCGATCGCGGCGCGAGGAAAGCGTGGCGCGCCGCACGGCCGCGCTGGGAAGCGGATCACATCGTCCCGGTAGCGGATGGCGGAGGCGAATGCGGCCTCGAGAATTACCGCCTCTTGTGTCGCGCATGTCATGTAGCTGTGACTTCGCAGTGGAGAGTGTCACGCGCGGCCGGGGCGGCGGGGTCTAAAGACCCCGCCCTACGTCAGACCCTGTAGGACGCGATCTTCAGATCGCGCCGACGCGCCGTAAACCGATGACTGCTCCGCGCCGTCTAAGCAACCGTGCTGTTTCTTCCGGCCGCGCTCGCCGGCCTGATATGCCTGGGGCCCCCGGCGGCGATGCCGGAGCGTGTTGCCGCGACACCGATTCCTGAAGCCACCGCCATCCGCATCGACGGCGAACTGAACGACGCCGTCTGGCAGACCGTCCCTCCGATCACGGGTTTCAAGCAGCGCGAACCGCGCGACGGCGCCGAGCCGACGTTTCAAACCGAGGCGCGCGTCGCCTACGATGCGACCGCGCTGTATGTGGCGGTCCGCGCGCTCGATCCCGAGCCGCACAAGATCGTCGGGATCCGAACGCGGCGCGATCAGTCCTCGCCGTCCGACTGGGTGCGCGTGATCATCGACTCGTTTCACGATCGGAGGACGGCGTTCGAATTCGGGGTGAACCCGGCGGGCGTCAAACGGGACGTCTACTGGTACAACGACTCGAACGAGGATACCGGCTGGGATGCCGTGTGGGATGCCGCGGTCACGCGCGATCGCGACGGCTGGCGCGCCGAGTTCAAGATCCCGTTCTCGCAGCTGCGCTTTCATCCCGCCGAGAGCGCAACCTTCGGGCTCGCGGTCGTCCGCATGGTCGGCCGGCTGAACGAGACCGATACCTGGCCGCTGATCTCGAAGAGCGCGACCGGGGTCGTGTCGTCGTTCGGTGAGCTCACCGGGCTGCGGCTGAATCGATCGGCGAAGCGGCTGGAGGTCGTGCCGTACGCGGTCGCGCAGGTCAAGACCCAGTCGGCCGACAGCGCGAACCCGCTGTCGAAGGAGACGGACCCGGACGCGTCGCTGGGCGTGGACTTCAAGTACGCGGTCCGCCCCGGCCTCACGTTGACCGGCACCGTCAACCCGGACTTCGGTCAGGTCGAAGCCGACCCGGCGGTGGTCAATCTGTCTGCGTTCGAGACGTTCTTCTCCGAGCGCCGGCCCTTCTTCCTCGAGGGGTCCGGCATCTTCTCGTTCGACATCGACTGCAACGACGGCTCGTGCAGCGGACTCTTCTACTCGCGTCGAATCGGCCGCTCACCCCGCGGGTCGGCCGATCTGGCCGAGGGCGCCTACGCGGCGTCGCCGCTGCAGACCACGATCCTCGGCGCGGCGAAGCTGACCGGTCGCATGGGCGGGTTCTCGGTCGGCGCACTCACCGCGCTGACCTCGCAGGAGAACGCCGTCATCGCGAACGGCACGCTGCGCACGAAGCAGAACATCGAGCCGTTTGCCGGCTACTCGGTCGTGCGCGCGCGGCGCGAGTTCGCGAATCAGTCGTCGCTCGGCTTCATGGCGACGTCGACGAACCGGCACGTCGATGCGGCGACCGAATTCCTGCCCGATCACGCCCACACCGGCGGCGTCGACTGGGACTGGCGCGTCCGCCCGAACTACTCGATTCGCGGCTTCGTCGCTGGCAGCACGATTCGCGGCGACGCGACGGCCATCGACTCGCTTCAGCGCAGCAACGTCCATAGCTTTCAGCGGCCCGATGCGACGTCGCTGACCTACGATCCCGCACGCACGGCGATGGACGGCTACGGCGGCAACGTCGCGATCAACAAGATCGGTGGTCAGCGGATCCGCTTCAGCAGCGTCTTCAACGTCAAGAGTCCCGGCTTCGAGATCAACGATGTCGGCTTCCTGCGGCGCGCGGACGAGAAGACGATGTCGAACTGGATGCAGGTGAGGTACGACAACCCGACGAAACTCTTCCGCAGCTTCCGCTACAACCTCAATCAATGGGCCGGGTGGAACTTCGACGGCGACACGCTGCAAAACGGCGGCAACGTCAACGCGCACCTCACGTTCCACAACAACTGGAGCACCGGCTACGGCTACAACCTCAACGGGCGAACGATCGACGATCGCGCAACGCGCGGCGGTCCGGTGGTGTACCAGAACCCGAGGCTCGGCGGATGGGGATATCTGCAGAGCGACGAGCGGCACGCGCTGTCGGCGGGCTACTTCTTTTTCTCCATGGGCGACGGCAAGGGTTCGAAGGTCCGCGAGATCAGCCCGTACATCAACTATCGTCCCTCGTCGTACCTCACCGTCAACACCGGCCTCGGGCTGAACTGGAACACCGACGATTCGCAGTGGATCGAGCAGGCGGGTGACCATTACGTGTTCGGCCACCTGCAGCAGCGAACCGTCAGCCTCAACACCCGCGTGAACTACGCGATCACGCCGACGCTGACCATTCAGTTGTACGCAGAGCCGTTCGTGTCCGCTGGCGCGTATACGAACTTCAAGGAGCTGGTCGACGGTCGCGCCGGATCGTACGAGTCACGCTACGCGCCATATGCGTACTCCGGCAATCCCGATTTCAATTACCGCTCGTTCCGCACCACCAACGTGCTGCGCTGGGAATACAAGCCGGGCTCGACGCTGTTCGTGGTCTGGCAGCAGGGGCGCGAGGACGTGCTCAGCCACGGCACGTTCAACTTCTCGCGGGACTTCGGCGGCGTCTTCGAGGCCCCCGCGAGGAATGTGTTCCTCGTGAAGCTCGCGTACTGGATCAATCCGTAGCGGCAACCCTCAATCAACGACAGCCGCCGCCAAGATCTAACAGGAGTAGGGGAGAAAGGGAGAAACGTTTTTTCTCCCTTTCTCTCGTCCTCCTGTTTGATCTTTCAGTGGAGGTTGCGGCGATTTCATTCTGCGGCGGGCAATTCGACGTCCAGCCCGGGCACGTATTGCTCCCGTGCGCGGTTGATCTCGTCGAGGATCTGCGACGCGAGCTCGGGCGGTGAGACGACGCGCGCGAGCGGCCCGAACCCCAGGATCCAGCTGCGGAGCGCCCAGTCGTTGCACACGGCAAGGGTCATCGTCAGCCGGCCGTCCCGATCCTCGGCCGTCTGCTGCGACGGGTGCCAGACGCGTTCTTTGACGTAACGCGCGATGTGCGGCTCGAAGACGATCTCGATCCGTTCCGGCGTTCCCTGGTTGACGCCGAGTGAATGCGCGAAGGCGTCTTCCGGAAGCTCCGTCGGTTCGAAGCGATCCTCGGTCAGCGACAGCGAGCGGATCCGGTCCATCGAGAACGTGCGAAGCTGTGTGTACTCGGGAACGAAGGCGACCAGGTACAAGCCGCCCTGCGCGAACACCAGCCGGTACGGTTCGAGCACGTACTCCTTTTCGCGGTTGCTCGAGAACGAGTGATACCGCATGATGACGCGCCGGTGCTGCAGCGTCGCCTCGAGCACCTTCGCGACGCGGGCGTCGCGCGGGGCGGACTGCTGGACGCCTCGCCCTTCTCCCTTCGCCTGGATGACGAGCGGCAACCGATCCAGGAACTGGCGCATGCCGGGAGTGAGCGCGGCGGCGAGCTTGTCGAACGCGCTCTTGACGTCGCGCTGAAATGGCGTCCCCGCGAGGCACTCGAGCAGCGAGCGCGAAAAATACAACGCGGTCATTTCCGCCAGCGTGAAGCCGGTATCGTCCAGGCGGCGGAACGCGCGCTGTTCGAGCGTCCAGTACTTCTTTCCGTCGTGCAGCTCGTCGTACAAAGGAAAACCCGCGGCCTGCAGCGCCTCCAGATCGCGCCGGATGGTTCGGGTGGAGACGCCGGTCCGCTGCGCGAGGTCGTCGATGGTGGCGCGGCGCGACGACTCGAGGTCACGCAGGATCGACCACTGGCGGATGACCTCGGCGTTGCGCATCGCAGGGACAGCTACTCGCTGGCGGCCGCACTGGCCTCGGCCAGACGTGCTTCGATCGCGCGCCGCTGACCGCCCGAACGGCTGCCGTACCAGAAGTGACCGGGACCCATCAGGAAGAAGATCATCGGCGCGAACGGCACGAGCGGGAGCGGCGCCAGCAGCGCAATCAGCAGCGACAGGACGCCCACCGCCACGCTCACGGCATGACCGCCGATTGCCGCACGCGCGTCGAAGGCTTCGAGCTCGGACAGTTGCAGCTGCTCGCGCGAAGCGTAGGCATGGTGATAGAGGAGCCCGAACAAGACGAACACCGCGATGAATCCGGATGCGTAGATCGCGGCGGCATTGGCGAACTGGTACAGCTCCATCCGAATCGGACCCGTTTCGGTGGGAAGCCACTGCGAGAACATCGCGTCGAACATGAATTTCAACGGGTAGACGTAGAGCAGCACGACGAACAGGAGCGCCCCGTTGAGAAAGATCGTATACGCGTCCTGCAGTCCGAAGCGGCGGAAAAAGGCGTTGTGCTGCGCCCAGATCCACACGAGGAGCGTGAAGCAGCACGCGAAGGCCGGGAACCCCATCATCAGGTGAATCAGTTTCTCGTAGGTGTGCGGCACCTCGAGCGCGACCACCAGAAGGGTCAGCGCGAACGCGAACACCGTATCGCTGAAACCCTCGAGCCGTGACACCTCGTGCCCCCGCCAGCGCAGCGGATTGCCCATGCCGGCAATGCTAAAGGGGTACGGCTCGAGGCTCAAACGGTTTTGTGCCAATCGCCAATCGGCAATGCCATCGCCAATCGGCAATCTGCACTGCGATCGGCAATCTGCAACCGGAAATCGGCAATTCTGCGAGTGACCTACCCTGTCACACCCCTTCCGTAGACTGGGCGCAAAGGAGATACGGCTATGGCCCGGTTCGACGGCTCACTCGCACGCACGCTCGATTTCGAAGAGGACCCTTCCGCGCCCGTTCAGTCGCACGCTCGGGCCGGGCTGCGGCTCGCATCGCCGGACGGCCCGCTTCGCGGTCCCGACAAGTACCAGGTGCTCGACAAGCGGCGGCGTCAGGCCCAGATCAAGGCGCGCCACGCGTTGAACCTGTTCGACATGATGGAGCGGAGGTAGCCATGTCGCGCTGCACGCACACCCACGGCGGCACACTGTGCTTCGAATGTTTCCGCAGCGGCATGGAGAAAACGCGGGCGCGGCGCGAGGCGTGGGCCCAGCGCTCGCTGCCGTTCGATTCCGCGACCGAGCCCCACCGGCAGCTGTCGGAGCGCGCGATCGCGCATCGCCGGCAAATGCTGGAATATCTTGCCAGCCGGCGAGCGTGAATGTCTCACGACGCGCCCGAAGCGCCCCCTCCGGCGGCCGCGCCGGCGCCATGCGCGCCGCCGCCGGCGCCGGCTCCGCTGAGGGCGACGAACGTCGCAAAGGCGGCAGGGTCACTGCGACTGCCGTCAATCGCGCGGAACCACGGCGGCGCCGCCGCCCGATGGCGCTTCAAGTACGCTGACCACGCGGGGGCGACACCCAGCGCCACCGCAAGCGGCAGCAGTCGTCTGGCGTTGTTGTCGGCGGGCGACGGCTGACGATCGCGCGCAACGTCGCGCAGGTACTGGCGAAACGCCCGCCAGTGCTGCGCGCGCCGCAGTCCTTCGTTCGACAGCGGCGTATGCGCGGCGTAGAACCCGAACGCCAGGACGGAGACGATGGCCAGCGCAGCGCAGATCAGGAACGGCCACGCCTCGAAGCGACGTGCGAGCACGCCCGCGGGGATCACGGCGAGCGCGGCGAGTGCGACCGCCGTCACCGCAATGGCGCCGAACCGCTTCCGGACCGCCCGTCGTCCCTCGTCTAGCAATCCGGCATCCAGCATCGACGTCTCAAGCGGGATGCTGAAGTTGCGGAAGTGTCGTGTCAGCCGCGCGCGCGCCTTGGCGAGGGAGACGGACGCTTCGATGTTCTGGCGGCCACCAAACGCGAGGTCCAGCGCGGCTTGTTCGTAGGGCTCGAGCGAACGGGAACTGGACCGATGTGAGATCGCGAAGTTTCGCTGGCCGAGCGATTGCGGACGCTCCTCGATCGTAAGCTCGCCACGATCGGCCATGGCAAAGAGCGCAGCCATGGCGTGCTCGAGGTGGGGTGCCCCGTTGGTCACCAGCGGGCCGGCGATGGCGGCCGGCAGCGTATCCGGCGGCGTGCTGCCGCTCGTGACCGCCGCGAACGAGCCCGACGGCGAGTCGTATCCCTGCCTCGTGGCCAAGAGCAGTGCGAGCCCGAGGAGAACGACGAGCCCCGCGGCAATGATCCAGTAGCGCGCCAGCGCGCGCGCCGCCGCGGCGCGCTGCTGCCAGGCAGGCGGCGCGTCGAGCACGGTGCCGCGAGGCAGCCGCACAGACGGTTCGACCCATCCGTTGCCGCGGATGTCCGTGGCGGTGATGCGAGCGTGGCTGCCGTCGAGTGTGACGGAGGAATCGGCGACGCGGTGCAGCTCGACCGAGGGGGTCGCCAAAGGAGCTGCGGGAAGAATGAGATCGACCATGCTGCCGCGGATTGCGTACTGATGCTCGGTAGGAAGGCTGCGCCAGGCGACAACGTCCGCGTTCGCTTCCTGCCGCACCGCCCCGCGGACCACGTATGCGAGATCGAAGCGATGCGAGGCGTTCGACACCGGCGCAAAGTGCCACGTCACGCGGATGCGATCGCGGCCGGAGATCTCGACGTGGCCGCCGTCCTTGCCGGCCGGCAGCACCTGGCCGTCCATCGAAGCGGATTCGATTTCAACGCCGTCGGTCTTGCGCACCGGGATGACGCGGTAATACTGCGTAAACGTGCCGCCGTCGAAACGCAGCACGACGGTTTCGACGACACGGATCGATCCGCCGCGGAGTACTTCGATCTGCGAGTCGAAGCGATCGGCGCTGTAGCTCTTCGCTTCCACGACCGCCGAAAGCAGCGCGAGAATCGCGATGCACAACGCCAGCGCGTATTTCGCCATGACGGGTATTATGCGCGGATTCGGCTGGTGTATCCTCGTGTCTTCCGAGGCAGACACGCGTCGTGTAGGGCGGGGTTTCAGTCCCGCCACGTGCCGGGCCCGTAGGCCCGGCCGATGATTGATGTTCGTTCACGGCCGCGTCGCGCGGCCGTCATCGGTGACCCGGCACGGCGTCCGGGAGGGAGTTGTCGTGGTACGAGCGATCGAAGCGGCCGCCACCGAGCTGCGCCTCAACGAGGCGCGCGCCTTCGTGCAGGCTCGCGTCGCCTTCGGCGACGTTCTGATCGTTTCCGCGAGCCGCGGCGCCGCTGACGATCTCGCGCGATCAGTCGCGCGCGAATGCGGCGCGACCATCGGCCTTCATCGCTTCAGCCTCACACAACTGGCGGCACGGCTCGCGGCACCGGCGCTGTCGCAGGACCGCCGTGCGCCCGCGACCTACCTCGGTGCCGAAGCCGTCGCCGCGCGCGCAACGTTCGAGGCGCAGCGCGAGGACGCGCTGGATTACTTCGCGCCTGTCGCGTCGACGCCGGGATTTCCGCGTGCGCTCGCCCGTACCCTGCAGGAGATCCGGCTCGCGCAGGTGCCCGTTGCCGCGCTTGCGGAGCTGCCGCTCGGCGGCGGCGACCTTGCGGCGCTTCTCGACCGGTTCGATCACCAGTTCACCTCGGCGTCAGCGACCGATCGGGCGACGCTCTTCCAGGTGGCGAAGGATTCGCTCGGCTCCAGCGCGCACGCGCTGCCGGTTCGCGCGCCACTGGTTCTGCTCGACGTCCCGCTCGATTCGGCCGCCGAGTTCGAGCTCGTCCGCGCCCTGATCGATTCATCGTCCGACGTGCTGCTGACGGTACCGTTCGGCGACCTGCAGGCGCTGGCGCGGATCGAATCCCTCGGGCTCGAGCCCGAGGTTCTCGTGCAGAAAGGCGACGGCGACCTCACGGCGCTCCGGAGATATCTCTTCGCAAAGAAGCGCCCGCCGGAACGGGAGCAGCGCGGCGACGTGCGCTTCTTTTCTGCGCCGGGGGAAGGGCGGGAATGCGTGGAGATTGCGCGCCGGATTCTGGAAGAGGCGAGGCGGGGCGTCTCCTTTGACGAGATTGCGGTCTTCGTGCGATCGCCGCAGCGCTATGCCGGGCTTCTCGAGCATGCGTTCACGCGTGCCGGGATTCCCGCGTGGTTCGAGCGTGGCACCACCAGGCCGCATCCTGCCGGGCGGGCGTTCCTCGCGATGCTCG
>JBKPLP010000097.1:0-7794 GCA_046731735.1 Acidobacteriota bacterium
CGGTGTGGCTCGACGAGCACCAGATGGGGAGCAACGCCGCGCGCATCTTCGTGATGCCGGCAACCGATCCGATCAATCCGAACGTGCATCCGCTGATCTACAGGTGGAACGGGATTCTCGGCCAGTCGCAGGCGGCGGCCCTCGAGGCGGAGGGCAAGGAAGGCATCATCTACAACTCCACGTACACGAACTACTGGCAGGGGGCGATGGCGTGGAGCGGGTGGTGGCACAACCAGGTCGGCCTGCTGACCGAAGTGGCGAGCGCGCGGGTGGCGGCGCCAATCGAACAGCAGCGCGCCGTCCCCGGGCAGACGGGACGCGGCCCTTCGACAGGCTCAGGGCAGGCCCCTTCGGCAGGCTCAGGGCAGGCCCCTGCGTCAGCCGCCTCGACCGAAGCGGCACAGGGTGGACGCGGAGGCCGTGGCGGTTCGGGTCCACTTCCCCCGCCGACCGACATCACGCCGCGGACCGAGTATCCGCGTCCCTGGCTGGGCGGCCGCTGGACGCTCCGCGACATCGTCGACTACGAGCTGATTGCGACGATGGCGCTGCTCGATACGGTCGCGGATCGCCGCGAAGCGTTGCTGCGGCAGATCTACGAAGTCAACCGTCAGACGGTCGAGACCGGCCGGACCGGCGAGGTCAAGGCGATCGCGATCCCGGTGGACTCGCAGCACGATCCGCACGAGGCGGCCCACCTCGTCGAAAAACTGCAGCTGGCCGGCGTCGAAGTGTCACGCGCCCGATCTGCATTCGAAGCCGACGGACACCGGTTCACCGCGGGCACGTTCGTCGTCCCGATGACCCAGGTGTTCGCGCGCTACGCGAAGGACATGCTCGAACGGCAGACGTATCCCGAGGTCCGCCGCGCGCCGAACGCGCCCGCCGAAGCGCCCTACGACGTGACCGCGTGGTCGCTCGGCATGCTGCTCGGAGTGGATCACGTGTTCCTGAAGTCTGCCGTGCCGGCCGCTGCGTCGCTGGAAGCGCTCGCCGCCGAACCGCGGCTCGACGGGCGAGTCTCCGGCAACGGTCCGCGGTTCGCCTTCGCCTACAACGGCCCTGACGCCGCGCGTGCAATCAACGCGTTGCTGAAACAGGGGGCGCGCATCTCGCTGGAACCGTCGCGCGACGGAAAAGGCGCTGCGCGGGCGATTGTCGCCAACGTCAACCGCAAATCACTGGACGAAGCCGCGGCGTCGATGGGCCTGACGATCGGCAGCGTGGCAAACCCGGCGGGGACCGGACTCGGCATTCGCGCGCCGCGCATCGCGATGTACCAGCCGTGGGGCGGCGGCAACATGGACGAAGGATGGACGCGCTGGGTGCTGGAGCAGTACGGCTTCGACTCGACGGCGATTCACAATGACGGCGTGCGGGCGGGACGGCTCACCGAAAAGTTCGACGTCATCATCCTTCCGGACCAGTCGCCGCAGTCGATCGTCAACGGCAGCACGGGCGCGAACGTCCGTCCGGAATACAGCGGCGGGATCGGCGACGAAGGGGTCGCGAACCTGCGGGCCTTCGTCGATTCCGGCGGCACGCTCGTGACGCTCGGTGCGGCGTCGGACTTCGCGATTCAGCACTTCCCCGTTCCCGTGCGCAACCTGAAACGCGATCTCGGGCGCGAGGCGCATTTCGCGCCGGGCACCATTCTTCGCATCCAGGTGGATACGAAACATCCGATTGGCTACGGGATGGCCGCCTCCACCTACGGCTTCTACAACAACAGTCCCTTCTTCTCGATCGTCGAAGGGTTCGAGTCGCAGCAGACCACGGTCGTGGCGCGCTACCCGAACCAGGACGTGGTCGCGTCGGGATGGCTGAGAGGCGAGGAGTTGATGGCCGGGCGCGCCGCCGTGGTGTCTGTCGATATGAACCCGGGACGCCTGGTGCTCTTCGGCCTGCGGCCGCAGCACCGTGCGCAGACGCACGCGACGTTTCCGATGCTGTTCAACGCGCTGTATCTGTCGACGACGGGAAAGGCCTCCTACAGCAGACCGTAGAAGTGCAGCGCATCGCGAATCACGACCGCAAGGTACGCGACACAGATCAGGCCCACGA
Organism: Acidobacteriota bacterium; assembly: GCA_046731735.1. GTDB lineage: Bacteria > Acidobacteriota > Vicinamibacteria > Vicinamibacterales > 2-12-FULL-66-21 > JALZOC01. Next base: position 2,065 of record JBKPLP010000097.1, read on the forward strand.
TCACCGATTCCCACAGCATCGCCCGCGCGCGGCTGAGACGCTGCCGCATCGTCTGCGCGGTGACGCCGCAGGCTTCCGCCGCTTCCGACGGCCGCAGCCCATCGACCGAGACGAGCCGCAGCACCTCGCGGTACGGGCCCGGAAGATCGGCGAGCGCGGCATCGATGCGTTCCTGGAGCTGCTTCGCCGCCGCCTCGTCGAATGGCGAGGCGTCCGCAGCCGGCCACAACGACAGTGCGGTCGAGTTCTGCCTGGCCTCGGGCGTCCGCGACCGGCAGTGGCTGACGTACACATTGCGCGCGACGGTGAAAAGCCATGGCGCCAGGCGCGTGTCCTCGGTGAGGCGCGACGCATGCGTCACGAGCCGCAGCCACGTCTCCTCGAGCAGGTCCTCGGCCACGTCGCGGCGCCGGCAGAGACGGGTCAGGAAGTTGAACAGCCGCGGGTTGAATTCCGCGTGGACGAGGTCGAATGCCGCCGCGTCGCCGGTGCGGAGACGCGCCACGAGCGACAGCTCGGTCTCCCGGTCCATGCGGCTAATAACGCGCCGGTGCCGCGATCGTGACGCTGTCACGCTTTCCGCCGCCCCGCGTTTAATGTAGGGCGCCCCTTTATGGGGCGCCGAGGCGGCCCCTATATGGGGCGCCGAGGTTGCTGTGCGGGAGGCGGAGCCCGTGTATGGGGCCGACATGGAGGCTGGAATGGAGTTGTTGCGCGGAGCCGGCATCTTTGCCGTGCTGACCATCCTCATCGCGTTCGCGCCGCTCTTGATGGCGGTCACCTACGTGATACGGCCGACGGAGCGGAACCTCGCGCTGATGCGGCCGGTGTCACTTGCCGGACTGTTCGGCGCGCTGTGCGGAGTCGTGATCGGGTTCATCACGATTCTCCGAGGCATCGGTGTAACCGTCGAAATGACGCCCCATGCCTGGTCGAGCGTAGCAATCGGCTTTTCCGAGGCGCTGGTCCCCGTCTTCGTATGTTTCGGCTGCCTTACGATCGCGTGGCTCCTTGTGGCGCTGGGGATGCGACGATCTGCCTGACCGTGTCCACGATCGCGCGCGCCGAGATCCCGTAGCGATCCAGCAGCTCGTCGGGTTGCCCGCTGCGCGGAACCTCGCGCACGGCGAGCCGCGTCACGGCGAATCCGGCGGACGCGACCGCCTCGCTCACCGCATCGCCGATCCCTCCCGACGGGTAATGATCTTCGACGGTGATCAGCGCGCCGCCGGTCGCCTTCCCCGCCTCGATCATCGTTTTCGCATCGATCGGCTCGACCGAGTAGGCGTCGATGACGCGGATATTGATCCCGTCCGACTTGAGCTGATCGTGCGCCTTCAGCGCCTCGAACAACGTCACGCCCGCGCCGATCACCGCCGCCACGTCGCTGTCGCTCTTGCGAATCACTTTGGAGCCGCCGATCGGGAACGAGTCCTCGGGACCGTAGATCACCGGCGTCTTCGGGCGCGACGTCCGCATGTAGGCCATTCCCTTGTGCCTCGCCATCTCGACGACCAGACGCTCCGTGCTGACCGCGTCGCACGGATACAGCACCGCGCAGCCGTGCGTCGCCCGCATCATCGACAGATCTTCGAGCGCCATCTGTGACGGCCCGTCCTCGCCGATCGATACGCCGGCGTGCGATCCGGCGAACTTGACGTTGGCGAACGAGATCGCGCCCATGCGGATGAAATCCGCCGCGCGCGTGAGGAAGCAGGCAAACGTCGAGGGAAACGGAATCGCGCCGCGCGCGGCGAGCCCCATCGCCGCCCCCACCATCACCTGTTCGGCGATGAAGCTCTCGAAGAAGCGGTCCTTGCCGCCGGGGATCTTCTCGAACTTGTCGCTGAAGGTGGAGTTCTTGACGTCGGCGTCCAGCGCCACGATGCGCGGGTCGGCGGCGCCGGCCGCGGCCAGGGCCACGCCCCAGGCCTCGCGGGTCGCGACGCTGTCTCCTTTCTTATATGCAGGAGCGGGGATCTTCGCGTAGTCCGGGGCCGCTTCACTGCGGCTCTTCGAGCGCGGCCCGGGAATCGACGGCGCCGGCGCTCCCTCGACCATCTGCTGCTGCAGCTCGGCGACGGCCTTGTCGGCCTCCTCCCCCTTCTTCAGCGCCTTGCCGTGCCACCCGTCCTTGCCCTCGATCGCCGCCAGCCCCTTTCCCTTCAGCGTTCGCGCGAGGATCATCGTCGGGCGCCCGTTCGTGGCACGCGCTTCGTCGTACGCCTTCAGCAGCGACGCGATGTCGTGGCCGTCGACGGCGATCGTGTGCCAGTCGAACGCCTTCCAGCGCGCCGCGATCGCGTCCACGTTGTGATCGAACTGCGTGTGCTGGCTCTGGCCGAGCGCGTTGACGTCGATGATGCAGCACAGGTTGTCGAGCTTCTGGTAGACGGCGATGTTGCCGGCTTCCCAGACCGAGCCTTCGGCCATCTCGCCGTCGCCGAGCAGCACGTAGGTACGGTACTCGGAGCCGATCCGCCGGGCGTTGAGCGCCGTGCCAATCGCAGCGCAGATGCCCTGACCCAGTGACCCGGTCGCGACGTCGACGAACGGCAGCCGTGGCGTCGGATGCCCTTCGAGGTCGGAGTCGATGCGCCGCAGCTTCAGCAGGTCTTCACGCGGGAACAGCCCCGCTTCGGCCCACGCCGCATACAGAATGGGCGCCGCGTGCCCCTTCGACAGCACGAAGCGGTCGTTGTCGGGGTTCTGTGGATTCTTCGCGTCGTAGTGCATCTCCGAGAAGAACAGCGTCGCCACGATCTCGGCCGCCGAGAGGCACGACGTCGGATGGCCGCTGCCAGCCTCACTGGTCGAGCGGACCGAGTCGATGCGAAGCTGCGCGGCAAGGTTCTTCAACGTGGGGAGCGGGGTCGTCATGGGTGTGCCTTCTGAAAAAGACGTCGAAGGATGCAGTCTATCATCTCGATGTCCGCCCTCAGGCGGACCGGATTGCTACCGGTAGTGTCCGCCTTCAGGCGGACCGGATTGCCAGCAGATAATGCGCCGCGAGCGGGCCCTGCTCGAGCGCGGACGGCGCCATCGCGGCCAGCGTACGCTCGGCGCAGATCGCGAAGTCGTTGTTCCCGGATGAGGCGGCGAGCCGGCGCAACAGGCACGCCGCCTCGCAGTTCACCACGAACGGCTTCAGCGCCTGGCGCAGCAGTCCGACCTCCTGATCCGGCTCTTCGCGCCGTCGATCGAAGAAGCCGCCGCCGGCTTCATCCCACATGTCGCGCGTCATGTAGTGCGCCAGCTCCTCGGCCATCATTTCGTAGACGATGTTGTCGGTCGCGTCGAACGCATCGAGGCACGCCAGGCTCATCGCGACCTGGTCGGCGAGCAATCCGCGCACGCGCGGCTCGCCGTCGGAGTAATGCGCGACACCGCTGCCCGGCTTGTAGCACGCCAGCAGGACACGTTCGAGTGACTTGACCGCGAACTCGCGCAGTCCGTCGTCGCCGAACACCCGGGCGGCATGAAAAGCGGCGGATGCCATCGCCGCGGTCGCATCAGCGTAGAGGCGGTCGCACACCGCCGGCGCCTGCAGCAGGCGCCGGGCTTCGGTGGAGGGCGCGGCGTAGTACGACGGCTCGGCCGCCTGCGAGGTGCGCCACCCGCCGTCCACGGGATCCGCCAGCGTGTTCTGAATGTAGCGCAGCGTGTCCGCGGCGCGGCCGGTAAAGCGCGCCGCATCGAGTATTTCACCCGCGCTCAGATACAAGCGCAGCAGCGTGGCATTCGTTTCGAGCAGCTTCTCGTAATGCGGCAGCTGCCAGTCGCGCGTCGTCGCGTACCGGAAGAATCCTCCCTCGACGTCGTCGTAGAGAGCGCTCCATCCCATCGCATCGAGCGTGCCCATGGCGATGTCGCGATACGTCGTATCCTGCGTCTTCTGCCAGAGATCGAGTGCGAGATGCACGGGCGCCGACAGGGGAAATTTGGGTTCGATGCCGAAGCCGCCGTGCATCGGATCGAACGACGCGAAAACGGCGTCCGCGAGCGCCGCCGTCGCGGGAACTGTGGAAGTTGTGCCGGCGATGTCCTGACGAGGTTGAAGCCGGCCGTCACCGGAATTGGCGGCGGACACGGTTATCGGCGGCGGGGGGACGGCGCGGGCGGCGAATTCGTCCGCCACGCGCGACAACACGCGGGGCATCTCCTCCAGCGCAACGAAGGTCCCGCCGGCAAGGATCTCTCCATCCGGCGTGAGGAATGCCGTCGTCGGCCAGCCCCCAAGGTTGTAGCGGTCGCTGATGTCGGGGCGCTCGTCCGCGTCGACGCGCACCGGGACGAAGCGTTCGTTGACGAGTGCGATGACCCCGGCATCGGCGTAACTCGTCCGGTCCATCTCATGGCACCAGTGGCACCACGACGCGGCGATCGAGAGCAGCACAGCCTTGCGCTCCGCCCGCGCGCGGGCGAACGCCGCGGCGCTCCACGGCTGCCATGCGATGACGGTGGACACAGCACGAAGCTCCATCACGATCGTGCTGATTATAATTAGAGGATGCTCGTGCTGCGGTACACCGGCCTGCTCGCGCTGACGCTGTGGGTCGGCGGGCTGCTCGTCCTCGGCGCGATCGTGGCGCCGTCGGTTTTCCAGGTTCTCGCCGCTCATCACATCGTCAACGACCGTCTCGTCGGCGGCGCCGTGTTCGGCGAAATCCTGCGGCGCTTTCACGTGCTGAGTTTCGCCTGCGGCGCCGTCCTGCTCAGTACGCTGGTCGCGCGCGGGGTGATGGGACCTCGGCCGATCATGTTCGCGGCGCGACTCATCGTTGCGTTCCTGATGCTCGTTGCCACGGCTTACTCGGGCATGATCGTCGCGCCCCGGATCGCGCAGATCCAGTCGAGCGCGGGCGTGGCGCCTTCAACCCTTCCGGAAAACGATCCCCGGCGGATGGAGTTCGGGCGCCTCCATACCCTCTCCACGAGGATCCAGCTCGCGCCGATCCTCGGTGGACTGTTTCTGCTGTTTCGTGAGCTGAAAGACTGACGTGGAGAATTACGCCGAACATATCGCCAGCATCGACAGCGCCGTGGCCGCCGAGGCCGACGTTCCAGCCGCGCTGGATCGCGCCGTGTCGATGCTGAAAGAGCGCATCCCCGAGTACACGTGGGTGGGCATCTACCTTCTCGAAGGGGATGAGCTCGTGCTCGGGCCGTACCGCGGAAAACCGTCGCCGCACACTCGGATTCCCCTCGGCCGCGGCATCTGTGGCGCCGCCGCGACCGAAAAGGCGACCATCGTCGTCGACGACGTGAACGCGGATCCCAGATACCTCGCGTGCAGCATCGACACGAAGTCGGAGATCGTCGTGCCGATCATGGACGGCGATCGTGTGCTCGGGGAGATCGACATCGACAGCGATCGGCAGGCGGCATTCGGCGAGGCGGACCGTCAGCTGCTCGAAGCCGTGGCGGCGCGCCTCGCGCGTAGGTTGAGCTCGTAATCGACATCTCTCACCCTCACGCTGCACCCGTGTCTGAAGATCACACAGGAGGAAGGTCCTGTTTGATCTTGAGAGCAAATGGCGATGATTGAGCGCGATTAGGGATAAGGGGTTTTCCAACGCTATGAGCCGTACTATCACGCTGATCCCCGGCGACGGCATCGGGCCGGAAGTCACGGCAGCGGTCGTTCGCATCTTCAAGATCGCCGGCGTCGAGATCGACTGGGAACGCCACGACGCGGGCGTGACCGCGTTCAAACTCCACAACCAGTCG
>JBKPLP010000098.1:0-23656 GCA_046731735.1 Acidobacteriota bacterium
TGCGCAGATTGTCGCCGACCGCGCACAGGATCGCCAGCCCGCTTTCGACGTTCACTTCCGCGAACTCCCTGAGCGCGTCAACGATCTTCAGCAGCCGCGCATCGTCATCCACGGTGACCGATACGCTCACTTCCGAGGTCGTCACGACGTCGACTGCGGTGCAGTAGCGTTCGAACACCTCGAACACCCGGCGGAGAAAGCCGTGCGCCATGAGCATGCGCGTCGAAGTGATCTCCACCATCGTGACGCGCCGCTTACAGGCGACGGCGGCGAGCGGGCGTTCCTGCGGCGGGGGCGCCGCGGTGATCGTCGTGCCGGTGGCCTGTGGCCGCCGGCTGTTGAGGATGCGGACCGGGATGTCCTTGGCCACCGCCGGCAGAATCGTGCTTGGATGCAGGACTTTCGCCCCGAAGTAAGCGAGTTCCGATGCTTCGCCGAAAGAGAGATGCGGCACGACCCGCGGCGCATCGACGATGCGGGGATCCGCGGTCAACATGCCGTCGACGTCGGTCCAGATCTGAATCTCGCGCGCGTCCATGGCGGCGCCAACGATGGCGGCGGAATAATCGGATCCGCCGCGCCCGAGCGTCGTCGTCACCCCCTGCGTCGTGGCGCCGACGAAGCCGCCGATGACCGGGACGCGCCCGTCGGCGACCCGCGGCGTGACCTCGCGCGCCACCGTCGCGCGGGTTTCGTCCGCCAGCGGCGCGGCGGCGGTGTGCGCGCCGTCGGTGACGATCACCCGCCGTGCATCCACCCATGCCGACGGCACGCCGTTGTGCTGCAGCGCGAGCGCGAGGATGCGGCTCGAGATCAACTCGCCGATGGAGACAATCGCGTCGTGCGCGCTCGGCGACGCGGCCCGGAGAATCCCCGCGGCCTTCAGCAGCGCACGCAGATCATCGAGGTGGTTGCCGATCTCGACCAGGACGTCGGTGGCGAGCTCCGGCGGTACCAGCCGCTCGACCGCTTCGAAGTGACGGTGGGACAGCTCCGCGAGGCCGTTGAGGACGTGCGCGTCGAGCCGCCGCTCGGCCGACTGCGTCAGCTCGATCAACCGGTCGGTAACGCCGCTCATCGCGGACACGATCACGACCGGCGGCAGGCCGGAGGCCTCGCGCGCGGCCTTGACGATCGCCACGACGCGCGCGATTGCGTCGGCGTCGGCGACCGACGTGCCGCCGAACTTCATCACGATGGGACCGGTGAGATCCGCCATCAGTCCCCCACCAGCAGGCCCTCGGCCCGCATCAGCTCGGCGTTGAGCACCGCCGCGCCCGCCGCGCCGCGGATCGTGTTGTGTCCGAGCGCGACGAACTTCACGTCGAGCACGCGGCACCTGCGGACGCGGCCGACGCTGACGGTCATGCCGCCGTCACGCTCGGCATCGAGCCGCGGTTGCGGGCGATCGGGCTGGGCCATGCAGATTATCGGATGGGGCGGCGCCGTCGGCAGCTGGAGCTCCTGCGGCCGTCCGCGGAACGAGCCGAGCGCTTCGATGACGTCCTCGATCGACGGCTTCGAGTCGAACGCCACCGCCACGCTCTCGGTGTGCCCGTCGATGACCGGTACTCGCGTCGTCTGGGCGCTGACCACGACCGGATGCGGCACCACGGCGTTGCCGTTCAACGTGCCGAGAATCTTCTGGGGCTCGCTCTCCATCTTTTCTTCTTCACCCGAGATCGCCGGCACGACGTTCCCGAGAATATCGAGCGACGCCACTCCGGGGTAGCCGGCGCCGGACACCGCTTGCAGCGTCGTCACCATCACCGATTTCAGTCCGAACCGCCGCAGCGGCGCGAGCGCGAGCGAGAGGACGACGGTCGAGCAGTTCGGGTTGGTGACGATGGCGCCGCTCCACCCGCGCTCGCGGCGTTGCGCCGGCAGGAGTGACAGGTGATCGGCATTGATCTCGGGGATGAGCAGCGGCACCAGCGGATCCATGCGGTAGCTGCGCGCGTTGCTGATCACGAGATGCCCCGCCTGTGCGAACGCGGGCTCGATGTCTTTCGCCGCGTTGGCATCGAGCGCGGAGAACATCAGCTGCGGGCCGCGCCCCGGCGTGCACGAATCGACCTTGATGTCGCGCAATTCATCGGGCAGCTGCGACGCCAGGCGCCACGTCGCGGCCTCCGCGTAGGTCTTGCTCTCTGACCGCTCGCTCGCACCGAGCCACACGGCCCGGAACCACGGATGCCCCGTCAAGAGCCGAATGAACTGCTGCCCCACCATCCCGGTGGCGCCGAGAACGCCGACATCGATCCGCTTGGTCGCGTGCATGTTCGTGTCCTGAAACAAAAAAACCCGCCGCCCTGATATCGGGCCGACGGGTGCTGTGGATCCTCCGAGTGCTTGCCGCTTACGTTACTGACACACACACACCGCCGGTCCGTCGAATCGCTTGACGCGCTTTCGACAAATGCTCTTCGGCGTGGTGCACGTCATCGTCACTGCTGGGCAGTATATCGGGCGGGCGCGTGACACGTCAACCACCCGGGAGATAGCGGAGGGGGCGGAGGGAACGGGGACGAGCGCTCGCGCTGACCACGAATAGCGGAGGGCGCGGAGGAAACGGGGACGAGCGCTACCGCTAACCACGGAGAAACGGAGTCACGGAGGTTTTTTATTAGGAGGTTTCAAATGTTAGGAGATTTCAAAACCTGCGCACTCGCCGCGGGCGACGTGTCGGAACGTCCGCAACATCGCCCCGCGGTTTCAGTCGATTTTCGAATGAATCCGACACGTCCCGGCCCTTGCATCCTGAGGGCCGTATGGCGCTCACGGGCGATCCTGAAGTCAATCGCGTCACAGGGCTCATCATCGGCCGCGCAATCGCGGTTCATCGCGCACTCGGGCCAGGTCTTCTCGAGTCCGCTTATGCGGCCTGCCTGGCTCACGAGCTTCGCGAACTGGGACTCTCCGTAGACGAGGACGTGCCGTTGCCGCTCAACTACAAGGGGATCAAACTCGAGTGCGGCTACCGAATCGACCTACGGGTAAATGGTTGCGTCATCATCGAATTGAAGTGCGTCACCAAACTCGCCCCTATCCACGACGCGCAGCTCATGACGTACCTGAAACTGACAGGCTCTCCCGTAGGACTGCTACTGAATTTCAAGGTGCCGGTAATGGTGCAGGGCATCAAACGCAAAATGAACCCTGACGCGGGCGGCAATGTCGCTGGTTCTTCTCCAAAAGAATAGATCTCCGTGCCTCCGTTTCTCCGTGGTGAGCGCCAGCGGTCTTCTCCGTTTCCCTCCCTTCCCTCCGTTTTCAGGGGCACTGGTTCTCCCCAGCAAAATAGGCCGTCCGTTAGCTCCGTTTCTCCGTGGTTAGTGCCAGCGGTCTTCTCCGTTCCCTCCAATTCCTCCGTTCTCTCCCGGAGGACTGGAATTTTGCTATCCTGCCGTATCTCCCCTTTCTTTTGCCGGATAGCTCCGACTATGAAGAAACTCCAATTCTCCATCTTCGCCCTTGCCGTGCTCTCCCTCGTCTGGCTGGCGCGTCCGCGCGCCGCGGCCGATGCGTCGACGCTCGGCTACTACCGCTACCCCGCGATTCATGGCGACACGATCGTCTTCACCGCCGAAGGCGATCTCTGGCGCGTCGGCCTGAACGGGGGGGTCGCGCAGCGGCTCACGACGCATCCGGCCGAAGAATCGCGCGCCGCGATCTCCCCGGATGGCAAGACGGTCGCGTTCTCCGCCGCGTACGAAGGGCCGATCGAGGTCTACACGCTCGCGATTGACGGTGGCGTTCCAGTGCGGCAGACCTTCGAGGGGGGGACCGCGAACGTGGTGGGCTGGGCGCCGTCTGGCGACGTCCTCTACGCCACGCGGCGCTTCTCGACGCTGCCGAACACGCAGCTCGTACGCGTGAACCCGGCGAGCGGCGTGCGCCGGCTCGTGCCGCTCGCGCAGGCCAGTGAGGGCTCGTTCGACAACGCCGGCAAGACATTCTTCTTTACCCGCCTGACATTCCAGGGCAGCTACACCAAGCGCTACCAGGGAGGCACGGCGCAGAACCTCTGGCGCTTTGCCGATGGCGACAAGGAAGCCAGCGCGTTGACCGCCGATTACAAGGGCACGAGCAAGAATCCGATGCTCTCGAACGGCCGGGTCTACTTTCTGAGCGACCGCGACGGGACGATGAACCTCTGGTCGATGGCCGACCGCGGTGGCGATCTGAAGCAGCACACGCGCCACAACGGTCTCGATGCGTCCAACGCGTCGCTGTCGGAAGGCCGCATCGCCTATCAGCTTGGCGGCGACATTCGACTGTATGACATCGCGAGCGGCCAGGACCGTGCGGTGCCAATCAGGCTCGTGTCGGATTTCGATCAGCTGCGCGAGCGGTGGGTCAAGACGCCGATGGAATGGCTGGCCAGCGCGCACATCTCACCCACCGGCGATCGGATCGTCCTGACGGCGCGCGGGCAAGTATTCGTCGCCCCCGCGCAGCAGGGGCGCATTGTCGAAGCGACGCGCGACAAGAAAGTCCGCTACCGCGAGGGGCGATTCTTCCCCGACGGCAAGACGCTGCTGGCGCTCTCGGATCAGAGCGGCGAAGTCGAGTTCTGGAAGGTGCCGGCGAACGGCATCGGCGACGGCACGCAGCTGACGAACGACGCCAAGGTCCTGCGCTGGGACGGCATCCCCTCGTCGGACGGCAAACGCATCGCGCATTTCGACAAGGATCAGCAGCTCTGGGTCTACGACATCGAGTCGAAGCAGAACACGAAGATTGCGGACTGCGAAGAAGGCGACTTCGCGGACGTGACGTGGTCGCCGGACGGCAAGTGGCTGGCGTACACGGCACCGGACAAGAACCAGATGACGCGCCTGTATCTCTATAGTGCCGACAGCGGGAACATCACGGCGGTGTCGACGGATCGGTACGACAGTTACAGTCCCGAATGGTCGCCTGACGGCAAATGGTTGTACTTCCTGTCCGATCGCAACTTCGTGTCTGCCGTTCCGACTCCCTGGGGATCGCGTCAGCCGGAACCATTTTTCGACAAGCAGACGAAGATCTACCTCGTCTCGATGAAACCGGGCGAGCGGTCCCCCTTCCAGCCGGACGACGAGCTGCACCCCGCGACGCCAGACGACAAGAAGCCGGAAGAGAAGAAGCCGGAAGAGAAGAAGGACACGCCGGCGACTCCTCCGGCGGCACAGGGAGTCAAGCCGCCCGCACCGGCGACGACGGACCTGACGGGAATCGAGACGCGCCTGTTCGAAGTGCCGCTGGCCGCGGGCAACTACAGCGCGCTCGGCACGGATGGCAAGCGCCTTTATTTCATGTCCCGCGACGTCTCGACGCCGGGGCGCGCGCTGAAAACGCTGGCGATCGAAAACAAGAGTCCGAAGCCCGAAACCTTCGCCGAGGACGTCGCCTCTTATGAACTGTCGCTCGACCGCAAGAAGGTGATGGTCCGCAAGGGGCAGGACATCTTCGTCTTCGACGCCGGCGCGAAGGCGCCGACCGACACATCCAAGAGCAAGGTCCCGCTTGGCGACTGGTCCTTCCGCCTCGATCCGCGCGACGAGTGGCGGCAGATGTTCGTCGAAGCGTGGCGTCTCGAGCGCGACTACTTCTACGACCGCAACATGCACGGGGTGGACTGGGCCGCCATGAAGTCGAAGTATCTCCCGCTGGTCGACCGCGTGACCGATCGCTCGGAGCTGTCCGACATCCTGTCGCAGATGGTTGGCGAACTGTCGGCGCTGCACATCTTCGTCCGGGGCGGCGATACGCGCCGCGGTACCGACCAGGTGCAGCCGGGCTCGCTCGGCGCAACCTTCACGCGCGACGAGAAAGCGGGCGGCTTCCGCGTCGAGCATGTCTATAAGACCGATCCCGACATGCCGGACGATGTCGCGCCGCTGGCGCGGGTCAACGTCAACGTGCGGGAAGGCGACGTGGTCCAGTCCGTGAACGGCGTGCCGGCGCTGTCAGCGCGCGACATCGATGCGCTGCTGCGCAACCAGGCCGACAAGCAGGTGCTGCTGCGCGTCACGCCCAAGTCCGGCGGCACCGCGCGCGACGTGATCGTGACGCCGATCACGCTGGCGAAAGAAGCGACGATGCGCTACGACGAGTGGGAGTACACCCGGCGGCTCAAGGTCGAAAAGGAAGGGCAGAAAAAACTCGGATACGTCCATTTGCGGAACATGGGTCCAAACGACATCGCGCAGTGGCAGCGCGAGTTCTACCCGGTGTTCGATCGCGATGGACTCATCGTCGACGTCCGCCACAACGGCGGCGGCAACATCGACAGCTGGATTCTCGAGAAGCTGCTGCGCAAGGCGTGGTTCTTCTGGCAGCCGCGCGTCGGCAACCCGACCTGGAACATGCAGTATGCCTTCCGCGGCCATGTCGTCGTCTTGTGCGACGAGAACACCGCGTCAGACGGAGAGGCATTCGTGGAAGGATTCCGGCGGCTCGGACTCGGTAAGGCGATCGGTACGCGAACGTGGGGCGGAGAGATCTGGCTGTCGTCGAGCAACTTCCTCGTCGACCGTGGGATTGCCACCGCAGCGGAAACCGGCGTCTTCGGTCCCGACGGCGACTGGCTGATCGAAGGCCACGGCGTCGATCCCGACGTTGTCGTCGACAACCTGCCGCACGCGACGTTCAACGGACAGGACGCGCAGCTCGACGCGGCGATCAAGTATCTGCAGGATCAGATCAAGAAGAACCCAATCCCGACGCCGGCCGCACCGAAGTATCCGGACAAGTCGTTCAAGCGGCGAGGCACGGGGGATCAATAAGAAAATGATGAATGATGAATGATGAATGATGAATGATGAACTTTTCTTTAGTTCGTTTTCATCATTCATCATTCATCATTCATCATTGACGATTTAACACGTACGATCCCGGCGCTCGGTGCTCGCGGCACCGGCGCGTCATTCGCACCGCGTGGGGTAGGACACGTTACGAACGGTCGCGGCCGGCCCGCTCACCCCGGGCGCCGGAAATCTACCTGAGAGCACAGCAACCCGAATACCATGCCAATCCCGCGTAATTACCTGAAAAGACAGCAAATTCGGCGCGCCGTATTACGCCGCGCGTAACTCGGTTACGTAGACCTGTGACCGACAAACTGCGATGGGGCGTGCTGGGCGTCGCGCGGATCGCGACGAAAAAAGTGATCCCGGCGATGCAGCGCGGTACGTGGACGACTGTCGACGCGATCGCGTCGCGCGATCTGTCGAAGGCGCGCGAGGCCGCCCGCGAGCTGGGACTGGCGAAGGCGTACGGATCGTATGAGGCGCTGGTTGCCGACCCCGACATCGATGCGGTTTATATCCCGCTGCCGAATCACCTGCATGTGGAATGGGCGACGCGCGCCGCGGAAATGGGCAAGCATGTGCTGTGCGAAAAGCCGATCGGGCTGACCGCAGCGGATGCCGAGCACCTGCTTCGCGTACGCGATCGCGCCGGCGTACTGATCCAGGAAGCGTTCATGGTGCGTACGCATCCACAGTGGCTGCGCGCCAGGGCGATCGCCGAGTCGGGACAGATCGGCGAGGTGCGATCGATCGTAGGGAACTTCAGCTTCTTCAACGACGATCCAGGCAACATCCGGCACAAAAAGGAGTACGGAGGAGGCGGGATCCTCGACATCGGGTGCTATCTGGTCAACACCGCGCGCATGATTTACGGCGGTGAGCCGCGTCGCGTGTGTGCGCTGATCGAAGAAAGCGAGCGGTTCGGCATCGACTGGCTGGCGTCGCTGATGCTGGACTTTGGCGGCGCGCGCCACGCAGTCGGCACGTGCAGCATGCAGCTCGCATACGGTCAGCGGATCGTCATCAGCGGGTCGCTGGGGCGCATCGAGATTGAAATCCCGTTCAACGCCCCTGCCGATCGCCGCTGCCGCATCTTCGTCGAGGACGCGCCACCCGGCGAGGTTCCCGATCGGCGGACGGTCGAGTTCGACATCTGCGATCAGTACACTATCCAGGGAGATCTTTTTTCCCAGGCCGTCCGCGAGGGCAAGCCCGCACCCTACCCGCTGGAAGATTCAGTCAAGAACATGCGCGTCATCGACGCGCTGTTCCGATCCGGCAAGTCGGGCGGGTGGGAGCTGGTCAGTGGCGGCGGCCGTTAGGCCGGCCATCGCGTACGATTGAACGAACTATGCGGCGCGCCGCATCGTCTAAGCCGATGCCACCCTGCCCCGCCGCGGAGGTCTCCGTGCATTTTCGCTCGCGTCCCTTTCGCCTCGGTCTCGTTCTTCTGTGCCTCATCGCCTCCCCGGTCGTCATGAATGCGCGGCAGGGAACTCCGTCGCCCGAGAGCCGCTCCGCAGCAGGTCGACCCCAGCCGAAGTCCGCGCCGCGCAGCGATCTCGACGCGTTCATGGAGAAGGTTCTGGCCAGGCGCGACGTGAACCGCAAAATGCTCAACCAGTACGTGCTCGACGAAACCGAGAGCTTCGAAGTGCTCGGGCCAGGGCAGTGGCCGCTCTATCGCACGAAACGGGATTTCACCTGGTACGAGCGCGACGGCACGCACGTGCGAAGCCCGGTGCGGTTCAACGGGGTGACCGTCAACGAAGCGGAGCGGCGCGAGTATGAAGGCATCTGGCTGAAGCGCGAGAAGGAGCGCCAGGAGCGCCGCGCGAAGAACGAGAAAGAGAAGGGTGAAATCTCGATCGGCAGCAATGGCGTCGAAATCAGCGGTACGGCGGTCCCGACCGAGCCGCGGTTCGTCTCAGAAGCCTACTTCATGGATTTCAAGTTCGAGCCGGGCAATTACTATCTCGCGGGCCGCGAGAAGCTCGAAGGGCAGGATGTGCTGCGGATCGAATACTACCCGACGAACCTGTTCAACGACGAGGACGACGAGAAGACGCCGCGTGAGATGAAGGGAAAGAAGCCGAAGGATCGGAAGAAGGAGGAGCAGTTCGAGCGCGACATCAACCGCAAGATGAACAAGACGGCGATGGTGACGCTGTGGGTGGATCCGACGGAACACCAGATCGTGAAGTACACGTTCGACAACGTATGGCTCGATTTCCTGCCGGCCGCGTGGCTGGTGCGCATCGACGACCTCCGCGCGTCAATGACCATGGGCCAGCCGTTTCCGGGCGTGTGGCTGCCGCGGAACATGAACATCCACGCGGGCCTGACCCTCGCGATGGGATCGTTCGAGGCGAGCTACGGCCGCGCGTTCGCGGACTACCGCGAAGCCCAGGTGAAGTCGACGATCAAGGTTCCGAAGTTGTCTTCCGGGCTGCACCCCGCCGACCTCGACATCACAACCCGTCTCAAGGGCGATGCCACCGGCCAGCCTGCCCCAGGAACCAGCGTCACCGATTGGGCTGAGCGCCAGGCCAGCCCCACCGACGGCCACGGTCCATTTGTCGCCGACGAAGTCCAGGCGGCGGCCACAGAAACGATCCGCGAGATCCGCGTGCACGGCAACGCCGCTGTCACCGATGAGGACGTGTTGAAGCTCGCGGGAATCGCGGTCGGCGACCCGATCACGCCGGATTCTCTGAAAAGCATCGAGAAGCGCCTCAAGGATAGCGATCGGTTCGAGACGATCGAGGTACGCAAGCGCTACCGATCGATCGACGATCCCACCGACGTCGCCCTGGTGCTCATCGTGCACGAACGCGCCGGGGTGACCTCGACGGCGATTCCGGGTGCCGGTGGCGGCATCCAGCGCATCTCGCGGCCGTGGCATCGCATCTTCACCGACCGGCTCATGTTCTTTCCGATCCTCAGCTACGAGGACGGCTACGGATTCACCTACGGCGCGCGCTTCAGCACGGTCGACCTCCTCGGCGTGGGCGAGCGACTCTCGACACCGCTGACGTGGGGGGGCACGAAGCGCGCGGCGCTCGAGTTCGAACGGACGTTCAAGCGCGGCCCGCTGACGCGCATCTTTTCCAGCTTCGGAATCTGGAACCGCGAGAATCCCCACTACGAGATCGACGACCAGCGGGTCGAGCTGAAGGCGCGCGCCGAGCGCCAGTTCGCGCACATGGTGCGGCTCGGCGTCGACGCGTCGCGTAGCTCGGTCAGCTTCGGCGAAATCGACGACGATATCTGGACCTTCGGCGCGAACGCGGTCTTCGACACCCGCGCTGATCCGGCGTTCCCGGGGAACGCCGCCGTCCTCGGCGCGGGCTGGTCGCAGCTGAACGTCCGCGGCCGCGAGAGGATCAACCGCTATACCACCGACGCGCGTGGCTACCTTCGCGTCGTCCGCCAATCGGTCGTCGCCGGGCGCGTGCAGTATTTCGCCAGCGATGCCACACTGCCACCGTACGAGCGGTTGCTGCTCGGCGGCTCGTCGAGCCTGCGCGGATTCCGCACCGGCACGTTCGACGGCGATCGAATGCTCGTCACTTCAGCAGAGCTGCGCATCCCGATCACGTCGGTCATCCGCGGCGCGAAGTTCGGCGTCGACGTCTTCACCGATGCCTCGAAGATCGCGGAGTTCAGCGGCCGCCTCGAGGATGCGGAGTGGCGCCACGGCGCCGGGGCCGGGATTTTCATCATCGCGCCGCTGGTGAAGATCAACCTCGACGTCGCGCACGGCTTCGACGGCGGGGGCACGCGGGTGAGTCTCGGAACCGGATTCAGCTTCTAGATCGGACCCGGCTTCACTCCGTACGGCGTGCCGCGCTTCGACACGTCGAACTCTTTCGACTTGCCGCGCGGGATGCTGAGTGTCTGCCACTTCGAGCTGGCGTAGTGCTTGGCCAGGAGCACGATCTGACCGACATGGGCGGCGTAGTGGGTCATCTGACGGTTGATCGCTTCGATCACCGTATGCGGTTCGCCGCGCACGGTCACCGTTTTCGAAAGATCCGGCGGCGTCAACGCTGAAACGGCGGCGAGCGTACGGGCCCACCCGTCTTCCCAGAGCGCGAAGATCCGTTCGCGGGTGTCCGCGGCGCTCAACTCGAATTCCGTGTCGCGTTCGCGATCCGGTTTCTCGCCGTCGCTGGTCAAGAAGTCGGTCCAGCGCGACCGCATATTCCCCGCGATGTGCTTCATGATGACCGCGATGCTGTTCGCTTCAGGGTCGAGCATCGCGAACAGGTGCTCGTCGGTGGTTTGGGCCAGCGCCGCGTCGGCCTGCGCCTTCAGCTTCTTCAGCTGCAGAACGGCGTCTCGCAGATAGTGTTGTTCGATCATGTGTCTCTTGCCGGCCCTAAAGGGCCGGCCTACGTGTAGGCCGGGGCTTTAGCTGCGGCAACCCCCTCACGGAACCATCCACGTGAATACATACGCCTGCAGCATGATGATCACGCCCATGATGATCGCGAGCGCCACGCTGTGCCAGAAGACGAAGCGAAGGATTTTTCCCTCCTGGCCCACCTGCCCGGTCGACGCCGTGGCGACGACGATGCTTTGAGCGTCGATCATTTTCCCCATCACGCCGCCGGTGCTGTTGGCGGTGACGATCAGGGTGGGATTGAATCCGAGCTGCTGCGCGGTGATCTTCTGCAAGCTGCCGAAGAGGACATTCGAGCTCGTGTCGGAACCGGTCAGCGCGACGCCCAGCCATCCCAACATGGCGGCGAAGAACGGATACAACATGCCTGTTCGCGTGAAGGCGAGCCCCAGCGTCGCGTCGGTGCCGCCATATCGCGTCACGAAGCCGAGCGCCAGCATCAACATGATCGTCGCCAGCGACGTGCGCATCCGGCGGAGCGTCATTAACGCGACACGGACGAATTGCCTGGCACTCACGCGAAGGAACAAGGCGGTTGCGATTGCGGCGAGCAGGATCGCGGTACCGGTCGCCGACGCCCAGTTGAGCGTGAACTGTGCGGCTTCCGCCCGTTCGCTTCGGTACGCACGATCGTTGATGCGGGCACGGTCCACAGGGGTGGGGACAACAGGATAGTCGCGGAATACCGTCTGATGCAGCAGCGGCACCGGCCACGAGGGGGCGAGCACCCGACTGACGGATAGCTTCTGTTTCGCGCGATAGGTCGCGAACCCGCGAGGACCGCCGTTGAGAAAGGCCTTGCTCGGCGCAAGCCCCCACACGATCACCGCGAGGCTGAGAAACAGCCAGGGGACCCAGGCACGCACGACGGAACCCGGATCCGGGACGCGGGATGCGGGATCCGACTGACGACCGGGATGCGGGATGCGGAATGCGGGGTCCGACTGACGCGGATCCCGGGTCCCGGGTCCCGGATCCCGGATCCCGGCAGTCTCCTCGGGGAACGTCCAGACATCCGCCGGCCGCCACACTCGTGCGAACAGTGCGAGCGCAGCGATGGAGGCGAGACCGCCGGCGATGTCGACGAGTTCCGGGCCGACGTAGTTGCTCCATGCAAACTGGACGACCGCAAACGTGCCGCCGCACACCACGACAGCGGGCCACACGCCGCGCAGCCCTCGCCAGCCGCTCATCGTCACGACCAGCCATGCGGGAACCAGGAGCGACACGAACGGCAACTGCCGGCCGGCCATCACGCCGAGCGTATGGGCCGGAATGCCGGTGACGGCGGCCAGCGTCAGGATCGGCGTCCCGATTGCGCCGAACGCCACCGGCGCGGTGTTCGCGATAAGCGAGAGGCCCGCGGCATACAGCGGTGTGAACCCCAGACCAATCAGCAGGGCCGAACAAATCGCGACCGGGGTCCCGAAACCCGATGCTCCCTCGATGAATGCGCCAAACGAGAACGCCACGAGCAGCGCCTGGATTCGACGATCCGGCGACAGCCGCCCGACCGACGACTTGACGATCTCGAACTGGCCGGTCTCCACCGTCAGGTTGTAGAGGAAGACCGCGTTCAGGATGATCCAGCCGATCGGCAGAAACCCGTAGGCCGCGCCGTAGAGCGCCGTCGCGCCGGCGTTCGGCAGCGGCATCCCGTAGACGAACACCGAAACCGCGAGCGCGGCGAGCAGGCCGGCGAGCGCCGCCAGATGTGCGCGCCATTCGAGAACCCCCAGCGCCACGAGCAGGAGAACGATCGGCAGCGCCGCGGCCGCGGTGCTGAGCCACGGCGCATCCAGCGGGTCGTACACCTGGATCCACGACATCCGCGGGGATCATAGTGCGAAATGGGAAATGATGAATGATGAATGATGCATGATGAATGATGCATGATGAATGATGAAACGATTGCCGAATGGCGAATGAAGAAGTTGTAATATCCTCCACATTCAGCATTCATTTTCAGCATTCATTTCATCATTCATCATTCATCATTCATCATTCATCATTCTTCAAGCCCCATGCACGCCCTGTCCGCGTCTCGTTACGTGAACATCGAAGACCTCCGTCGTGGTGCACAGCGCCGGCTGCCGCGCGCCGTGTTCGACTACATCGACGGCGGCGCCGATCGCGAGAACACGCTCGATCGCAATTCCCGCGCCTACAACGACATCGCCTTCCGGCCGCGCTGCGCGGTGGCGGTGAAGAACTACGAGATGAAGACGACGGTGCTCGGCACCGAGATCGCGATGCCGATCATCCTCGCGCCGGTCGGCAGCTCGCGCATGTTCTACCCGCGCGGCGAGGAGGTCGCCGCGAAGGTCGCCGGAGAGTTCGGGACCATCTACACGCTTTCGACGCTCTCGGGCTGCCTCCTCGAAGATGTGAAGCAAGCGACGGCCGGTCCCGCCTGGTATCAGCTCTACCTCGTCGGCGGGCACGACGTCGCCCGCGCGACCATCGAGCGCGCCCGCAAGTCCGGCTACTCGGCGCTGGTCGTGACCATCGACACGCCGGTCGCAGGCATGCGCGAGCGCGACTTGCGCAACGGCATGAAAGAGCTCGTCACGCGCAATCCGATCAAGATGCTGCCGTTCGTGTTGCAGTTCGCGGTGAAGCCCGGCTGGCTGATGGGATTCTGGGGAGACGGCGGATTGATGAAGTTCCCCAACGTGGTGCTCCCGGGCGAGGGTCCGATGCTCTACGCCGACGTCGGCACCGCGCTCGAGTCATCGGTCGTGACCTGGAACGATCTGAAATGGATCCGTGAGGCCTGGGGCGGCAGGATCGTGGTCAAGGGGGTCCATATCGGCGACGACGCGCGCCGCGCCATCGATGCGGGCGCCGACGCCGTGGTCGTGTCGAATCATGGCGGCCGGCAGCTCGACGATGTGCACCCGACGATCCGCGCGCTGCCCGAAGTGGTCGACGCCGTGAACGGGCAGATCGAAGTGCTCGTCGACGGTGGAATCCGGCGCGGCAGCGATGTCGCCAAGGCACTCTGTCTCGGCGCTCGAGCGGTGCTGATCGGCCGCGCCTACGCCTACGGCCTCGGCGCCGGCGGCGCCGCCGGCGTCACGCGCGCGCTGGAGATTCTGCGCGCCGATTTACTGCGCACGATCAAGCTGCTCGGCTGCCCGTCGACATCCGAGCTCGATCGCTCGTATGTGGAGCTGCCGCCGCACTGGGGCGGCTAATGCATTTCCGCAATTGCCAAAATTGCCAATATCGCCGTAATTGCCATTCACACGATCACGTATGGCAGTTTTGGCAATTATGGCAATTGCGGCGATTTCACCGATGCCGTCGCGTTCACCAGTAGCGGCACGCAATAGAACGACACCGAGGCGTCGACCTGGGTCGCGGCAGATTCGCCTTTGCACGGACCGGTGTCCGGCGCGATTGGAGTCGACGCGTCCCGCTGCTGCGGCAGCCGCAGGACCGTTCGTACCTGCCCGTCGTAGATTCCCGAGAAATCGTACGGCTGCGGCCCCGCCCCTTCGGTGGGGACCGGGAGATTCGTGCCGCTCAACGCCACCACCAGCGTCGTCCGCGCCCGCTCCGCCGCGGCGAACTCGTCCCACGTTTTGATCAGCGCGGGCGTCGACCCCTCCCGTGCGTTCCCTACCGTGATCACCAGCGACGTCCGCGTCGTTCCGTCCGCGATCCGTTCGGAGAGGCGGCCGTGGAAGTTGACGCCGGTACCTGTGACTTGACGGTTCTTGTACTCGTCGGCTTTGCCGGCACGAAACGCCTGCGCAAGGGTGACCGCGTCAACAGCCGCTTGACGAGGCGCTACCAGCGCGACGAGCGCCGCGAGTACGCATGCAGTGCGGATCATGAGCGACTCCTCTTCTGTGCCGGCCCATTCACGCTTCGTGCCCGCGGCGTCTGGAGGATCGCGGAGCTCGGATCACGAGTTCCACCGCCGACTGTTCCGCTCCGGCACACGGGGGCGGCGACGTGCGGAACCGACACAGGGTTAACCCGCTGACGAATAGACATTTGCACGATGGCCTGGGGTTGGCTCTCGCCTTGCTCAGCCTCGAGACATGCCCTCGTCTCATTCCCGCGGCAGCCTTGCGAAATCGCACCCATCCTTGCGCATGGCGGCACGGGGGCCGGTACCCGTTGAGGTAAAGCCGACGGCGCCGCGGGGTCACATGGCGCTCGGCGGCCTGCTCGTCCAGCGCGGGCTCATCACCGAGGAGCAGCTCGAGATCGCCGTCGCCGATCAGAAACGGACCGGCCTGCGCCTTGGACGGGTACTCGTCGAGCGCGGCTGGCTGACCTCGGAAGTCCTGCTCGAAGTGTTGAGCGAGCAGCTCGGCGTACCGGTCGCCCGCGTCAACGCCTACACCGTCAATCCCGATGCTATCGCGGCGCTGCCGGAGAAAGTCGCACGGCGCCACACGGCGTTCCCGCTGCAGAAGACCGGATCGACGCTGCTCGTCGCGCTGGCGGTTCCCAAGGATCTGTCGACCCTCGACGATCTCCGCTTCGCATCCGGCTGTGAAATTCAGACGGTGCTCGCGCTCGAGGACGAGATCATCGCCGCACTGAATCGCTACTACCGCGATGACTGGATGCCGGATCTCGTCCAGGAGGACGCCGGCGAAGTGATCATCGATTCGCCGGCCGCGCAGATTCTGACCCGCGACGAAGCCGCGGAACGGTCGGCGGTCTCCGTCCTCGAACGGGTCATCGCGCGCGCGGCCGCAGACGGCGCCAGCGACGTCCACTTCGAGCCGCGGGTCGAAGAGTTCCACGTCCGTTTCCGCATCGACGGGACGTTCAGGGACGTCACCGTGCTGCCGACGGCCATGGCGCCGGCCGTGATCGCACGCGTCAAGGTGCTCTCCGGCATGGACATCGCGGAGCATCGCCTGCCCCAGGACGGGCGCTTCAGCGCGACCGTGGGCGATCAACGCCTCGACATGCGCAGCTCGACGTATCCGACAGTCCACGGCGAGAAAGCGGTCCTGCGACTCCTCGACAGCAGCCGCCTCCGTCTGCAGCTCGATCGCACGGGCATGGCGGGCGAGACACTCGAGAAAGTCCGTGAGCTGATTCACCGTCCCGAGGGCATCTTTCTGATGACCGGACCGACCGGCAGCGGCAAGACGTCGACGCTCTATGCCGCGCTCGGCGAGCTGGTCCAAACCGGGAAGAACATCGTCACGATCGAGGATCCGGTCGAGTACGCGCTGCCGGGCATCAACCAGGGCCAGACCAACGACAAGGCCGGCTTCACGTTCGCCAAAGGACTGCGCGCGATCCTGCGGCAGGATCCGGACGTGATCATGGTCGGCGAAATCCGCGACTGCGAGACGCTGGAAGTTGCGATCGAGGCGTCGCTCACCGGTCACCTCGTTCTGTCAACGCTGCATACGAACAACGCGGTGGCCACGATCCCGCGGCTGTTCGACATGGGCCTCGAGCCGTACCTGCTGGCGTCGAGCGTGATCGGCGTCGTCGCACAGCGTCTCGTCCGGCGGATTTGCTCCACCTGCCGCACCGAGGTGCAGACACCCCCGGCGCTGCGCGCGATGTTCCGCGCCGGAGAGCCGGCGTCGTACTTCCGCGGCAACGGGTGCCACGACTGCCGCGGCACGGGCTTCCGCGGCCGGCTCGGCATTTACGAGCTGCTCAAGATGGAGAACAACATCAACGAGCTCGTGCTCGCCCGTGCGCCCGAGAGCCGGTTCTACGAAACCGCCCGCGCAAACGGGATGGTCTCGCTGCGGGAGGAGTGCCTCACGCTCGTCGGCCGCGGAGAAACGACGCTCGAGGAAGTGCTGCGCGTCACGCACGACTGGCGTCCTGCCCATTCCACCGGGGAAATGCGCTCACGCGAGCGAGACTGAGGTCGTTTCCTCCGCGAAACTCCGTTTTCTCCAGACATCCCGCCGGACGTTATAGAATTTCTAATTCAGCATGTGTACGACTGCCCCCGCCGTCGCGGTCCCGGTTCGTCTCGTTGCCCTGGTCTGCGCCCTCGCGATACTGCCGGGCTGCGCGCTCGTCAAACGGAAGGCGGTCGGCATGGTCGCCAGTACGCTGGCGTCGGGCGGAGACGTGTTCACGCGCGACGACGACCCCGAGCTCGTCGGCGCGGCGATTCCGTTCGGCCTCAAACTGTACGAGTCGCTCCTCGACTCCTCGCCGAACAACCGGGAGCTCCTGCTCGCGACGTGCAGCAACTTCACCCAGTACGGCGTCGCCTATCTGGAAACCGAAGCGGCCATGCTCGGAGAAGCGCAGCACCACGACGAGGTGGCACACCTCAACGCGCGAGCCCTGAAGATGTATCTGCGCGCCAAGGGCTACTGCATGCGCGCCATGGAGCTGAGATTTCCCGGCATCGGTCAACAGCTGCTGACGGATCCGGGTCCCGCACTCACCAAGGCGGAGAAGAAGGACGTCCCGCTCCTGTACTGGACCGCGGCGTCGTGGGGCTCGGCGATCGCGCTGGGCCTCGATCGGCCGGAGCTTGCCATCGACATGCCTGCCGTGCGTGCGCTGGCGGAGCGTGCCATCGCGCTCGACGAGAGCTGGAGCAAGGGCGCGCTGCACGAGATGTTCATCTCGCTCGACAGCCTGCCGGAGGCGCTCGGCGGCTCGGCGGAGAAGGCGCGCCAGCATTTCAATCGCGCCGTCGAGCTGCAGAAGGGCCTGTACCCTGGTCCGTACGTCGCGCTCGCCACCGGCGTGGTCGTGCCGGCGCAGAACCGCGAGGAGTTCGAAAAGCTTCTGCACACCGCGCTC
The DNA here is from genome assembly GCA_046731735.1 of Acidobacteriota bacterium. Classification (GTDB taxonomy): domain Bacteria; phylum Acidobacteriota; class Vicinamibacteria; order Vicinamibacterales; family 2-12-FULL-66-21; genus JALZOC01. The sequence continues at coordinate 17,977 of JBKPLP010000098.1, forward strand.
GAGATCGATCCGGAGAAAGATCCGTCGATGCGGCTCGTCACGCTGGTGCAGCAGCGCCGGGCGCGCGCCCTGCTCGATCACATCGAGACGATGTTCACCAAATGAGGGCCAGCCTGGAGGCTGGCGCCACCGGAACGACGCCGGCCTGAACGGCCGGCCAAAGGAGAAGGCCCACGATGTCACGGATAAAGAGATTCTTGCTCGTTGTTTTTCCGCTCGTCGCCGCAACTGTGGTGCTCGCCGCACCCGGCGAGATCAAGCTCGCGACGCTCGTGCCCGCCAACATGTCCTGGCACAAGGCGCTGCTCGACATGGGCGCGGCGTGGAGCAAGGACACCGCGGGGCGCGTCACCCTCACGGTGTACCCCGGCGGCACGCAGGGAGACGAGGCGACGACGATCAAGAAGATGCGCCCCGGGATCGACCAGCTCCAGGCATCCTTCCTCACCGCCGCGGGCCTCGCGGAGCTTGACGAGGCATTCAACGTGTTCACGATGCCGTTCTTCTTCGAGAACGACGCCGAGGAGATCGCGGTCGAGAAGAAGCTGACGCCGGTGCTCGAGCAGAAGCTGCAGGCCAAGGGTTTCCACCTCCTCTCGTGGGGAACTGGCGGATGGGTACAGGTGTTCTCGAAGAAGCCGCTGCGCTCGCTCGCGGACGTGAAGAACGCGAAGCTCTTCACCACCAAGGGATCCGACAACTGGTTGCAGTGGTATGTCGCGAACGGCTTCCACCCCGTCGCGCTGCTGCCGGCTGACATCCCCGCGCAGCTGAAGCTCTCGACCGGGCTGATCGACACCGCGCCCAATCCACCGGTGCTGGCGCTGAACCTGCAGATCTTCCGCGACGCCAAATACATGCTCGATCTCCACATCGCTCCGCTCGTCGGCGCGATGATCATGTCGAACACCGCCTGGAACAAAATCAGCGCCGAGGACAAACCGAAGGTGACGGCCGCGGCGCAGACGATGGAGACGCGCGTGCGCAGCGAAGCGCCGGCGCAGGATGCCGAATCGGTGAAGCAGATGGTGGCGCGCGGGCTGCAGGTGATCACGCTCGATCCCAAGGCGGCCGCGGAATTCCGCAGCGCCGCGACCCAGCTGACCCAGTCGATGCGCGGATCGATGGTGCCCGCCGACATCTACGACATGGCCGTCCAGGAGCGTGACGCCGTCAGGAAGTCCAAAGGCAAGTAGTTGATGAAGGCGTTTGCCGTCCGGGCCGAGAACCAGATTGCCAGCCTCGCGCTCGGCGGCATCATGCTGCTGCCGCTCGCCGAGATCGCGTCGCGCAAGTTTCTGAGTGCCGCGATTCCCGGCTCGGGCGCGGTCGCCGCGGTTCTCACTCTGTGGCTCGGCATGCTCGGCGCCGCGATCGCGGCGCGCGACGGCAAGCTCCTCACGCTGGCGACTGGCGAGTTCCTCCCCGAAGGGCCGATCAAGGCCGTCGCGCACATCATTTCGGGCAGCATCGGCGCGACGATCGCGACGATCTTCGCGATGGGCGGCAGCGCGCTCGTCCGCAGCGATCGCATCGCCGGCGACGTCGTCACCGCCGGGATTCCAACGTGGGTCGCCGATCTTGCGCTGCCGATCGGCTTCGCGCTGATCGCGCTGCGGCTGGTGTGGCACGCGTCGCCGCGCTGGTGGGGACGCGGCATCGCCGCGCTCGGGATCGCGACCGGACTGCTGCTCAATCAGTATCGCGGCGCACTGGAGGGGTCGCCCGTCGGACCGTGGTTCCTCCTCGTCATCGTCGCCGGCGTCCTCGGGGCGCCGATCTTCGCGCTGCTCGGGGGCTTCGCACTGTTCGCGTCGCTCACCCGCGGCAACCCGCCGGTCGTCCTGCCGATGATGGCCTACCAGGAGCTGACGACCTCGACGGGAATCGCCGCGATCCCACTGTTCACGCTCGCCGGATTCCTGCTCGCAGAAGGCAAGTCCTCGGAGCGTTTGCTCCGCGTCTTCCGGGCCTGGGTCGGATGGGCGCCGGGCGGCACCGCCGTCGCGGCCGCGACGCTGTGTGCCTTCTTCACCCTGTTCACCGGCGGGTCCGGCGTCACGATCCTGGTTCTCGGCGGACTGCTCCTCCCGGCGCTACTCGGCGACGGGTATCGCGAGCGGTTTTCCATCGGCCTGCTCACGGCGTCCGGCTCGCTCGGCCTGCTCTTTCCGCTCTCGCTCCCGCTGATGCTGTACGGCATCGTCTCGCAGAAGGCATCGATCGAGGATCTCTTCATCGGCGGGCTCGTGCCGGGTCTGTTGATGCTGAGCCTTCTGGCCGCGCTCGGCGTGCGCGAAGGGCTGCTGACGAGCGCCGAGCGCCGGCCATTCCGCATCGGGGAAGCGCTCGGCGCCGTATGGGAGGCGAAGTTCGAGCTGTTTCTCCCGGTTTTCGTCGTCGGCGCCTTCATCGGCGGCGTCGCGACGCTCGTCGAGTCCGCGCCGCTCGCCGCGCTCTACACGCTGATCGTGCAGCGCTACATTCACAAGGATCTGCCGACGTGGAAGGACGTGCTCCGCGTCGTCGCCGACTGTGTCGCGCTCGTCGGCGGCGTGCTGCTGATTCTCGCCGTTGCCGCGGGGCTGACCGACTATCTCGTCTACGCGGAGATCCCGACGCGGCTCGTCGAATGGACCCAGTCGCACATCCACTCGCGCCTCGTGTTCCTGCTCGCCTTGAACGTCTTCCTGCTCCTGGTCGGCACGTTGATGGACATCTTCTCGGCCATTGTCGTCGTGGTGCCGTTGATCCTCCCGCTCGCGGAGGTCTACGGCATCGACTACGTGCATCTGGGGATCATCTTCGTGGCCAACCTGGAGCTCGGATTCCTCCATCCGCCGCTCGGCCTCAACCTGCTGCTCGCGTCGGTACGGTTCAAGAAGCCGGTACTCGAAGTCACGTGGGCGACGCTGCCGATGCTGGGCATTCTGGCGGTGGGTGTGCTGCTCATCACCTATGTTCCGTGGCTGACGCTGGGGCTGCTGCACTGGATGGGAAGGGGTGGGTAGTTCTCAATCCCTAATCCCTCATCCCCAATCCCTCATCCCCAATCCCCAATCCCCAATCCCGAATCCCCAATCCAGAATCCCCAATCCCCAATCGAGAATCGAAATCGCTGAATCCGCGCGCGCGGCCTGGAAACGTGGCACTATCTCCGCATGCGAGGCCTCATCGCCTGGAGCGTGGTCGCCATCACCGTGCTGTCGCTCTGGTGGACGACCGTCAAATCACGCCGTATTCTGCGCGAATCTCTCGGGCGCAAGCTTCGAAGAGGCGAGGAAACGTCGCTGAGCAGCTGGATGCAGGCATCCGACGCATCGCTCTCGCGGGCGGCGAAGGAACTCGACCGGAATCCGTTCGACCGGTTCCTGCGGTTCCTCGGAACGTTGGGGATTTGGCGAGGCGACGTCGGCACGCCTCCCGAAAACCGGACATTACTGAAGTGACCCAACCACGCTTTGGCAGTTCCGACGACGTATCACCGGCGTTGTAGACGCTGAAGAAAACCGATGTTTCCTGCATCGGTTCGGGTCGAAACCATTATCCGATTCCCGATGTATTCCCGTTGCAGTTTTCGGACGGCATTGTCGCCTCAGGAGGTGCTCCTGCGCCTGTCGCGAGTTGTGGGACCACCGCAGTCGAGATGGCAGTCGATCGAAGCAGGCGCTGCGCGGCGGCAGCGCGAGCCCTTCGTGGGAATCATCGACGGTGAACGGTTTCGAATTCGCCGGACGATCGACTATCGCAACAACTTCCTGCCGGTGATCTCGGGAAGGATTGAGCCGGAGGCGGCGGGTTCACGAATCGACATCGTCGTGAAGCTCAAACCTTCAGTCGCCGCGGTCATGATCCTGTGGCTGAGTGCGATGTCGTTTGGCGCGGCCGCAGGCGTGTGGCAGTCCGTTCAAACGGGTGAGGCGAAAGGGCTGGCCGCGTTACTGCTTCCCTTCTTCGGATTCGTCCTCGTCGCCATCGCATTCGTCCCTGAGAAACGCAAAGCGCTGACGCTGCTGGCCGAGATTTTCGATGGGGCTGTCCTGGAGGATAGACACGGCCGTTGAACCGCGTCGCGGCCTTCGTCGAGGACGACGCCTGTGCTTTCTCTTGACGTCCGCGGCATTGCTGCTGTTCGCGGCTCAAGTGTGGAGCGTTGTCCGCGCGCCTGCGGAAACGCCGAGTTCGCCCCTTGAGATCCGCGACGTCACCCAGCTCAATCCAATTCTCGTCGGTGCGGTCATCACCCCAACGACAACGAAAGAGATCATCGATGCGGTAAAGCAACATGCCGGCCCTATCGCCATCGGAGGTGCGCGGCACAGCATGGGAGGCCAGATAGCTACAGCCGGTGGTCTCCATATCGACATGCGGCGTTTCAATAAGGTTGTGGCGTTCTCCCCGGAAGCAAGGACGATCACGGTACAAGCGGGTGCCCGGTGGCGGGAGATCCTCGAGTACATCGATCCTGCCAACCTGTCCGTGAGCATCATGCAGAGTTACGCGAACTTCACCGTCGGTGGTTCGCTGTCGACCAATGTGCATGGGCGCTACGTCGGACGCGGGCCCGTGATCCAGTCGGTCAAGTCGATGAGGGTGGTGATGCCGGATGGTTCTCTGATTGAGGCGACGCCGGCAGCCAACTCGGACGTCTTCAACGGGGTGATCGGCGGCTATGGCGGCCTTGGCGTCATTGCCGAAGCAACGTTGGCCCTCACGGACAACGTCAAGGTCAAGCGACAGGACCGAACAATTCCGATCGACGACTATCCACGTTACTTCTTCGATCAGGTCCGACAGACGTCCGGAGCGGTCTTTCATAATGGCGACGTCTACCCTCCGCGGTATGACACAGTCCACGCGATCACCTACACCCAAACGGAGGAGCCTCCGACCGTAGCCGAGCGACTGATTCGGTCAGGTGGTTCTTACGAACTCGATCGGTTTGCCTATTGGGTCGTGTCGGAATGGCCGTTTGGTAAAGCAATCCGTCGGCGAGTGATTGATCCCGCCCTATACCATGGGACATCGATTACGTGGCGGAATTACCAGTCGAGCTACGACGCCGCGGAACTCGAGCCCGCGTCCCGGGCCAGCGCCACCTATGCACTTCAGGAGTACCTCGTACCGGTCACTCGATTCGGTGACTTCGTTTCCCGCATGCGCGACGTACTGATCCGACACGATGTGAACGTCATCAACATTTCAATTCGGCACGTCATGCAGGATTCTCAGTCGCTGCTGTCGTGGGCACGCGGCGATGTGTTTGGATTCGTCATTTATTACAAGCAAGGGACGAGCGCGGCCGATCAGCACGAGGTCGGTGTGTGGGCGCGTGAACTGATCGACGCAGCGTTGAGCGTCGAAGGGACGTACTATCTTCCCTATCAGCTGCATGCGACGGAGGCGCAATTCCGCCGCGCCTACCCACGAGCACGCGAGTTCTTCGCGCTGAAGCGGCAGCTCGATCCAGCGGGCAGGTTCCGGAACCAACTTTGGGATAAGTACTACAGCGTGCAGCCGTCCCGTTGAACCACAGGACACCGCGGAGACTGGAGCGGGAGCGACTACCTAGGAAGGGTAGCCGTTCGCAGCGTGCGCAGCTTTGTTCTCCGATCCTGCTCGCGACGCGTCGTGGCGGCGCGCCAGTGAATAATGATTGGCGGCCAGCACCGAGCACGCA
>JBKPLP010000099.1:0-3752 GCA_046731735.1 Acidobacteriota bacterium
GCCGAAGGGCGCGAGCGAACCTCCGAAACCCGACGATGGCCAGCTCTTTCATATTCCTGGAAGCACAAAGAGCTATACCGATACCCAAATCATTAGGAGCACCAGCACCGTCGACTGGTTCCCGGATCTGCACCCTGCGCCCCCTGCTCCAGTGATTTCAGGCAAGAACGGCGCGTACCGCGCGTGCGGGCAGTGTCACCTCATCGACGGCCGAGGCAAGCCCGATACGGCCGACCTTCGAGGGCTTCCGGTCGCGTATTTTCTTCAGCAGCTCACTGACAGGAAAGAGGGGACGCGGCACGGTTCCGTCCCGCACGCGACCATCAAGGACATGATTCCGATCGCGAAAGCGATCGATGAAGCCGACGCCAGGCTGGCCGCCGAATACTTTCACTCGATACCAGCCACGGGAGGCATCCGCATCATTGAGACCAATACTGTGCCTGTGACACGTCCCGGCCCACATGGCGTCCAGTTGGTGGACGCCAGCGGAGCCAAAGAACCAATTGGGATCCGCATCATTGAGGTCCCTGAGGATGTACAGCGCACCTTGTTGCGCGATGCCACCTCCGGATTCATCGCTTATGTGCCGGAGGGAAGCATAAAGAGGGGCGAGCTGTTGGCGAAGACGGGTGATGCCGGCAGAACACTTCCTTGTGCCACTTGTCATGGAGAGGGCTTAAGGGGAATGGGAGATCTGTTCCCGCCGCTCGCAGGGCATTCTCCGAGTGCTACTGCACGGCAACTCTACGACTTCAAGAGCGGTGCGCGCGATGGGCGCAATGCGCTTGCGATGAAACCCGTCGTCGGCAACCTTACTGATCGTGACATCGTGGACCTCACCGCATACATCGCGTCGCTTCAACCAGGGCGATAGCCGTAGTCGTGCACCAACGTTGGCTTCTCCGACGAACCCTTCGACTCGGCAAGTCCGCAGCTGACCGCTACTCACTCGATCTCTGTCCATCAGGCGAAACCATGTAATGGAGATGGTGTATCGAGAGCGGTGGGAGGCGGAGATCGCGGAGATGCGGCGGGTGCTCGCCGGCCTGGCGATGAAGGAAGAGTGTAAGTGGGGCAAGCCCACCTACACAGTCGATGGGAAGAACATCGTCATCATGCAAGGCTTCAAAGAGTACTTCGGGCTCGGCTTCTTTCAAGGCGCGTTGCTGAAGGATCCCAGGAAGGTGCTGGTGCAGCTCGGCCAGGTGCACGCCGGACGCGTGATGAAGTTCACCAGCGCGAAGGACATCGCGGCGAAGGCGGCGACCATCAGGGCCTATGTGCGCGAGGCCATCGCAGTCGAGAAGGCTGGGCTGCGGATGAAGCCAAAGACAACCTCAGATTTTCCGGTTCCCGAGGAACTGACGCGGCGGTTCCGGAGTGACCCGCGTTTCAAGCGCGCCTTCGAGGCGCTGACACCGGGCCGGCAGCGGAGTTACCTGTACCACTTTGCCGCGGCCAAGCAGTCGGCGACGCGGACGGCGCGAATCGACAAGGCGATGCCCGCGATATTCGAAGGCAGAGGGTTTCTGGAGAGACGCTGAAGAGAGTCGGCACCCCTGACCTTCACGAGGCGCTCGTCATGACCGGCCGCCTCGCAGACCTTTCTGCTACTCTGAAGATCCTGCGATCGTGCTGCGCGAGCTCGTCACGCGGAGGTGACGTATGCTGCAGCAAACACCAATTCGCCGATATTGGCTCGCCGCCGGTGCGGCCGTGTGGTCGATGGTCCTCCCGTGTGCCGCGCAAGCCCAGGGCTTCATCAGCCCGTCCCTCGGCTACAACTTCGGCGGCGACGCGGGATGCCGCAGCGCCACGGAATGCCGCGACAAGAATTGGAACTGGGGCGGTTCGATGGGCGCGCTCGGGTCGGTGGTCGGCTTCGAGGCAGAGCTGATCTACGAAGGGGAATTCACCGGCGACCGGCCGAACAGAACGTCTGTGACGACGCTGATGGGCAACTTCATGCTCGCGCCGAAGATCTCTATCGTGCAGCCGTACGGGCTCGTGGGCATCGGCGCCATCCGGACGGGAGCCGAAGCCACGTCGGGCGCTCGGGAATCCGAAACACAGGCGGGCTGGACGGTCGGCGGCGGCCTGCTGCTGTTCGTGCACAAGCACGTGGGGCTGAAGGGTGACGTGCGCTACTACCATTCGTTCGAGGCGGTCGACCTGTTGGGTATCGACCTGGGGCGCGACAACAACAAAGTCGATTTCGGCCGCGCAGGATTTGGCGTGCTCTTCAAGTTCTGAAATGCAGCCGAACGGGTTACCGTCCCGGACCTCAATCCTCACTGCAGCCGCGCGTGCGCTCGGCTCGCGCGAGCCCGATCCGAGCGTGCGCAATCCCGACTGGTTGGCCGATCGCCTGATCGGTCCGGCGGAGCTGAAGCTCATCGAGGAACACGCGATTGGCACGGCGCTCGACCGGGATATCCGGGATGCGATGAACGATCTCGACGTCTTCGGCTTCGTCTGGCTGATGCTGGTGCGGACGCGATTCATCGACGAGATGTTGGACCGCGCCGTTCGAAGCGGGGCAACGCAGGTCGTGATTCTTGGGGCTGGTTTCGATACCCGAGCCCACCGGTTCACCGAGCTCCTCCGCGACGTGGCCGTCATCGAGATCGATTACGGCGCCACTCAGGACTACAAGCGGCGGCGCGTCGACGCGGCGCTCGGCGGCTCACCCGCCAACCTCGTCTACGCTCCGATCGATTTCGTGCATGAGAGCCTCGGCGAGGTGCTCGGTCGCGCCGGTTTCGATCGGCACAGACGCACGTATTACATCTGCGAAGGTGTCAGCATGTACGTGCCCGAGGACGGCATGAAGGCGACGCTGCGCGCCATCGCCGAAGCATCCGGTTCCGGCAGCACGCTGCTGCTGGAATACATGAACCGCGCCGGGCTCGACGTGATGGTCCGGCACCCCACGGGCATGATCAAGAACGCGATCGACTGGGGAGAGCCGTTCGTGTTCGGCGTACCCGACGGCGAGGACCGGGAGTTCTTTCGCGAGATGGGGCTGGAACTTGGCGAGGCGCTCAAGATCGGCAGCCCTGAGTCGGTTAAGCGGTACGCGACGCGCGCGGACGGCACCCAGTACGGCGCCCATCTGGCACGGATCGCCGAGGAGCGGCGCGAAGCAGCGTTGCGGCAGATGGACGAGACGGCGCGACAACGGGCCCAACAGGCCGCCGCGACGTCCGGCTATTGGCTGGCGGAACTCGCCGTGACGTAGAAGATCTCCGACCCGGAGAACTCGACAAGTTGCTACACCCAGGCGTCGCTATGCGAACGCACTGCGACGGAGTTCATGCCGCTCCGGTTCGCCGCTCCCCATCTCACCCAGGAACCACACCCGAGGATCGGTCCGCCAAAAAAGATCGATCTCGTCGCCGGTGAGATCGAAGCCTTGCAGCAACAGGTCCGCGATCGTCTCCCACGGGTCGAGTGCCAGTCGAATGCGCAGGTTCTGATCGGCAAGCAGTTTCTCGACCACGATTCCAACAGTATTGACCACGGGCGGCGCGAGCCTGTGCACGACTCCGGTAACATTCATGCCATGAAGCAGGACACCCTTGAGCGTTTGGCGCGGCTTGTAGACCAGGTCAGCGGCGAACGTCACGCAGTGTGGCAGGAAGCGGCGGAACTGATTCGGCGGGCCGGCGACTATCGGTGGGTAGGCCTCTATGAGGTCACCGACACCGAGATTGGTGCAATCGCATGGACAGGGACGGTCGCTCCGG
>JBKPLP010000100.1:0-39578 GCA_046731735.1 Acidobacteriota bacterium
GGGATCGTGACGACGTGAGCGCGATCGAGAATGTCGGACGCGAGCGCCATCGAGTCCGCACAATCGGTCACGGACACGAACGCAAAGAATCCTCCTGACGTGGGCGTCCAGTGCAGCCGGGCGATGGTTTCGATGCCCTGCTGCAGCGCGGCGCGGCGCTGGACCAGCTCGTCGTGAAACGCGTGCGCGTAGTTCCAGTCGTCGCGGATGGCAGCCTCGACGGCAATCTGGGAAATCGTCGGCGCGCAGATGATCATCGCGTCCTGAATCTTCAACGCCTGCTCGCACACGCGCTGGTCCGCGAGCATGTATCCCACGCGCCATCCGGTCATGCCGAACGATTTCGAGAACGTCCCCACGACGACTACGTTGTCGCGCCAGTCAGCGACGGCCGCAGCGCTTGCTGGATCATCCGGGCGGCCCTGGTGGATTCCAACCTTTGCCGGACAATCATGATGGACGAAATGGAGGTACGTTTCGTCGCTGAACACGGTGATTCCGCGCGATGACAGATTCTGAACGGTTTGCGCCAGCTCGTCGCGCTCGATCACCGCGCCGGTAGGGTTGCTGGGAGAGCAGAGCACGACCGCGCGCGTCCTGCTCGTCAGGTGCGGCTCGATCGCCGTCCAGCAAGGCTTGAAACCGTGCGTCTCGTTCAACGGCGCTTCGACGGGCACGCCTCCGATGGCGCGGATGGTCATCTCGTGATTGACGAAGTACGGCGTCGTCAACACCACTTCGTCGCCCGGGTCGATCAGCGTCATTGCGGCCAGCATGAACGCCTGATTCCCGCCTGCCGTGATGATCACCTCGTCGGGCCGGGCGCGGATCTGTCGATGCTCTGCGAGCTTGTCGCAGAGCGCCTCCCGCAGCGTGACGATCCCCGCGTCGGCCGAATAGCGATGCGCCTGGGGATCCTCCAGCGCCCGCCGCGCGGCCTCGATCGCCGCCTTCGGCGGCCCAAACCCGGGCACTGCCTGACCCAGGCTAATCACGTCGTGCCCGGTCGCGCGAAGTTTCGAAGCTTTCTGATTGAGAACATCGAAGGGAGGAGAAACCAGGTGAGCTGTGCGCGCGGGCACTGTCGGCATCGGGGCCTGATTATATTGGCGCAGCCTGTGCACTACCGCGGGCGGAGGTCAGTTCCATGAAATACCTGAGCTTGGGGATAGTCCTGCTCGCGGCCAGCGCTGGCATCACGGCGCAAACGCCTGCAGGGCAAGCAAATGACAAGATCGCGAAGGAGCCCATTACGCTCACCGGCTGTGTGGAGGCGGGAACAGCGCCCAATACTTTTGTTCTCACTCATGTCGTGAAGAACGACACCTCGACGATGGCGCAGTCGCCCGTGCCGCAGCCGTCAGTGTCGAATCCCACGGCGACGCCGCCAATCGCTCCGCCGACAGAACAGCCGCCGGTCACTCCCGCGCCTACAGCCGGGACAAGGCCTGCGCCGACCGGCACCTCGGGGATCGAATCCGCTTCACCGGCCGCCATCTACTGGCTCGATCCGCCAGACAAGCTGAAGGCCCATGTCGGACACAAGGTTTCGGTCGTCGGCACGCTCGACAGCGATGTCGACAAGGCGAAGGTCACGGAGAAGGACGACAAGGTGAAGATCGAGGCTGAGCGCGGAAGCCGTCAGGTGGAAGCGAAGCCAGGAACGCCGGCCGCTGCGGACGTGAACGCGGCGAAGACGGGCGACAAGCAGGAGAGCTACAAAGTCAAGGTGACGACGGTCACGATGATCTCGGGCAGCTGCTCGTAACAACAGGAGGGGGCTGCAGCTCGTTTGCAGCCCCTGTCTCCTTCCCCCGCAGCCTCACTTCCAGCCGACAATTGACGCGATTCTAGCCAGGAGATCCGGCTGCGTCTGGGCGATCGTCGCCTTCTCCAAAACGTCGAGGCAGCCGCTGATTGATTGGGCGGTTCCGATACCCAGCTTCCGTGCGCTGGCGCTCGTCGCGTCGTCGCCGCGCGGGACGATGAGGATCGGCTTCGCGCGAGATTCCGAAATCACGTCCAGGCAGTTCTGCGCGCTGTCGTCGACGTGGTAGGTCAGGCGCAACGCCGCTGCCGCCGCGCCGCGCGATCCGCCGAGGACCAGGACGCTCGGGAGATCGAATCCCTGCTCGACCAGCCACTGCTGCGTCTGGCGCTGCACCGTATCGCCGTCCGTATTCGGGCGCTGCGTGATGAAGAAGACCTCCCACTTGTGCCGGCACATCAGCTCGTGGATCCGAGGCACTGCCGCAGGATCGATCGGCTTGAGGGTCTGCCAGAAGTTCGGCGTCGCCTGGATCGTGCGCCAGATCAGATCGCGCCGCCTGCGTGCGTCACGTGCGGATTGCCTCGGGGGTTTCGCGGTGTCCGCGTTCGGGCCTGGCTCCGCCTCGTCGGCGCTTTGCTGTGCTTCTTCCTCCTGCTCCGGCTGACCCTCACTGAGCGAGACGCCCGGACCGAACAGGCGTGATTCGACTGCGTGGAATGCCGTGCTGAAGTCGGCGAGAACGCCATCCATGTCGAACCCGATGCGAAGGGGCATCAGCCGGCGCTCGACATCGCGGATGTGCGCAACGAGCGCTGGTGCCCAAGAAACCACTCGTAGGTGGACCGAATCCCCTCGCGCAAACCAATACGATGGCGCCAGCCGAGTCCGTGTATGCGCGACACGTCGAGCAGTTTTCGGGGCATGCCGTCGGGTTTGGTGGTGTCGAATTCGATTCGTGAATCAGGGTAGACGATCGACCGCACCAGATCCGCGAGCTCGCGGATACTCAAATCCTCCCCCGTCCCGATGTTGATGTGCAGCGCCTCATCATAGCGATCCATCAGAAAGACACACGCGTCCGCGAGATCGTCGACGTGCAGGAACTCCCGCCGCGGGGTTCCGGTGCCCCAGATGGTCACGACACCTGAATCGGCAATCTTCGCCTCGTGGAACTTCCGCATCAGCGCGGGCACGACATGTGAGGACGTCAAGTCGAAGTTGTCGTTCGGGCCGTAGAGATTGGTGGGCATCGCTGAGATGAAGTCGTCGCCGTACTGTCGCCGGTATGCCTGGCACAGTTTGATGCCCGCGATTTTTGCGATGGCGTACGACTCATTGGTCGGCTCGAGCGCGCCGGTGAGGAGCTGTTCTTCGCTCATCGGTTGCTCGCAGCTCCGTGGATAGATACAGGAGCTGCCGAGGTAGAGCAGCTTCTTGACACCGTAGAGATGCGCGGCGTGAACCACCGTCGCATGGATCAGCATGTTGTCGTAGATGAATTCCGCCGGACGGGTCGAGTTGGCCATGATGCCGCCCACCGTTCCGGCGACGAGGTACACGTAATCCGGGCGATTCGCCTTGAACCAGTAATTCACCGCCGCCTGATCGCGCAGATCGAGTTGTTCGCGAGTCGCCGTGAGCACCTGGACGCTGTGATTTCGTTGCAGACGCCGTCCGAGCGCCGAGCCGACGAGACCACGGTGGCCGGCGATGAAGACGCGGGCAGAGGATGTCATAGTTGTCCCGGTCAATCTGGAACGGTCCACTGGACCTTGAGCTGCTTGATCTTTCGATACAGATTGGTCCGTTCTATACCCAGCTCCCTGGCAGCGGCGCCCATGCGTCCCCGGTGATGCTGCAGCACGGCTGTGACATGGTCGCGCTCGAAACGCTCACGCGCGACCTTCAAGGATCCGCGGGCGGCGCCGATTGCCTCGGCGCCGTCGAACCGCACGTTCTCGAGCACGTCCTCGAGGAGCACCACCCCCCTTGGCACCAGGATGGACAAACGTTCCGTCAGAGTGCGAAGTTCGGCGGCATTACCCGGCCACGGCAGCGTGGCGAGGAGCGATAACGCCCCTCGGGAAAACGCCTTCGCGGGGACGTCGTGCCGCCGGCAGGCCTCCTTGAGAAAGTGCGTGGCGAGCAGAGGAATGTCCTGCGGGCGCCGCCGCAGCGGGGGAAGATCGATCCGCACTACGCCGATCGCTTCGAGCAGGCTGCGCCGGAACAACCCGCGCTCGACCCATTCCATGATGTTCGGCTGAGGCGCGCCGATAACCCGCGGGGCGAACTCCCCCGCCTCGAGGAGTCGCGCCTCGAGCCGGGCCTGCAGCTCGGCGGGCAGCTCGCCGAGATCCTCCAAATACAACGTGGGATTGGGAAAGGTGACGGGATCGAGCGCGGCGGCGAACGCATCGGGTTCGACATTACTGCAGACGAACTTCAGGAAGACGCCGTCCTTGTGCGATCCCTGGTCGCGAATCGCGCGCGCGATCGTTTCGCGGCCCGTGCCGCGCTCTCCCACAATCAACACGCTGCAGCGGGTCTGGGCGACACGGCGGACGATATTGAGCACATCGCGCATCGCCGGCGAGGAGCCGAATACGCCGTCTGGCGGTTGGGGATCGACGGACGAAGGCGCGCGGTCGGTCAGCCGCGCGAACTCGCGCGCGTTGGCGAATGCGGCGACGAGCTCATCCGCGCGCACCGGCCGCGCGACGATGTCAGCCACGCCGAGCCGCAATGCTTCGGCCGATGCGTCCGGCTGACGCCGATCCGCGAGCGCGACCACCGGGACCGCGGCGCGCTGCTGCGGCGCCCTGCGCAGAAACCGCAATGCCTCGGCACCGGCCGCAAGATCGAGCAGCACCAGATCGGCTCCCCCGTGCGCGCCGCGCGCAACCGCCTCAGTGGAAGTGTCGACGAGAATTGGCGCGTGCCCGGCTTCCGCAATGATGCGCGAGACGTCGTCGCGTTCAGCCCACGGCGGCGAGAGGAAGACGATGTTCATGACGCGGGGCAGTTCCTCACCTGACGTCCACTTTTTTCGTGTAGTGACCGGCCGCATCTGGCGCGGTCTCGATCGAGATGAGTGCGCCGCCGGCGTAGGCGAGGCGGCGATCCGGTTTGCCGTCGCCGTTCTCGTCGAACGCGGCGGTCTGCACGGCCCCGCCTTCGTAGGTTTCCCACTTGTCGGGAACCCCGTCCTTGTTGGTGTCATCCTCCGACGCAACGAGCGCGCCATTCGAATAGTGCTCCCAGCGATCGATCTTCTTCTCGTCGCCGGTCGAAGACACTTCGACGCGTTCCAGCTTGTCCGTGGCCCCGTACGCCCACGCATCCGGCTTCCCGTCGTCTCGGCGCGAGAAACCGACCTTCACCAGCTTCCCATTCTGGTCGTAATACTCCCAGCGATCGATTTTGCCGTCTTCGTTGCGATCGATGCGCGTCTGGACCGGACGGGCGCCGTCCATGTCGGTCCAGGTGTCGACTTTCCCGTTGTGATTGGAGTCGTAGGTCAGCTCTTTGAGCTTGCCCGTCGACTTGTCGTAGGTAGGCTTGATCCCGAGCTTCTCCCGCTCTTTCTCAGAATCAGAGCAGGCCGCTGCGGTCAGAGATATCGAAAGAAGAATAACCAGCGGACCCCGGCGCACTCGCCGGATCCTAAGGATCCGGCGTTGCACCGGTCAAGCACAATGTTGCGGAAGCGATACGCCGAACCTCAGTGAGTTGCCTCGGCGAGGCCGTAACCCACTGCAAACACCGCGAGTTGCACGCGGTTTGGGACACCCACCTTACGGTAAATCCGCGACAGGTGGTTCTTCACCGTCTGAAGCCGCAGTCCCATTCGATTCGCGATCTCCTGGTTCGAGCAGCCCTCGACGATGAATCGGACGATCTGACGTTCGCGCGGCGAAAAATGCACCCTCCGCTGCGTGGACGCAGGCCGGTCCAGCGAATCCGCTGTGCCGGCTATGGGAGCGACGTCGGACGATGTGTTTGGCATCATATCCGTGACAACGCCGCCGGCGCCGGAACCGTACAGGAAGCGCCGCCTGCCAGTGCACGGCTGCCGCCTGCGGCCGGCGCGCCGTCCCGAAGCAGGAGGACCGCCAGCTGCAGGCGAGTCGAGACACCCAATTTGTCGTAGATGGCGGAGAGGGCGTTCTTGAGAGTCTGGAGCTGGATGTTGAGCCGACGCGCTATCTCCGCGTTCCTGTGGCCGGCGAGGACGAGAGCCATGACCTCGCGATCGCGGCGTGTCAGCCTTGCGATCGGTGGATACAGGCGACCGGGCATGACCGCCGGAGCCTCAGCGGGGTGAAAGTGTTGAATGTGCGTCATGATCCGTAATAACGACGGTACGGAGGAAAACGCACAGGTGGAAAGGAGGCGGCACGCCCCGAAGCTCGGCTTTAGGCGCCGGGCTTCCCGATTCCCGAGATTTCGTCGTACAGGAACGCCGAGGCGATGATGCCTCCGTGGAAGTTGCCTAAATCGAGCTTCTCGTTCGGGGCATGCGCATTCTCGTCGGGCAGACCCACGCCAAACAGCACGGAGGGGAGTCCCAGGATCTCCTGGAACGTCGCAACCACCGGAATCGACCCACCTTCGCGATTGAAGACCGGCTCCTTGCCAAACCCCTTCTGAATCGCACGCCCTGCCGCCTGGACGAACGGGTTGGCGAACTCCGTCATCCAGGGCTTGCCGCCGTGCATGCGGGTCACTTTCAGTTCCACGGTTTTCGGCGCGATCTTTTTGACGTGGTCTTCGAACAGCTTCGCGATCTTGTCGGGATCCTGGTTGGGCACCAGCCGCATGCTGACCTTGGCCATCGCGACCGCCGGGATCACCGTCTTCGCTCCTTCGCCGGTAAACCCGCCGAGCATGCCGTTCACCTCGAAGGTCGGACGCGCCCAGACGCGCTCCAGGGTGGTGTAGCCGCTCTCGCCGAACAGCTTCGGCGCGCCAAGCTCCTTCGCGTAGCGCCGCTCGTTGAACGGCAGCCGTTTCCACTGATCGCGCTCTTCCTGGGTCAGCTCGCGGACGTCGTCGTAAAACCCGGGAATCTTGATGCGGCCGCCGCGGTCCTTCATCTGCGCCAGGATCTGCGCGAGGACCATGTTCGGGTTCGCGACGGCGCCCCCGAACGATCCCGAGTGAAGGTCCGACTTCGTGCCGCGCACATCGATCTGAAAGTAGACCAGGCCGCGGAGACCGTAGCAGATCGACGGGATGCCGCGGTCGAACATCGGCGAATCGGAGATGACGACGACGTCGGCGGAGAGATCGTCCTTGTGCGTCTTCACGAAATTATCGAGGTTCGCGGAACCGACCTCCTCCTCGCCTTCGAGGATGATCTTGATGTTCACCGGCAGCCGCCCGTTCTGCTTCAGGTGCGCCTCGATGGCCTTGAAGTGCATGAAGACCTGACCCTTGTCATCGGCGGACCCGCGCGCATATATCTCGCCGTCGCGGACGGTCGCTTCGAACGGCGGCGACTCCCACAGCTCGACGGGATCCACAGGCTGCACGTCGTAGTGTCCGTAGAACAGGATCGTCGGCGCGTCCGGTGCGCCGAGCCAGTCGCCATACACGACCGGGAACCCGGGGGTTTCAATCAGCTTGACGTTCTGCAGCCCTATCCGGCGCATCTCGTCCGCGGTCCACTCCGCACATCGGCGCACGTCCTCTTTGTGCTGCGGCAGCGCGCTGATGCTGGGGATCGCCAGATACGACTTGAGCTCGTCGACGTAACGATCGCGGTGCGTGTTGATGAAGTCGATGACGTTGTTCATTAGTTTTTCTTCGGCAGTTCGACGGGGAGATCGCTGCGATCGCCCCATTCCTTCCAGGACCCGATGTACATCCGCACGCGGGGATAGCCGAGGAGACGAAGCACCACGTACGAGTGCGCCGCGCGATAACCGCCCTGGCAGTAGGTGATGACCTCGCGGTCGGGCGTTACGCCAGCGTCTTCGTACATCTTCTTCAGCTCACCAGCCGGTTTGAAATCACCCGAAGGCGTCAGATTGCGCGTCCACTCGATGTGCACGGCGCCGGGGACGGCGCCGCCCCGCTTCGCGCGGACGAGTGTTCCGGCGTACTCCGCATCGCTGCGCGTATCGAGGATCACCTTGTCGCCGCGCCCGATCGCGTTCCTGACGTCCTTCCAGGTCGCGAGCGTTTGCCCTTCACGTGTACCGGTCCACTCGCTCTTCGGTGGCGGCTCTGCGTCCCGCGTCACGGGCAAGCCGGCCGCCTTCCACGCGTTGAATCCGCCATCAAGGAGACGCACAGAGGGGTGGCCGAAGTATTCGAGAAACCAGAACGCCCGCGCAGCCCGGATTCCTGATTGCTCGTCGTAGACCACGACGGGTGTTGCGGCGTCCACGCCGTGGACCGCGAGCACGTGCTCGATCATCCACATGAATGCATTCAGCGGCGCCGGGTCGGTATCGATGAGGCTGACACCCCACAGATCGAGATGAGTTGCGCCCGGGACGTGCCCCGCGGCATACGCCTCGGGGGCACGGAGGTCGAGCAGCAGCGGTCGCGCACCGCCGGGAGGGTCGAGCAGCTTTGAAAGCTCCTGCGGCGCCACGACGAGGTGCGCGTTCGCGTAGCCCTTCATAAACGGCAATCGTACTACGAAGTCGCGGTTCGCGATTCGCGGTTCGCGGTTCGCGATTCGCGGGTCGCGGTTCGTGGACGAGGTTCACGGGTCGCGGTTCCCGGGTCGCGCGGCTGTAGGGCGGGGCTTTACGCCCCGCCGTCAGTGAGTGAGAAACACATATCGCAACACGAACAGCACTGAGAATGCGTACATCAGCCAATGCGCCTCGCGAGCCCGGGCGGTCGCCAGCTTGAGCAGCGCGTATGCAATGACGCCGAACGCGATTCCGTCGGTGATGCTCACGGTCAACGGCATGATCACGATGGTGAGAAACGCCGGAATCGCCTCAGTGGGATCGTCCCACGTGATGCCGCGAACTGCTGGCATCATCATGGTTCCCACCAGCACCAGGGCCGGCGCAATCACCGGATACAGGATCACCCCGTCGCCGATCGGATACCCGCCACCAATCATTCGCACCAGCGGATGCAGAAACAGCGAAAGAAAGAACATCATCGCCGTGACGACATTCGCGAGGCCGGTGCGGCCGCCGGCCGCGACGCCGGTGGAGCTTTCGATGTAGGCCGTCACCGTCGACGTGCCAAGCCCGGCGCCGATCAGGGTGCCGATCGCATCCGCAAGGAGCGCACCGCGCGCACGTGGCAGCGTCTGGCCGCGCATCAGCCCTGCCCGGCCCGCGACGCCGACCAGCGTGCCGATCGAGTCGAAGAGCGCCAGGATGAAGAAGATCAAGACGACGACCGCCATTCCGGGTCGGAACGCCCCGAGCACGTCGAGCTGCATGAACGTCGGCGCGATCGACGGCGGCGGGCTGACGATTCCCTGATAACGCACCAGCCCCATCGCCAGTCCGGCGGTCGCGGAGCACAGAATGCCGATCAGCACCGCGCCTCGTACGCGCCGCGCGATGAGGGCCGCCATGACGACCAGGCCGAACACCGTAAGCAGCGCGGGTGCCAGGTGCAGGTGCCCGAGTGTGACGAGCGTGCCGGGGGCGCCGCGCACGATGCCGCCCCACTCGAGCCCGATGAGCGCGATCAGCAGCCCGATGCCGACCGCGATCGCGTGCTTGAGCGACTCGGGAATCGCGACGATGACATGCTCGCGCAGGCCGACGCCGGCGGTCGCGATGAACAGCAACCCGGCGCAGGCGACCCCGCCGAGCGCAACCTGCCATGGCACCTGCATGCCGATCACGACGGTGAACGCAAAATAGAAGTTGTGCCCCATCGCCGGAGCAACGGCGATGGGATAGTTCGCGAGGAACGCCATCAGCAGCGTTGCGATCCCGCTGGCCAGGCAGGTTGCGACCAGCACCGCGCCGGAGTCCATTCCCGCGCTGCCGAGGACTGCGGGCTGCACGAAGATGATGTACGCCATCGTCAGGAACGTGGTCATGCCGGCGATGACTTCGGTGCGGACCGTGGTGTGATTGTCGGTCAGATGAAAGACGCGCTCGAGCACGGGGCGCAGGATACTGCATGGCCGGCCGGAACGCCGGAACCACGGCGATCGGTGCTATACTTTGTTCTGTAAAGCATGGATCTCTCCCGCGCGCTGGGACAGCTGGCCGACATCCATCAGCAGATCGCAAAGGCCGAGATCTACCGTGGATACCGGTCGCTGCCGATTGCCGCGTCCGGCTTGATTGGCCTGGTCGCGGCATGGGCGCAGACGCCCGCGCTGGGCGCGAGCGATCCGATCGGGTTCGTGCTCTATTGGGCCACGATTGCCGGATGCGCCGGCTTCGTCGGCGCCAGCGAGATCATCTACAACTACGTCGTCCACGACGATCGCATCGCGCGCCGCCGCACGCGGCAGGTGGTGGGTCAGTTTCTGCCGAGCCTGCTCGCGGGCGTGGCGATCACCATCAGCTTCGTGCACTTGAGCGCGGCGCTGGTGCCGCTGCTGCCCGGACTGTGGGCCATCTGCTTTGGCATCGGCACGTTCGCGTCGCGGCCCTACCTGCCGCGCGCGAGCGGATGGGTGGCGCTCTTCTATTACGCCGCCGGCATGGTGCTGCTCTGGCTCGCCCGGGGACCGGAGCCGCTCAGCGGCTGGTGGGTCGGCGGCACGTTCGGCACCGGTCAACTGCTCGCGGCGCTCGTGCTGTACTGGAATCTCGAGCGAGAAGAGGGAGGGAGGTAGGTGGCGAAGAAGAAGACTGAAGCCGGAGAATCCGGACGATTCGCCTACGAGGGGCTCGATCGCGTCCTGCACGAAAAGGCGCGACTCGGGATCATGACGTCGCTCGTCACCCGTCCCGAAGGCGTCCTCTTCACTGAATTGAAGCGGCTGTGTTCGTTGACCGACGGCAACTTGAGCCGCCATCTGGACGTGCTGCGCGAGGCGGGGCTCGTCGAAGTGTGGAAGGGATTCGAGAACCGGCGCCCGCAGACGTTGTGCCGTCTCAGTCCCGACGGACGCCAGCGTTTTGTCGCCTATCTCGAGGAACTGGAACAGGTCATACGAGACGCCATGCCGAAAGCTGCAAAGCGCTCGGCTCCGCTGCCGTCGCTTCCAAAGGGGTGGCAACCGGCTTAGCCCGCCCTTCCTCCTGCAGCTTGAGCAGGTGTGCGAGGACGGTGTCGACCGACGCGCTGACGATCGCGGATGGCAGTTCCCCGTACACGTGCCTGGCAATTTCTTCGGGCGTGCAGGCGCCGCTCCGTATCGCCGCGAGAATCTGTTCTTCCCTGTCCGCACGGTGCTCGAGGTACTGATCGATGATCGCCGCCGGATCGTCGATGACCGGGCCATGAGCCGGGAGCAGCCGGCGTGGCGACATGGCGCGTATACGCCTCAGGGACGCGAGATACAGCGCGAGATTTCCCCCTCTACTCGCCGGGATCACGATCGTGCCCCCGACCCTGAGGAGATCGCCGCAGTACAGATCGCCTGAATCTTCATCGAGGAAGCAGAGGTGATCCGGCGCGTGCCCCGGCGTGTAAACCGCACGGAGCCGCCCCCCGCCGGCATCGACAAGCCCGTCTTGGATGTCAGGAAAGCGCATCACCCGAAGCCTCGGCCATCGCGCGGCCAGCGCGGGGATACCGCCGACATGATCGGAATGGCCGTGGGTGATGAGCACTCGCTCGAGCGCGTCGCCGCCGAGGGCAGCCTTCACGCCCTCTATGTGCGCGGCGTCCCCGACGCCCGCATCGATCAGCGCCGGCACACGGCCAGACAGCAGCCACGTGTTGTTTCCGGTCGGGCCGGTCCACAGCGACGCGTTATTGGCGCGCAGCAGGAGCGGGATCATAAGGTCTCGTAGTGCCGGGGTCTTAAGACCCCTAAGGTCTCGTAGTGCCGGGGTCTTAAGACCCCGGCACTACCAGTAATACTTCAATCGTCCGTACACGAAGTCGCTGTCGGCAAACCGGCCGACGAGGTCGCGGCCGTTGCCAATGAACCACCCGGCCGATCCCTCGATCGCGACGTTGTCGCGCAGCTTCGCCGTCGCAATCGCACGGGCAAAACCCGACGATTCGTTCGGGTTGTACACCCCGAACGTGCGCAGGTGGTAGCGCTCGCGCGCCAGCGTGCGATCGGTCGCGAACACGAGTGAGACATCGGTGCGGCCGCGCTTGCCCGCAATCGTGGTGTCGTAGCGTTCCCGGTGGAGCACCGCAATGCCGCTGATGCGATAGTCACCCGCGCGCCGATCGACGCCGACGCCAGCGTCCAGGGATTGGCCCGCGACGACGCGGAGCGTGGGGTCTTGAAAGTTGTCTTCGACGAACGCCGCTGCTTCGCCGCGAACCCCCCACTGGCCGCGCACGGTTTCAAAATCTCCACCGATCATCGTGAACCGTGGATACACGATATCGACCGGGATGAATGAAGAGAATGGACTCGGCACAATCAGTGCGCTGAGGCCGAATGGCTCGATCCCACGATAGGCAGAGGCACTCCAGTCGACCCGGCCGGAGGTTGCGTTGAGCCGGACACCGCCCTGCGCGTTGCCAAGGGAATAGGACGGCTCCCGTTGGAACACACGCACCGGGATGGATGCCGGGCAGCCGTCCCGCGCGGCACCGACGCCGGTGCCGGCCGGCAGGGCACCCGGACAGATCGACGCGCCCGTAAATGAATTCGCGATGTTGAAGGGGGAGGTGTCCTCATCGAGTTGATCGAAGCGCCCGCGCCGGAAGAACGGCACGTACACGCCTTCGATCGAAGCATTTTCGGAAACGTGTCCCCGCGCCCGAATCAGTGCGACGGGCAGCCGGGCCTCCCCGCGCCCGTCGAAGAAGAACCGCGAAACGTCGAGCGGGTTGATCACGTCGGTCGGCTGCAGCTCGTCGAGGCGTCCCCACACCACCCGCGTGAAGCCGGCGAGGACGTCGAAGTGATCGCTCTTGTAGTCGATGCTGGCATCCTGGACACCGGCAACCGCGTCCCGCTGCGTCGCGGCCTCGAACACGGGCGGCACGGGGCGCCGCGCGACAAGCCCCTCGGCAAAGCCCGATAGCGTCATCACCAGCCGTGGCGTCGGATCGAGCACGCCCTCGGCGTACACACGCGCCCGAAGCTCCGCGGTGTTGTCGCGGTTCGGCAGAAAGTCCGACGTGACGCTGACGTCGCCGCTGACCGGCGTCTGGGCGAAAGCGGTGGTGGCCGCAAGCAGAATCAGCACGACCGGCACGGCCCGCCTGAAGTCCGGCGCCACCGGTTTCCGGCGCAGCGCATCCGCTCCGAACATTCGCGGCAGCAGTTTGATGGTCGCCGGCAGAATGAACACCTCCGCAAGAAACGCGACCGCCATCGTCAGCGCAAGCAGTCCGCCGAACCATGCCGTCGGGCGGTATTCGGAAAAGAGCAACACGCCGAACCCGCAGCTGTTGATCAGCGCCGTCGAGAGCGACGCACGCCCCTCGTGTGCCGTCGCGATCGCGATCGCTTCGTCCGTCGACTTTCCTGCCGCCACCTCGCGTCTGTAGCGGTTGATGAAATGGATGGTGTCGTCGTCCACCACGCCCAGCGCCACGCTCGCCAGCATTACGGTCGCGACGTTCATCGAGATGTCGAGGAACCCCATGACCCCGAGCACGGCCAGGACGGGCAGGACGTTGGGAATGATCGTCAACACGCCGAAGCGCGCCGACCGGAACACCACGAAGATCACCCCGAAGACGGTCACGAACGCCGTCGCGAAGCTGCTCAATTGTGATGTCACGAGGTAATGATCGAGGGTGCTGAACAACCGGCCCGACCCCGTCGTCAGCGCGGTGATGCCGCTGCCGGCGAACGCCGCTTTCGCCAGCTTGTCGGCGCGTTCGACCTGCTCGAGCACGATGTCGGAGCTCATCGACTCGAGCTTCACGGATATTTGCGCCCGCGAGTAATCGCTCGCGACGACGCGGTCCAGCTCGTGTCGCCCTTCGCCGCCCAGCGTGAACACGAGCAGCTCTTGCGCAATCGTGTCCGCTCTGGCGGGCACGATCGCGGCTTCCGGCCGACCGTCGTTCAGTTCCTTGTTGAT
This sequence comes from Acidobacteriota bacterium, assembly GCA_046731735.1. GTDB lineage: Bacteria > Acidobacteriota > Vicinamibacteria > Vicinamibacterales > 2-12-FULL-66-21 > JALZOC01. Next base: position 13,897 of record JBKPLP010000100.1, read on the forward strand.
CCGCTTCACGTAGTCGACGATCGACGTCACCTTCCGGACGTGCGGGAACGAGCGCAGCTCGGTTTCGAGGCGATCGATACGCTGGAGTGCATCGGGCGTCCTGAGCGACTCCGGCGGCCCTTCGAGCAGGATCTGGAAGCTGTAGATGCCCGAGAGCTCTTTGTCGATGACGGCAGCCGACTCGCTCAGTGGATGCGTCTTCCGGAAGAAGTTGATGTGATTCGTATCCACGTGCAGCCGAAGAATGCCCAGCGCCGCGAGGCCGCCGATCGCCAGAGAGACCCAGACGACTTTCGCCGGGTGACCGGTCGAGAAGCGCGCGATCCGCTGCAGCGGCCCGATCAGGTACTGCTCGTGGGGCGCTTCTTCGAGCTCGGGTTTCATGAACGTCAGCAGCGTCGGGATAAGGACCAGCGATATGACGAAATCCACCATGATCCCGACCGCAGACCCAATCCCAAACGAACGAACGGCGACGACGCTGCTCGTGGCGAGCGAGGCCATGCCGAGCGCCGTCGTGGCACTTGCCCCCAGGAGCGGCGCCACCAGGTGTGCGACGGTCGCTTTGAATGCATGCTCGGTATCCCCCCGCCGCCGTTCCTCGTCCCAGTGCTGCATCATGTGCACGTCGTCCGCGATCGCCAGGACGACGATCAGTGGCACGAGCATGCTCGAAAGCACGTTGTAGGTGAACCCGATCAGAGTGTAGAGGCCGAGCGTCCACAGCACGCTGACGCCGATGCCGGCCGCGGCGAGCAGCGTTTTTCGCCAGGAGCGGAACGTCAAATAAATCGCTCCGAGCGTAAACACGAGAATCGGCGGCGTGAACTTGCGCTGGTTGTCGAGCGTGACCCGGTTGTAGGTTTCGCTGATTTCGAGGCTGCCGTTGTAATACGCACGGATGCCGGGCGGAAGCTGCGGATCGACGATGTCGTGGATGCTCTGGATGACGCCGGCGCGCACTTCGTCGATCCGGTCTTCGTCGAAGTTGACGACGACCGCAGTCACCGCGGCGTCTTCCGAGACGAGATCGCCGCGAATGAGATCGTCGCCGAGTGCCCGCTTCCTGATTTCGTCGGGGTCGACGGTATCGAGCGCCGGAAGCAGCGGCCGCACGTCGAGACCGTCGGGCAAGGCCTTCACTACCGTCGCCGTCGCCAGGCTTGAGACGCGCTGAACCGTCTCGACCCGCTCGATGTCGCCGCTGATGCGATCGATGAAGGCAAGCGTCTCGCGCGAGAACAGCCGATCCGGGGGATCGGCCTTCAGCGCGATGATCAGGGACCGCGTGCCGCCGAACTCGCTCCGGAATCGCTCGTAGTCGAGAAACACGGGATCCTGGCGCGAGAACCAGGCGGTCAAATCATTATCGATATGGGTGATGTTGACGCGGGGGATCGCGGCGAGCGCGCCCGCGAGAATCAGCGCCGTCAGCAGCAGCCGCCACCGCCAGATGAATGCAGCAAGCCGGGCGCTCATGTCGTCGGTTCGGCGGCCTCCACCGCGATTATGTGAACCTTTTCACAAAGAATCAAGAAAAGGCCGTAAAATTGCTTATGCGAGACGACATATGGTGCTGATCTTCGGCAAAGACGGCTGTCCCTATACCCAGAACGCGCGCGACGACTATTCGCGGCGCAACGTGCCGGCGCAGTACATCAACGTGAAGAAGAGTCCGGCCGAGCTCGAGCGGATGCTCACCTACTCGAAAGGTGCACGGCGGGTGCCCGTCATCGTCGAGGAGAACGGTACGGTCACGATCGGATTCGGCGGCACGTGAGGTGTCTGACCACCCGCGGTCGCGGGTAGAATCGGCGCGTGCCCGAACAGTTCACGTCCGAGGAGCGAGCCCGGCTCGCGCCGTACTTCACCAACCTCGATAGCCACATCTTCGCGCTCACGAACCTGCCTGAAACGGTGAAGGGGGCGTTGTTCGCGCGCTACTCCCGCTCGGCCAAGTCGCTGCGGCGTCTCTTCCTCGACGAGTTCGCGGACCGGGTCTGCGACGCGACGCCGACCGCACTGCCAGGCGGCGGTGATGCCGGCCTGGCGCGCGCGGAAAAGCTCTACGCGCGCGTGTTCAGCGAATACGGCGACGACTCCGTCGCGCAGCTCGGCGGCGCGCACATCGCATGCGAGTACGTCTCGAATCTCCTCACCAAGGTGCTCGAGTGGGGACGCCTGATGGCGTATCTCGAGCAGTCCACGCGCTATGTTCCCTACACCGACAAGCTGAACGGGCGCTGGCGGTACCACGTGCCCGACGAAATTGGCGCAGGCGGGCTGCGGGACCGTTACATCGCAACGATGGACGCCACGTTCGAGACGTATGCCCGGTGGATTCCCGCGATGCAGCAGTACTTCGAGCGCCGCTATCCGAGGAATCCGGCGGACTCCGACGCGGTCCATCGCGCGGCGATTCGGGCGAAGGCGCTCGATACGCTTCGTGGGATGCTCCCGGCCGCGACACAGTCGAACGTCGGCATCTACGGAACAGGACAGGCGTTCGAAGCGCTGCTCCTCCGCATGCGCGCGAACCCACTCCACGAAGTCCGCGCGTGCGCGGATCAGATGCTCGCCGAGCTCCGGAAAGTGATTCCCGCGTTCCTGACGCGGGTAGATCAACCGGATCGCGGCGGGCGGTGGAGCGATTACTTCGCGGCGACGCGTGAACGGACGGAGGCCGCGGCCGGACGGCTCGCCGGCATTGGCCCCGAGCCGCGAGACGAGGTGACGCTGACCGACTTCGATCCTGACGGCGAACTCAAGATCGTCGCCGCCGCTCTATACGCCGTCACGGATCTCCCGGACGATCAACTGCTCGCGCACGCCCGGCGACTCGGCACGGACGAGCGGCTGGCCGTGCTTCGCGCGTACATCGGCGACCGATCGAACCGTCGTCATCGGCCCGGACGAGCGTTCGAACGCACATCCTACCGCTTCGACGTGCTGACGGATTACGGCGCCTTCCGCGATCTGCAACGTCACCGCCTGCTGACCATCGAGTGGCAGGCGCTCACGCCGCGCCACGGCTTCACCGAACCCGATGCGATCGTCGAAGCAGGAGCGCGGCATGATTGGGATCGCGTGATGGATGACTCGGCCGAACTGCACCAGGCGATCGTGAACGCCGGGTTGAAGGCGATTGCTCCCTACGCGGTGTCCATGGCCTACCGGGTGCGGTTCTATATGGAAATGAACGCACGCGAAGCGATGCACCTGATCGAGCTGCGCACCGCGCCTCAAGGACATCCCGCCTACCGCCGCGTCTGCCAGCAGATGCACACGCTCATCGGCGAGCGCGCGGGACATCGCGCCGTCGCGGCCGCGATGCAATTCGTGGATCACTCCGAAGTGGAGCTCGAACGGCTGAATTCGGAACGCGCGCTCGAACGAAAACGGACGGCAACAGAGCGAGCGACGTGAGGATCTTGATTCTCAATTCATGATCTGCCCGCCGCAGATGTTGTATGTCTGGCCGGTAATGGCCGACGATTCGGGCGCCGCGAGAAACCGGACCAGCCTCGCGACTTCTTCCGGTTGAATGATCCGTTTGATCGGCACCGCCTTCAGCGCACGGCTCCGAAAATCCTCGTAGGTCGTCTGCAACGCCTGCGCGCCCAGCGTCATTCCTTCGACAGCCATGTCCGTCTCGACCCAGCCCGGGCAGATGGCGTTGACGCTGATCGCACGCGGCGCCAGCTCCAGCGCGAGCGCGCGTGTGAAGCCGATCACGGCGTGCTTCGACGCACAATACGCCGTGTAGCCGGGCACGCCGAACCGGCCCAGCACGGATGAGACGTTCATGATGCGGCCGCCGGCCCGCATCAGCGGCAGCGCGGCGCGCGTGACGAGATAGGTGCCGACGACGTTGGTATCGACGATCCGGCGCCAGGCGGATTCGTCGGAATCCTGGACCGGTTCACCTCCGCCGATGCCCGCGTTGTTCACGAGCACGTCGATCCGTTTCGTCTGGTTGGCCAATTCCGCGAATCCATCTGTCACCGACGAACTGTCCGTGACGTCCATCTTCAGCACGATGGCGCGAGCATCGCGCGCGCGTATCGCCGACGCAGTCTCTTCGAGCTGGCCGAGCGTTCGCGCCGCGATCGCAACCGTGGCGCCGCGCTCCGCGAACGCGAGCGCGATCGCGCGGCCGATGCCACGGCCACCGCCGGTCACGAACACCAGGCGTGGTGGCGCAGCGTCAGCAGCTTCCAGGGGTTCCGACATGGGGCTACTCGGGGCGCACCGGGTGGCGGCTGCTCCAGTAGCGGCCGAATTCGTCGAGGAAGGTCAGCGACTGGAAGTTCTTCATGCGATCGAAGAAGAGCACGCCGTCGAGGTGATCGGTTTCGTGCTGGATGACACGGGCGGTAAAACCCGCCGCCGGAACCTCGATTTTCTTGCCGCCGCGATCGAACGCGCGGACGACGATCTGCCGCGCGCGCGGAACGCGGCCGCGAATGTCCGGGATACTCAGGCACCCTTCCCAGTCCTCCACGACCTCGCGCGACACGATCTCGATCTCCGGATTGATGAGCGCCATTTCCGGCACCTCGTCGCCGTCCTCCTCGTCCTCTTCATCGTCTCGTTCCGCGCGCGGCGGAAATCCGGCAACGAACACGCGCAGCCCTTCGTGCACCTGCGGCGCCGCCAGCCCGACCCCCTGGTATTCCCTCATCGTCTCGAACATATCGTCGATGAGCTGCTGGATCTGCGGGGTGCGGATTTCGGACGGATGAATCGCGCGTGCCTTCGCGCGAAGCACCGGGTGACCCATCCGCGCAATCTTCAGAATGGACATGCGGTCGTCGATTCTCCATTTTTTGCGAGACTCGATGCAATTCTGTATGACGAAACCGTCAGATGGCCGGCGGCCGTCACGACCAACTCAAGGCGAATGGCGGCGATACCGCCGAGCTCGATGGCGCGTGAATTGCGATGGTATACTGCTGGCCTCCCCGACAACTATTCTCCGGGCGGCCTCTGCCCGATACCGTAACTGGATAAACACATGAGACAGCGACTCTTCGTTATCCTGTTGTCGATCGTTGCCACCGCCGGTTCCGCGTGCACCGGTTTCGAGCACAAGAACTCCCTCACCGCGCCGACCGCGGCCGGTAACAACGCGCTCCTTGGCAGCTGGACGTCGTCACAGCTGATACCGACGCCGAGCACCTGCACCGACTTCAAGTGGACCGTCAGCGAGCAGACAGCAACATCCGCAAAGGGGGCCTTCAGTGCCACCTGCCCGGGTGATCTGAAGTTCACCGGCACCGCGGAGGGCGCTCTGATGTCTCCGACGCTCATCAGCTGGAGTGCCGAAGCGAACGCCACCGCGCCGGGGCTGACCTCGTGCACCCTCAAGCTGACCGGGACCGCGACGCTCGGCGTGGACTCGATCAGCATTCCCTACTCCGGTGATACGTGTCTCGGGAAGGTGAGCGGGATTGAGACCCTGAAGAAACACTAGCCCGCGGTTTCGTCGCGCGCGTCGTTACCGCCGCTCGCCAGCATTCGAATCAGCTCGGCATCTGCCGGGGGAAACTCCAGCGCCTGCAGCCCGGAGCGGGGCACCCAGCGCATCTCCTGCCCGATCATCGGGCAGGGATCGCCGCGCAACTCACACGCGAAGAAGTGCAGCTCCACCACGCGTTCAGGATACGGGTGAGCAATTGAGAAAACCTCGCGTCCTACGCGCACGTCCGTCCCGAGCTCTTCGATGATTTCCCGCTGAAGACAAGCCACCTGCGTCTCGCCTGGCTCGCATTTCCCGCCTGGAAACTCCCACGATCCTTCGAGGTGCGTGCCGCGGAGCCGTCGCGTGACGAGGAAGGCTCCATCACGTTCGATGACCGCGGCGGTCACGATGATGCGCGGAACCGTCACGAGGGTTCGTAGGGGTACGCCGCGCAGCCGGCGCGCATCGGGCAGGCGGGGCAATCCGGTTTGCGCGCGGTGCACAGCGTCGCGCCAAAGTCCATCAGCGCCTGGTTGAAATCGAAGACATTCCGCATCGGCAGCACCGTGCGCGACACCTCCCAGAGATGGCGCCGCATCGCGTGTGCTTTGAGATCGCCCTGCCCCACGAACACCCGGAACAACACGCGCGCAACGTTCGTGTCGAGGATGGCCGCGCGCTGGCCGAACGCGAAGCTCAGGACCGCGCCCGCCGTGTAGGCGCCGATTCCTTTGAATGAACGCAGCGTCTGTTCGTCGGCGGGCAGCTCGCCGCCGTAGTGCTCGACCGATTCGCGGGCAATCGCGTGGAGGCGCCGCGGACGGATGTTGTAGCCGAGCGGCCGCCAGGTCTCCGAGACATCCGCTTCCGGCGCCGAGGCCAGCGCTGCCAGCGTCGGATACTTCTCCAGCCACTCGCGATACTTCGGCAGCACCCGATCGACCTGCGTCTGCTGCAGCATCACCTCCGAGACGAGGATGCGATACGGATCGCGCGTCTGCCGCCACGGCAGGTCGCGGCCGTTGCGCCGATACCAGTCCAGCAGACGGCGCCGGAACCACTGCCGGTCCGCTGGCGGCGGCACGGCGGGCATTTTCCGGCTCCGTCCACGTTTTTCTATGGCCATAATCAGGGACGTGAAAATCTACACCAAGACTGGCGACAGCGGCGATACCGGTCTGTTCGACGGCACGCGCGTGCCGAAGTCGGACCCGCGCGTCGCCGCCTACGGCGACGTCGACGAGCTCAACGCGTGGCTCGGGCTGGTACGCGTCGACGTCCCGGACGACCGGCTCTCCGGGATGCTCGAAGCGATCCAGCGCGATCTGTTCGCGATCGGCGCGCGGCTTGCCGACCCGGCGAAGAGGATCGCGCAGCGCGTGACCAAGGCGGCGGTGACCTCCGAGGATATCAGCCGGCTCGAAGCCTGGATCGATCTGTTCGAGACGGAGCTGCCGCCGCTGCGGCGTTTCATTCTCGCCGGCGGATCGCGCGCCGGGGCGACGCTCCACGTCGCTCGCACGATCTGCCGCCGCGCCGAGCGTGCGATGGTGTCGCTCGGCCGCGACGCGTTCGAGCCCGAGCTGCTTGTCTACGTGAATCGCCTCTCCGACCTGCTGTTCGTGATGGCGCGCGCGGTGAACCACCGCGCCGGCGCATCCGAGACAGAGTGGTAAATTGTTTTTTCCTTTTTCCTTTTTCCTTTTGCCGTATCAGCGCAGCGCGCACGTCTTTCCGTCGGACGATGTGCGCGCGGCGTACGAGTACTGTGAGCGTCTCGCGCGGGAGCACTACGAGAACTTCCCCGTCGCCTCCTGGCTGCTGCCCGCGGCGATACGTCCGCACATCGCCGCTATCTACGCGTTCGCCCGCCGCGCCGACGACTTTGCGGATGAGCCCGGTCTGGACGACGCGGAACGCCTGCGTCTGCTCGACGCGTGGGCGGACCGCCTCGATCGGGGCGGGAGTCCGGTTCCGGCCGCCGAGGACGATCTCATTTTCCGGGCGCTCGAGAACACCATCCGTACGCACAAACTGCCGCGAGGGTTGTTCCACGATCTGCTCAGCGCATTCCGGCAGGATGTGGTCACACGGAGATACAAGACATGGGCTGACGTGCTGGACTATTGCCGGCGATCCGCAAACCCGGTCGGCCGCCTGGTGCTTCGCGTCGCGGGGCACGATGACGCGCTGCTCGACGCGCAATCGGACGCGGTGTGCACGGCACTGCAGCTGACCAACTTCTGGCAGGACCTCGCGATCGATTGGGATCGGGGACGCTTGTACGTGCCGCTCGACGAACGTGACCGCGCGTGGGCGAAGGACCGCGATCTCGAGGCGCGCCGCATGACGCCGGAGTGGCAGGCGGCCTTGCGCGCCGTCGCGCTGCGAACCCGGGATCTCTTCGACTTCGGCCGTGGCGTGTGCGACGGCGTCTCCGGTCGGCTCCGCTGGGAGCTGCGGCTGACGTGGCTCGGTGGGCGGCGCGTGCTCGAGAAGACCGAAGCAGTGGGCTTCGATGTGTTCAATCACCGGCCAAGCCTGACCGCGAGCGACGCGCCTGTGCTCGTGTGGAGAGCTCTGCACTGGAAGCAGGCCGGCTCGAAGCGCGCGACTACCGGAGCAGAGTCGGCCTGAACGGGACGATACGAACGTGGCGCGCGACACGAACTTCTACTACTCGTTCCTGGTCCTTCCGCCGGAAAAGCGACAGGCAATCGTGGCGGTCTGGGATTTCTGCCGCGCCGTCGACGATGCGGTGGACGAAGTGGCGGAAGAATCGAAAGCGGTGTGCGAGATCGCCCGATGGCGAACGGAGCTCGCGACGGTATTCGACGGAGGCACACCGGCCACCCCGCAGGGACGCGCGCTCGCGCCTTTCGTCGGTCAGTTCAGTCTGCCGCGTTATGCATTCGAGGCGTTGATCGAGGGGGTCGAGATGGACCTTGGATCGCGCCGCTACGAGACGTTCGGCGAGCTGTACGAGTACTGCCTCCGCGTCGCCTCGGCGGTCGGGTTGATTTGCGTCGAGATCTTCGGTTACGAGGACGCGGCAACCCGGCAGTACGCGACCGATCTCGGCGTCGCGCTGCAGCTGACGAACATCCTGCGTGACGTACCGACCGACCTCGCGCGCGGCCGGGTTTACATCCCGCAGGAGGATCTGCGGCAGCACGGCTGCTCCGAGCGGGATCTCGCGGCGGAAGTCGAGCACGCCGGCCATGGCGTGCGTTCGCCGCAGGTGAAGTCGGTACTCCGTGCCCAGGCAGCTCGGGCGCACGAGTATTACCGTAAGGCGGCGGCCTCACGTCCGGGGCGTGACGCGCGACGGCTGGTGGCCGCCGAGATCATGGGCGCCATCTATCGCCGCATTCTTGCGCGCATTGAGCGGCGCGACTACGACGTTTTCAGTGCGTTGGTCCGCGTGCCGCGACCCGAGCGGGCGCTGGTCGCACTTGCCACCTGGACACGCACCGCCGTAGGCCTGTGACGACCGACCCCATCGTCGTCATCGGCGGCGGCGTCGCCGGGCTGAGCGCCGCCACCGCTCTCGTCCAGTCCGGCCGGAACGTCATCGTCCTCGACGCGCGGCAGCAGCTCGGCGGACGCGCAACCGCGTTCACGGACCGCGAGACCGGTGAGCTCGTGGACAACGGCCAGCACGTGCTGTTCGGCTGCTACCACGCGACGTTCGATTTCCTGCGGCGGATCGACGCCGTGGACAACGTCCGCATGCAGTCCTCGCTCTCGGTGCCCTATATCGATCGCACCGGCCGCCGGTCTGTGCTGCGGTGTCCGCCTCTCCCGTCGCCTTTGCATCTTCTTGCCGGTGTGCTCGACTGGGATGCGATGCCGTGGCGGGACCGGGTCGCGGTGGTGAAGCTCGCGGGACCGCTGCGGCGTGCGCGTCGCGAGTTGAAACGAACCGGCCACGTCACCGCCGATCCCGATGGAACCGTTTCGCAATGGCTCGCCGCGCACGGACAACGGCCAAAGCTCCGGGCCTGGCTGTGGGAACCGCTCGCGGTTGCCGCGTTGAACCAGGCGTCCGACGTCGCCGCGGCGTCACCGTTCGTGCGCGTGCTGGCCGAGATGTTCGGGCCGGATCCATCGGCGGCATCGCTCGTGCTGCCCACGCGTCCCCTGCACCAGACCTACGCGGAGCCCGCGCGGCAATACATCGAAAGACATGGCGGAGAGGTTCGCCTCAATGCGCTCGCCCGCGTCGTCATCGAGCGGAATCAGGTGCGTGGTGTGGAAGCTCGCGGCGAACGAATTGCCGCGTCGGCGGTGGTCAGCACCGTCCCGTGGTTCGATCTGAGGCGTCTGTTTGCGGGAGCTCCACCGCCGTCCCTCGCGGCAATCATGTCAGCCGCGGCGGCGATGGACGCGATGCCGATCGTGACGGTGAACCTCTGGTACGACCGGCCGGTCATGAACGAGTCGTTCGTCGGATTGCCGGGACGGCACATGCAGTGGGCGTTCGACAAGCGATTCGTCTTCGGCGGCGACACATCGCACCTGTCGCTGATCTCGAGCGGCGCGGTAACCCTGGCGAACATGGGCAATGCAGAACTGATCGCGCTCGCGGACCGGGAGATGCGGGAATCGCTGCCGGGAGCCGGCAGCGCACGACTGACGCGGGCGACCGCGATCCGCGAGAAACAGGCGACGTTTTCGCTGGCTCCAGGGCAACCACCCCGCCCCGACGTACGGACGCCCCTCGAAGGTTTCTATCTCGCCGGCGACTGGATCGATACCGGCTTGCCGGGTACGATCGAGAGCGCCGTCATCAGCGGGCACCGCGCCGCAGAGGCGATCCTCGGCACTTCCCGATGAGATCCATCGTCGTCCACTACCAGGAGATCGCGCTCAAGGGCAACAACCGTCCGTACTTCGTCGCACGCCTGGTGCGGAATCTACGCGAGGCGACTGCGGATCTGGGAGTGCGGGAAGTTCGCGTCCTGATGGGACGGATCCAGGTCGAGCTCGAGTCTGACGCGGACTGGAGCGCCGTAAAGGATCGTCTCGGGCGCGTATTCGGGGTCGCCAACTTCGCGCAGGCGGGGCGCTCGCCGCTCGACGTCGACGCCATCGCGACGGCGATTCTGAACGATCTCGGCGATCGGAGCGTGCGCAGCTTCCGGGTCTCGGCACGACGGGCCGACAAGCGTTTTCCACTCACCTCGCCACAGATCGAACGCGAGGTGGGCGGCCGGATCAAACAGGCGCGCGGCTGGACCGTCAACCTGGGCGAGCCTGAATTCACCATTCACGTCGAAGCGCTCACGGACCAGGCGTTCTATTACTTTGGCAAGGAGCGGGGTGCCGGCGGCCTGCCGGTGGGCGTCAGCGGCAAGGTTGCGTGCCTGCTCTCCGGAGGTATCGATTCGCCTGTCGCCGCGTGGCGGCTGATGCGGCGCGGCTGCCGCGTCCTGCTGGTGCACTTCCACAGTTATCCGATCCTGTCGCGCGCCTCGCAGGAGAAGGCGCGCGAGCTGGCGCGAATTCTCGCCGGCTTTCAGTTCCATTCGCGGCTGTTCCTGGTGCCATTCGGCGACATTCAGCAGCAGGTGACGCTGAGTGTCCCGCCGCCGCTGCGGGTCGTGATCTACCGACGCCTCATGATGCGCATCGCAGAGAACATCGCCCGCCAGCATCGCGCACAGGCATTAGTGACCGGAGAGGTCGTCGGACAGGTGGCATCGCAGACGCTCGAGAATCTCTCGACCATCGATCGCGTGGTCGCCATGCCGGTGCTGCGCCCATTGATCGGGACCGACAAGGACGAGATCGTCGCCGAAGCGCAGCGGCTCGGCACGTATTCCGTCTCGATCATTCCCGACCAGGACTGCTGCACATTGTTCACGCCGAAACATCCCGCCACGAAAGCGCGCGGCGCGGACATCGAACGCGCCGAAGCGACGCTGCCGATCGACGAAATTGTCGCTCGTGCGCTATCGGGCACGGTCGCCGAGGATTACGCGTTCCCCCTTCAAGTACAATAGGGGTTTATTTTTGCAGTGGATTGGCCGCCTGGCGCGCCAGCTCCGTACTTACCCCGAGGACTCGATCGTGAAAATCACACCCGGCAAACTCGCAGGCATGAAGGCGGTATCGAACGATCGCGGCGTGATCGCCGCGGCGGCGATGGACCAGCGCGGCTCTCTGAAGAAATCTCTGGCGAAGGAGAAGGGCGCAGAGGTCGGCGACCAGGAAATGGAGGAATTCAAATCCCTGGTCACGGAAGTGCTGACGAAGCACGCGAGCGCAATCCTGCTCGATCCCGAGTGGGGCCTGCCTGCCAGCAGGCGCCGCGCGAAGGGTTCAGGCCTTCTCCTCGCGTACGAGAAGACGGGCTACGACGCCAACACGCCGGGACGGCTGCCGGACCTGCTCGACGACTGGTCGGTGCGACGGCTGAAAGAAGCCGGCGCGGACTGCCTGAAAATCCTCCTCTACTACACGCCGTTCGACGCGAAGAAGATCAACGAACACAAGCAGGCGTGGGTGGAGCGCATCGGCGACGAGTGCCGCGCGAACGACATCCCCTTCTTCCTGGAGTTCGTCGGCTACCAAGAGGGGATGGACGAGAAGGGGCTCGAGTACGCCCGAAAGAAGCCGGACATCGTGATCGGCGCGATGAAGGAGTTCACGCAGGAGCGCTACGGCGTCGACGTCATGAAGGTGGAAGTGCCGGTGAACATGAAGTTCGTCGAAGGGGCGAACGTGTCGTCAGGTCAGAGCGCGTATTCCAAGAAGGAAGCGATGGATCACTTCCGGCGGGCCGCGGACGTGTCGACCAAACCGTTCATCTACCTGTCCGCCGGCGTCAGCAATCCGGAGTTTACCGAGGCGCTGGAGCTCGCCGCGGAAGCGGGGACGAAATTCTCGGGGGTGCTCTGCGGCCGCGCGACGTGGAAGGACGGGATCGCCGTGTACGGCAAGCAGGGAGGGGCCGCTTTCCGCAAGTGGCTCGAAGACGAAGGGGTGAAGAACATCACCAACGTCAACGAACGGTTGAAAGCCGCCCACCCGTGGTACGAGTTCTACGGCGCGAAATCAGCGAATGAACTCGGCGGCCCGTAAAGGGCCGCCCTACCCTACCGGAGAACGGGGCGCGTGTTATAGCGCGCCTGGTAGTCACGGTAGGCTTTCGAATCCGGGTACTTTTCGTGCCCGCCGTAGGGATATCCCGTCATCGCATGGAAGGGAAGCGGCCCGACACGGTCCGGACTTGCCGAGTTGATGTCCATTTCCTTGCTGAACCCGTCGGCCACCAGCAGGAACGTGCGCGTCCAGCCGTTGGCCACCGGCGGCAGTGACGAGGCATCGAACGCCAGCGAGATCTCGTCCCCTGGCTTCGCGATCACGAACATGTCGTCGGTGCGCGCAAGTAGCGGAATGACATCTCCGGCGCGCGTATAACGGCCGATCATGCTCTTCCAGGGAGACGCCGCCGACACACGCTGGTAGTCGTACGAAATCGGCTCGCGGCCGTCCGGCCTCAATTCCGCTGAGAACCCTCGCTCGTCGAGATCGGCGCGTACGGCGACCATGGCCGTTCGCACGAACGCATCGGTCGCGACCTTCGTGCCGACTCGCACCTGGTCCCAGTAGATGCGCATGTTCGTCACGATACGGACTTCGCGCTCGCCGCGCCGGAGCCGCGACGCCAAATCGACAACGATCGTCTGCGGGCGGCCGACCGGAACGCCGATGTCGGCAAGCTCCGTCCGCCATTTCCCCGCCGCGTCCTTGATCTGCAGCGCCGGAGGCGCGAGCGTCAGACCAGCCTGATGCGCCGCCACGTTGTCGCTCGAGAACGCGTAGTCGGTCCAGCCGGTCAGGAGCAGCAGCGGCGATTCACGTCGGCCGATGTCGAACATCAGCTCGTGCTCGGCGGCATAGCCGCGGAACTGTTTCAGTAGAAAATCATCCGGATACAGCCTGTCGATTGCCGCGATGCGGTCGGTCACGTCGTGACCGTGCTCATCGAACGCGCGCGGCGGCGCCAGGTCGCGTGCCCCGAACAGCGCGAACGGCTTCGGCGGATTCGTCATGCCCTCGTTGGGATACACCTCGACGTCGGCCGGGTGCGCGATCGACATGAGCTGCAGCCGATCGGTAAAGAGCGTCTCCTCGAGCTCGTTGGTGACGCGAATCTCGTAGCGGCCATCCTTCGGCTTCAACTGATCGCCGCGGATGCGGACGTACTCGAGGGGGTCGGGCAGGTTTCGAACACCGGGCGACTCCCAATAGCCCATTTCGCCGCCACCCATGAAGTCGGTGACGAATTCGAACCGCTCGCCATTCCACGTAAACAGGAAGGGACACGACGATGGTTTGCGGTCCAGCTCCTCGACGCTCATCGTCGGCGGCAGCGGCTTGCCAATTTCGGCCTGGACCGTCCCCGACGGCCAGAGCACGCGAATCACGTCTGCTCCGCCGCGCCTGCCAAGCCCGAAGACGAGGTCGGCGGGCGCAACCGCCGGAGATGCGGCAGACGTTTCGAGGCGCTGGGTCAGACTGCCGGCGCGAATCTGCACCTTCGATCCGAGGCCCGATCGATTGCTGACGCGGCCTTTCAGCTGCACGCGCACGAACCGGTTGCGCGAGTCGCCGCTGTTCCGCACCATGACCGGGCCGCCGCCCGCTGACGGAACCAGGACGACATCGCTGTCGCCGTCGGCGTCGACGTCGGCAACGGCCAGCGACCGGCCGGATGCCGGCGCTGCCCCGGCTGATGGAAACGCTTTGGCGGTGGTGACGTCCGTCCACGCCTTCCCCAGGTTGCGCGCGACGTGGCTTCCGTCGGGTCCCCAGGTGACGACATCGATCAAACCGTCGTTGTCGTAGTCGAACAGTTGCGCGGCGGCCGCTCCAGTACCGGCCTCGGGCAGCGGTGCGATCCTGTAATGACCCGTCCCGTCGCTGAGCGCAAGGATGCCAGGAGCGCCCGCGCGGCCGAAGAAGAAGTCCGGGTAGTCGTCCTTGTTGACATCCGCGGTCGCGGCGGTAGTGAGACGATCGCCCGGCTTGAAGGCGTCCGCCAGCCCCACCTCCGCCGCGACGTCCTTGAACGTCCCGTCACGAAGGTTCTTGAACAGCGCGGGAGCAGCATCAACCGAGGCGATCAGTAAATCGAGATCGCGGTGGTTGTCGAAATCGGTCGGAATAATCGCGATGACGTGCGTCGTTCCGCTGAGTCCCGCGTTCTTGGTGATGTCGGTAAACGTGCTGTTCCCGTTGTTGCGCAACAGCAGCATCGGAGCGACGACGATGTCGAGATCGCCGTCGTGATCGACGTCGGCCAGCGCGACGGCGCTCGGTGATGAAAGGCGTTCGGGGATTCCTGCGGCCGCGCTGACGTCGGTGAAGTGGCCCCCCTGCGCATTCTGGTAAAGGCTGCTCCTGCCGGAACGGATCACCAGCAGATCGGCGAGCCCGTCGTTGTTGACGTCGCCCGCGACGCAGGCGGCGGGCGACGATGCGTCACCGAGATTCGACGCCGCGGTGACGTCGGTGAAGCTGCCGCGCGAGTCATTGCGGAAAAGGCGCTGGGTCGACGAACGCGCGACGAACAAATCGAGATCGCCGTCGCCGTCCGCGTCGAACATCGCGAGACAACCCGCGTCATTGCCATCTTCGCCGCGGCCGCCGGTGGACGGTGGCGCCGGCATCGTCGCCAGCGATGCGACGGAAAAGGTGACGGGAGGCGTCGCCGCATCGACCAGGCCTGATTCCGCGCCGGTCGAAGCGACTGCCTCCGCATAGCGGCCCTGCTCGAGATACGTGTTCGACAACGTCGTCCCGTAACCCGTCGTGCGCAGCGTTTGCGACCGCTCCATCATCCGGCGGCCTTCGTCGGCGTTTCCCGCGCGCGTAAGGGCCAATCCAAGGTTGTAGGCGGCGGTCACGTTGTAAGGCTCGTCGGCGACCGCCGGGCGCAGCACGGCAATCGCTTCGGAGTACTTCCGCTGCTGCAGGTAAATCTGCGCGAGGTTGATGGCCGCGCCGGTGTCGCGGGCATCGAGCTCACGGACCCGCTCGAAGAAGCGTGCCGCATCCGCTTCACGGTTGTCGGCGCGCGCGATGAGGCCAAGCATGTACGGCGGCTGCGGCGCAGCCGGCAGCAGCCGCGCTGCTTCGGTTGCTTCGCGCATCGCGGCGGGAAGATCCGGAACGTAGTAGAGCGCGATTCCCAGGTTCAGGCGGGCAAGCGCCAGCGACGGATCGATCCGGAGCGCATCGCGGAATGCCGAGGCGGCCGACTCGTACTGATACTGCTCGAGCAGCGCAACACCCAGGTTGTTGTCGCGGTACGCCGCCTCGCGATCGGTATCCGTCTGCGCCTGCCTGACCATAAAGGCCGAATGCCTGGGTATAAAGCCCCGGCCTACGGGAGCCAGAATTGCGATGGCCAACGCGATCGCCGCCAGAAAACGCGTCATTACTTGGTACCGGAATGTCTCAGGGGAACCGCGGAAGCGAGCCCAGACCCCTCCTTGACGGTAATCACTTGATTGGCCTTAAGGGCGCCGATCTTATCGATGCGGCCGCTCGGCCACTTGACGGTGACGCCGGTCACCTCTCGCGCGGAGCCGAGTCCGAAGGTAAGGGGCAGCTCGCTCTGCGACGCGTAGCTCGATCCGGTTTTCACGATCTGCCACGGCCTGGCAGTCCCTGCCAGCGTGAGCTCGACGCGCGCTCCGATTCCGTCCCTGTTCGACGTGGTCCCGACCGTCACGATACGCAGCGCGTTGTTCGCGTTTCCGCCGTCGTTACGAAACAGATGCGCAGGACCGTTGTTCGCCGTCACGACGACGTCGAGGTCGCCGTCGGCGTCGTAGTCGGCATACGCGGCGCCGCGCGCGACCAGCGTCTGCGTCAGCGCCGGAGATTGGGCGGTGACCTCCTCGAATTTCTTCTGGCCGGCGTTGCGAAACAGGTGTGGCCGTTGCGCGTAGCGCACGCGAGACTGCACGCGCTCGATGTCGTCGGCGACGTGGCCGTTGGCCGCGAAGATGTCCGGCCGGCCGTCGAGGTCGTAGTCGAAGAAGAAGCACCCGAACGTGAGCGTCAGGAGCGAGGCGCGGCCGATTTCCGACTGCGGCGCTTCATCGATGAAGAGACCCGTGCCCTCGTTGTGGTAAAGCGCCATCATCTCGTTGGAAAAGTTGCCGATGATCAGGCTGGGGCGGCCCGAGCCGTCGTAGTCGCTCGCATCGACGCCCATCCCCGCCCGCGCCACGCCCGCTTCGCTGAACGCGACGCCCGCACCCATTGCCACGTCGCTGAACGTCCCGTTGCCATTGTTCTTGTAGAGGCGATTCGGCTGCGTGTCGTTCGCCACGAACAGATCCATCTTGCCGTCGTTGTCGAAGTCCAGCATCGCGACCCCGAGACCTTTGGCAGACGCGTCGTACAACCCCGCCTTTTTCGTGACGTCCTCGAACGTGCCGTTGCCGCGGTTGTGGAAAAGCGTCCCGCTCTGTCCCTTGTACGATTCCGGCGTGCAGTACGACTTGTTCTTGCCGTCCAGCGTGCAGAACAGGTCCTTCTCCATCGACCACTCGACGTAGTGCGCGACATACAGATCGAGCCTGCCGTCGTTGTCGTAGTCGAACCACAGCGCGCCGGTCGAGAATCCGTCGCTCGACACGCCGGCGGACGCGGTCACCTCGGCGAACTTGCCGCCTCCCGAATTGCGAAACAGGTGGTTTCCGCCTAACGCGGCGACGTAGAGATCCACCTTGCCGTCGTTGTCGAAGTCCGCGGCGGCGCCGCCGAGCCCGTACATCTCGACATCGAGGCCGGAGCCAGGCGTCACATCTGTAAATGTGCCGTTGTGGTTGTTGTGATAAAGCGCCGAGAGCGACCGGGCGGCCTTGTGGCCCGGCCACGACGTCGCGTTGACGAGGAACAGGTCCTGCCAGCCGTCGCCGTCGGCATCCAGGAATACACAGCCGGAGCCGAGCGTCTCGGGCAGCAGTTTCTTGCCGTAGGCGCCACTCGTGTGAACGAACTTGAGGCCCGCGGGCGTGGTCACGTCGACGAAGCTGACGGTTCTCTGATCTGGGGACTTCGTCCCCAGACCCCTTGCACGCACACTCGCCGGGCCCCCGTGCCCCCCTCCGTTCGCGTGGCTCAGTTCGCTGTCGCTTGTTCGCGACGCGGCGTGGACGGCGGCAAGCGTGAGGCCGCAGGCAATGACGCTAACGAGGATTCGTGTAGGCACGGTGTTCGTGTATCTGCTGGCGTTCGTTGTTGTCTTCGGGCGACTTCAAGCGGTACGCGCCGGTGATCGATTGCGCCGATTCATCGGCCTTGAAGCGCATGTACAGCTTCTGCTCGCGCGCGGCGAGCTCGCTGTTGCCGAGCCCCTGATAGCACAGCATCAGGTTGTAGTGCGCCTGGAGATCCTCGGGGTCGACGAGCAGCACGCGCTGGAATGTGGCGATGGCATCGTTGAATTGCCGCTGCAGGAACTGCACACGCCCCATCTGGTCGAGGACGACGCGATCGCGCGGATACTTGGCGGCGGCGGCGCGCAGGTGTGACAGCGCGTCGTCGTATCGTCCGAGCGTCTTGAGCGCCGTGCCCATGAAGAAGTGCGTCTTGGCGAGATCGGAATCGATTTTCAGCGCCTTCTCGAGCATTTCGATCGCCGCCTCGACGTTCCCTTCCTGAAGGCGCGCGCGGGCAACGTTCACCGGGCCGTCGGCGTACGGCGGATCCATCGCCATTACTTTCAGGAATGCCGCCTCCGCGCCTTTCAAATCTCCCTGCAGCAGCAAGCCGATGCCGTAGTCGTTCCAGCGCTCGCGAACCGACTTGTCGAGGAACGGCTTCGCACCCTCCAGCGGCGCGGCCTCGGGCACCACCAGCAGAGTTGCCTGCGACTGCGCCATCACCGTCGTCGGAATATCCGGGATCGCCTTGATCTGCCCGGACACCTTTGACGTATCCCCGATGAACAGCCATCGCCCATCGTCGTAGGAACGCGCCACGGCCGGTTTCGCGTCCTTCGGATCGCGAACGCCCGCGAACGCCCACTGAGTGTTCCACCACGCGAACTTGCGGTAGTTCACCTTCGCTCGCAGGTGGATGCGATCGCCGGCGTCCTTCGGGACGTCGAGCCGGTAGTGGATCGTGTCGGCTGCGCCTGGAGGAACGAGCCGCACGTACGCGACCGAACGCGACATCCAGGCATTCCGTTTGTTGATCTGGTTGCCGTGCTCGTCGAGCTGGAGGCTGCGATAGAAATGCGCACCCGCATCGACCGGCCCCTTCCCGTCGTCGCGCACCGCCCCGCTGTGAAGCAGCACCCGGCCGCGATCGTCGGTCGCTTCGAATTCCACCCAGACGTCAAACGCGTCAACCGTTCCGCCCGGGAAGAAGTGCCCCACCTTCCGCGTCCGAAGCACGACTTCGACGCGCACGGATTCGCCACGACGAACCGCCACAGGGATCTTGTCGAGCGGCGCAACGACTTCAACGGGCGGCGCGTTGCTGACCGCCGCCGCACCGAACTGCGCCGACTCCTCGCCGACGGCGAAGGTACTTGCGATCCGGGGTTCGGATCCTTTCCCCGCGCCGGTGTCCTCCGCGATTGGCGCGGGAGCGCCGCCGCGCGCGATGCCGAACACGTCAACCGATACCGCGCCGTCGCGGAGGAAGTCCTGTACCGCTTTCAATTGCGTGGTGTCGTGATTTACGAAGGGCAGCGCCGTGTTGGCGCCCGGAAAGCGGTGCGAGCGAATCTTTCCGTTCTTCGCCGCCGGATCGTTCGAGGCCACGAGCGGCATATGGCAGTCGGCGCAGCGCATCGGTTTCGGCGGGTAATAGAAAGATCGCGCACCTTGGCCGGAGACACCCGACGCCTGCCAGTTGTCGTAGTCGTTGAAGCCGCGGATCCAGCGGTAGCCGTTGACGGGCACGTCGAGGTGGACTTTGTGACAGGACGCGCAGAAGTCAGCCGTCTGCTCGCGATGGAACGGCTTCAGAAACGTATTCCGGTGCGGTTCCGGCGCCCAGTAGGTCAGGGTGTCGTGCGTGTACTTCAGAAACGCGTTGTCGCTCGCCGCAAGATCGTGCATCGGCGGGTACTCGATCACGAAGTCCCCCTGCCCCATCGTGCTCCCGACATGGACGATGGAGTGGCACGATGTGCACGAGAGACCGGCCTGCGCCTCGGGCGTATCGATCTGTTCCTTGATGGGCCGATCGAACCGGCCGTTGAAGAACACTGCGTGATCGTGACAGCCGGCGCACCACTTCGAGGGACGTGTCCCGACGACATCCTGCATGTACTCGATCGACTTGCGATACCACTGATTGTTGAACGAGGAGAAGTGGTGGGCTGACGAGTTCCACTGGTCGTAGATGTCCTTGTGGCAGCGCTCGCACGTCTTGCTGGTCATGAAGAAGTTCGACGGGATCGTGCCGCCGACGTTGGTTTTGGCCGACGAAGGAAAGAACGGCGTTCCCGGACCGCCGCCTTCGTTATCCATGGCCAGCGGGGGCACCAGCGGGTTCACGATGCGGTATCTGTCCTGCCACTGACGCTTCGCGATCACCTTTATTAATACCGGCGCCGCAACCGCGACCACGAGAAGCGCCGCTGCCGCCCATGCGGCCCGCCGGGCGCGCGGCGTGGCCGCGCGGCCTGCATAAGCGATCGCCCACGCAGCGAGCGCGAGCGCCGCGGCAATCGCGAGGCCGCGGTGCACGTCGATCACGCGCTGGTGCACGCGCGTCGCACCGACGCCGGCGAGCCAGACACCGGCTGCGATCGTCGCGCCGAAGAGGACGCCGGCGACCAGGCTGAGCGGCGAGAACCGTGGGCGAACCCCGGCCAGATAGATGATGGCCCCGACGGTCAGGGCCGCGCCGAGCAGCACGTGCAGCGCGATATTCGAGTAGAAGAACAGCGACGGTGCCGCGGAAGACGCGATGTACGCGCTGTTGAGCAGCAGAATGACGAGCCCCGCCCGAAGCAATCGGAAAACGCGATCGCTGCTCATGTGAGACCGACGATTTGACCAGAACCCGCTGTGTGGTGGGAATAGTTGAAACCTATTACTCGGGCGGCCGGCCGACGAATGGCAGTGCGGTGACCGTGGCACCGGATCCACCAACCGTCACCTGCGTACCGGGCTGCACGTAGTCGCGGTGCACGTACCCGAGCGCAATCGGGACGCCGAGCGCTGGTGAGGCTACGGCGCTGGTGATCGCGCCGATGTCGCGGTCCGTCGAGCGCACTTTGTCGCCCCGCGAGGGGGTCGGAACGGACGGATCGAAACGGAAACCCACGAGCCTGCGTGCGACCCGCCCGTGTCCCCGGTGCAGCACCCGGATGATGATCTCCTGCCCGACGTAACACCCTTTCGTCTGGCTGATAGCGCGGTCTTCGATGCCTGCTTCAAGCGGGATCGTCTCTTCGTCCATGTCGACGTGGAAGCGCGGCCGGCCGGCCTCCACCCGGCAAACCTCGGCGGCCTCCGGCGCAACCGCTTCCGCACCGAGCGTCGTCAGCAGGTCCAGAACGGAGTCTTTCCTGTCGACGGGTAGGACGATGTCGAACCCGCCGACGCCCGGGTCGTCGCCGCGAAGGACGAACGCCGCCGCTCCCTGAAAGTCCAGACTGAGATTCGAATGCATCGCCATCGAGCCGAGTGTCTCTGCCCCAGGCGATGGCCGCCCTCCGGTCGTCGCGGCCTCGCGGCCGGTTCCCGGAGTTCCTGCGGCAGAGAATGCAGAGGCGAGTACCGACGCTGCGCGCGGCCCGTAGACGCCGATCTGCGCCGTCGACGCAGTCAGCGCTTCCACCGTGACCTCTTCGGTGAAGATGAACTGCTCCCATCGAGAGCGCACCGTTTCAGCCACGTCGCTCTCGAGATCGACGAGCAGCGCGTCGCCGAGTTCGAACACGCGCATGTCAGCAATCATCCGGCCCTGCGGCGTCAGATAGGCCGCGTAGCAGCCCGTGCCTGGCTCGAGAGCCACGATGTCGTTGGTGAGCAGGCCCTGGAGATATGCGCGACGATCCGCGCCGGTCAACCGGATCCGGCCTCGAGAGGACGACCGATCGAGGAGCCCGGCGCCCTCTCGCAGCGCGCGATATCCATCAAGTGGAGACATTCAGCTTGCTGATATCCTGAGGAAATGCAGTTCGTCCGTTATTGTACCGCCGCGTGGCTGGCGGCCGTTCTCGCCACCGCCGCGGCGGCGCAAACGGCACCACCGCCGGGCCAGACGCCTGCGGAAGGGGACGTCCAGTTCACGGTCTTCCTCGGCACCACCCGGGTGGGAGTCGAGCAGGTGCGGCTCGCCCGCAGCGGCTCGACGTGGATTATCTCGTCGACCGCTCAGTTCGCGCAGCCGCTGAACCTCACCGTCAACCGCGCCGAGGTGAAGTACACCGCGGATTGGCAGCCGACCGAACTGCGGGTCGAGGCGACTCAGGCCGGCCGCCCGGTCGCGCTCGGCACCTCGTTTGGCATGACCACCGCGATCAACGAAATCACGCAGAACGGCGCGACGACATCGAAGACCGATCAGATCTCCGCGCGCACGATCGTGCTGTCGAACACGTTTTTTGCCGGATACGAGGCGCTCGCCGCTCGCCTCGCGTCGCTCGAACCACCGGCCGAACTGCACGCCTACGTCCCGCCGCAAGCCGAAGTCCGCGTGAGCGTGAACAGCATGACCCGCGAGCAGCTGCCCTCCCCTGCGGGTCCGATCGCCACGCGCCGGTACGAGGTCGTGTTTCAGAATCCCGGCAGCCCGATGGCCGGCACCGTCGCGATCGATTCGCGCGCGCGGCTCGTACGGCTGGACTTACCGGCGGCGGGACTGCACGTCATCCGATCCGATCTCGCCGGCGTCGCCACGAGGCCGCAACCGGTACGGAATCCCACCGACACAGACGTCATCATTCCGACTCTCGGATTCTCGCTTGCCGGTACTCTGACGATGCCGCCGGCCATGGGGAAGCTGCGGCACCCATCGATCGTGCTCGTGGCGGGATCCGGTTCGGTGGATCGCGACGAGCTCGTCGCCGGAATTCCAATCTTCGCCCAACTCGCCGGCGCGCTCGCGAAAGAGGGCTTCGTGGTGCTGCGCTACGACAAGCGCGGCGTCGGGCAGAGCGGCGGCCGCAGCGAGCGGGCGACGCTCGAGGATTATGCCGACGACCTGGCGACCGCGGTGAACTGGCTGTCGAAGCGCCAGGACGTCGATCCACGTCACATCGCGGTCGCCGGCCACAGCGAAGGAGGGGCGGTGGCGATGGTCGCCGCCGCGCACGAAAAGAAAATCGCGTCGTTGATCCTCATCGCGGCCCCCGGAGTACGAGGATCGGAGCTGATCCTCGAACAGCAGCAGCGCCTGCTCGATTTGATGAACACACCCGCCGCGGAACGCGAGGCGAAGATCGAACTGCAGAAGAAAATCCAGACCGCGGTGATCAGCGAGAAAGGATGGGAAGGTATTCCGCCGGAGCTGCGCCAGCAGGCGGAGTCCCCCTGGTTCCGCAGCGTGCTGATGTTCGACCCCGCGGCGGTCATGCTCAAGCTGAAACAGCCGATCCTCATCATCCAGGGAGACCTCGATCAGCAGGTGTTTCCACATAACGCCGACCGCCTGGCGGAGCTCGCGCGAAAAAGGAAGAAGGCCGGGCCCGTGGACACGCTTCACCTCCCCGGTATCAATCACCTGCTGGTGCCCGCCAAGACCGGCGACGTCTCCGAGTACGTCTCGCTTTCCGACAAGACCGTCACACCCGCGGTTTCGAAGGCGATCGTCGACTGGCTGCGCCGATGAATTCGAATTACACTTTGAACCGGATATGAGAGTCGGCGTTCCGAGAGAGATTTTTCCGGGCGAAACACGCGTCGCCCTCGTTCCGGCAGCCGTTCCCGCTCTCCTGAAATCCGGCCTCGAAGTTGTCGTCGAATCAGGCGCCGGTGTGTCGGCGGGGTTTCCCGACGATTTGTACCGCGCGCAGGGAGCGGCGCTCGCGTCGCGGCAGGACGTCTTCAAGACGGCCGACATCATTCTGCAGGTGCGCGCCTTCCCCGCCGATTCGTCATTGCTGCGATCCGGTCAGACGGTGATCGGGTTCGCGGATCCGCTCGGCGCCCCCAAGCCGGTTCGCGACCTCGCGCCCGCGGGCGTCAATCTCTTCTCCATGGAGCTGATGCCGCGGATCACCCGCGCGCAGAGCATGGACGCGCTGTCGTCGATGGCCACGATCGCGGGCTACAAAGGGGTCCTCCTGGCGGCGACAACGCTGCCGCGCATGTTCCCGATGCTGATGACCGCCGCAGGGACCGTCTCGCCCGCGCGCGTCTTCATCATGGGCGCCGGCGTCGCCGGGCTGCAGGCGATTTCCACCGCGCGCCGCTTGGGTGCGAAGGTCGAGGCCTACGACGTGCGTCCGGCGGTGAAGGAGCAGGTTCAGAGCCTGGGCGCGAAGTTCGTCGAGCTGCCGCTGGAATCGGCCGACGCCGAGGACCAGGGAGGCTACGCGAAGGCGCAGGACGAATCGTTCTACAAACGGCAGCGCGAGATGATGCTCAAGGTCGTCGCGGCGAGCGACGTGGTGATCACGACCGCGCTCATTCCCGGAAAACGTGCTCCGATCCTGGTGACGGCGGAGATGGTCCAGGCGATGCCGCCCGGCTCGGTGATTGTCGATCTCGCCGCGGAGCGCGGCGGGAACTGCGAACTCACGCGGCCCGACGAGATCGTCACGCACAACGGCGTGACGATTCTCGGCCCCTCGAATCCGCCCGCGCTCGTGCCCTATCACGCGAGCCAGATGTATTCGAAGAACATCACCACCTTTCTCGCGCACCTGCTCGGGAAAGACGGGGCACAACAGCCGGCGTTCCCCATCAATGCCGACGATGAGATCACGCGCGAGACGCTGCTGACGCGTGGCGGCGCAGTCGTTCACGCGCGCGTGCGGGATCTGTAGTCCGCGATGTGGCTGCTGCAGACCGCCGAAGACGCCGATCCTGCGTTCACCTTCAGGATCCTGCCCGGGAACATCAAGACCATCGGCCGATCGTCGGGCGCGGAATTCACGGTCGACGCGGCGCTGGTCTCGCGCCTCCACTGCCGGCTGACCGCGGGTGCGTCTGAGTTACAGGTCCACGATCTCGACAGCACGAACGGCACGTTCGTGAATGGGAAGCGCGTCACCGACGCGATTCTGAAAGACGGGGACCGACTCGGCGTCGGCCGAGTCGAATTCGTCATCAGCCGCTCCGCCTGAGTTTCTTCGGCGAGCGATCCGCGGATTTCTCCCGTCTGCCGCCTGCGCAAACCTTCTCGACTTGGACGCCTCACGAATTCAGATATGGATTCGTGCGGCGCTCGCGCCCGATCGTCGTCGGTTCCCCGTGTCCAGAGTAGACCACCGTCTCGTCGGGAAACGTGAACAGCACGTTCTTGATCGACGAGAGCAGCGTCTGCAGGTCACCCCCCGGGAGATCGGTACGGCCTATCGATCCGGCAAAGAGCGTGTCGCCGACGAAAAGCGTACGCGCCTTCTCTCCGTCCCGACCCACCGCAAGGCACACGCCTCCCGGGCAGTGACCCGGCGTGTGATAGATCCACGCGCCGTACGTGCCAAAACGCCACGGGCCCTCGCCGTCGTAGAAGAAATCGACCTTCGGCTGGGACTTGACGCGCAGCCCGAACATCTCGCCCTGCTGGACGACCGCGTCGTAGAGAAAGCTGTCGTCTTCGTGGAGCCCGACGGGAGCGCCGAGCGCGCTCTTCGCCGCCGCCACGCCGGTGATGTGATCCAGGTGGGCATGCGTCAGCAGGATGTAGCGGATGCGCAGACCGTGCTTCTCAACAGCCTGCAAGAGCGCCGGCGTTTCGTCGCCAGGGTCGATGACGATGCCCTGGCGCGTCTCCTCGCAGCCCAGAACAAAGCCATTTTTGC
Organism: Acidobacteriota bacterium; assembly: GCA_046731735.1. GTDB lineage: Bacteria > Acidobacteriota > Vicinamibacteria > Vicinamibacterales > 2-12-FULL-66-21 > JALZOC01. The sequence goes on from JBKPLP010000100.1 coordinate 39,327, forward strand.
GGAAAGGTTCGACCGCCCGGATCTCGAGAATCATCAATGAGCCGCCTCGGCCCTTATTTTCGCATTCCCAGGTGAGATGACTACCCACAACTACACCGAGGCAAAACGCGTCCACACCAGCCTGCTGGCCGATGTCGAAAAACGCTGTCTGATCTGGATGGCGCAGCGGCTGCCGGCCGCGGTCAACTCCGACCATTTGACGGTCCTGGCCGGCGTGTCGATGCTGGCCGCGGGACTGTGCTACTGGAACGG